>JBMSXD010000033.1:0-13856 GCA_049425265.1 Solirubrobacterales bacterium
GCCTGCAACATCGACCAGATGGCTGCCCGCGCAGCCGAGCTCGGGATGCCGGCCCTCGGCCTCACCGACCACGGCGTCATGAATGGCGCCGTCGATATGTACTCGGCATGCATCGAACAGGGGGTAAAGCCGATCCTCGGAATGGAGGCCTACTTCGTCGACGACCGGGGAGCCCTCGCGGAGGCAGGTAGGTACGAGCGGAACCACCTCACCCTCCTCGCGATCAGCAACGTCGGGTTCCGGAACCTGGTGGCCCTGAGCTCCGATGCCTTCCTGGAGGGCTTCAACAAAGGGAAGGCCCACACGGATCTCGAGCTGCTCGAGCGCTACTCGGAAGGCGTCGTAGCCCTCACCGGTTGCCTGCAGTCGCGCTTCGTTCGCCGAATCGTCGAACGCAGGCCGGACGAGGCCCGTGAACACCTCGATGCCCTGATTCAGGTTTTCGGCCCGGAACAGGTCTATTTGGAGGTCCAGAAGAACGGGATCGAAGACCAGGACTTCGCGAATCAGGAGATCGCCAAGGCCGCCCGCGAGGTCGGACGCCCCCTGATCGCCACGGCCGACGTCCATTACCTGACCAGGGAGGATTTCGACAACCACCGGGCCCTGCTGTGCGTCCAGACAAAGTCGACGCTCGACCAGCCGAAGATGAGCTTCGACACCAACGAGTACTACTTGAAGGACGCAGACGAGATGGTCGAGGCCTTCTCCGAATGGCCGGAGGCAGTGCCCTCGACGCTCGAGATCGCCGAGCGAGCAGAGATCGAGATTC
The DNA here is from genome assembly GCA_049425265.1 of Solirubrobacterales bacterium. Classification (GTDB taxonomy): domain Bacteria; phylum Actinomycetota; class Thermoleophilia; order Solirubrobacterales; family 70-9; genus 67-14. The sequence continues at coordinate 773 of JBMSXD010000033.1, forward strand.
CGCTCGGACAGGTGCTCGTGCCGGACTTCCCGACTCCGGACGGTTCCGATCCCGGCGAGTTCCTCCGGGAGGTCGCATTCGAGGGTCTTCGGGAGCGATATGGAGACCCAGCCCCCGCCGATGCGATCGAGCGGATGGAGACCGAGCTCGCGGTGATCTCGGAAATGGGTTTTCCGTCCTACTTCCTGATCGTCTGGGACTTCGTCCGCCACGCCAGGGAACAGGGGATCTCGGTCGGACCGGGGCGCGGCTCGGCGGCCGGCTCGATCGTTTCCTACGCCCTCGCGATCACCGACATCGACCCGCTCGAGCACGACCTCCTCTTCGAACGCTTCCTCAACCCGGGCCGAAGGAGCATGCCCGACATCGACATCGACTTCTCGGTCCGGGGCAGGGACGAGGTGATCAGGTACGTCACCGAGAAGTACGGCCAGGACTCGGTCGCCCAGATCATCACCTTCAACACGATGGCCCCGCGGGCCGCGATTCGCGACGCGGCCCGGGTCCATGGTTTCGACTACCAGTTCGGCGACCAGTTGGCCAAGCAGATCCCGGAGCCCGTAATGGGGCGCTCCCCGACCTTCGAGGACTGCCTCGCCCCCGGGGGTGACCTGCGCGAGACCTACGACGCAGAGGAAGACGCCCGCAAGGTGATCGACACTGCCCGGGGGCTGGAAGGGAAGATCCGCAACACCTCGATCCACGCCGCTGCCGTAGTCATCTCCGGAACTCCGCTCAAGGAGGTCGTCCCCCTCCAGCTGGTCGAGGACCGTTCGGCCCAGCCCGTCAGGGACGAATCGGGCAAGCCGGTCCGCCAGTACAAGACGGTGACCCAGTACCCGATGGGCCCAGTGGAGCGGATCGGCCTCCTGAAGATGGATTTCCTGGGCCTCAGGAACCTCGACGTGATCGACGATGCGCTGGACATCATCCGGCGCTCCCGCGGGGAAGAGATCGAGATCACCGAGATACCCCTCGACGATCGAAAGACTTACGAGATGCTCGCCCGCGGGGATTCGACCGGGGTATTCCAGCTCGAGTCCGACGGCATGAGAGAGGCGATGAAGAAGGTCGTGCCGACCGGGTTCGACGACATCATCGCCCTGGTCTCCCTCTACCGGCCGGGTGCGATGTCGGAAATACCCCGCTACGCAGAGGGCAAGGCCGACCCCTCGGCCGTTTTCTATGAGGACGAGCGCCTCAGGGAGATAACGGAGGCGACCTACGGGTGCCTCGTCTACCAGGAGCAGTTGATGGCGATCGCGGTCAGGATCGCCGGATTCGACCCCGCCCGGGCGGATGACCTGCGCAAGGCGATCGGCAAGAAGCTCCGCGACAAGATGGAGGAGCTGAGGGACGAGTTCATGGAGGGCGCAGCTGCCTCCGGCACTGACCGGGCCGTCGCCGACCGCCTCTGGAGGACGATGGAGAGTGCCGCCGACTACTCCTTCAACAAGTCGCACGCGGCGAGCTACGCGATGATCGCCTACCGGACTGCCTGGCTGAAGGCGAACTACCCGGCGGAGTTCATGGCGGCAGTGATCTCTTCGGTGATGGGAACCAAGGACAAGGTCCCGTTCTTCATCAGTCGTTGCGCCGAAATGGGGATAGCCGTCCTGCCGCCCGACATCAACCAGTCCGACCACGGCTTCGTGGTCACCGACGAGGGGATCCGTTTCGGGCTCGATGCGGTCAAGAACGTGGGTCATGCCGCGGTCGAGGCGATCATTTCCGCCCGTGAGGAACGGGAGTTCGATTCCCTCTGGGACGTCTGCGAGCGGGTCGACGCCAGGGCCGTAAACAAGAAGGCCCTCGAGTGCCTGGTCATGTGCGGGGCACTCGATTCCCTCCCCGGGTCACGGAAGGGAATGCTCGAGGTGCTCCCCGAGGCCCAGGCATCAGGGAGTCGGGTACAGGCCGATTCGGTTGCAGGACAGGGGTCATTCTTCGACATGGAGGAGGGCGGTGAGGACTTCGGCGGCAGCGCCGCCCATCCGGCGATAACCGAGGAGGAGTTCGAAGAGTCGGACCTTCTGGCCCTCGAGAAGGAAACCCTCGGTACCTACCTCTCGGCCCATCCGCTGGATGGGCTTCGGGAGGCCCTGGCGGTGGAGGCCGACTGTCCGATTTCCGAACTCCCGGGCCGGCGAGACGATGAGTGGGTCACGGTCGGCGGTCTGGTGACCGAGTACCGCAAAGTCCGGACCCGGTCCGGGCGCCAGATCGCCTTCGCGACGCTCTCCGATGTCGAGGCAGAGGTGGAACTGCTCGTCTTCAACCCCGACGAGTCGGGCAAGACCGGGGCTATTCAGCCCGACTCGGTGGTGCTCGTGAAGGGTAGGGTCGACCACACCGACCGGGGGACCAAGCTGGTGGTCCAGGGGGCGGATCGCTTCGAGCCCGACCCCGACCAGGTCGCGCAGGCCAGGAAGCGGATCGAGGAAAGGAGCGAACCCCTGACTCTCCGTGTGGATGAAGAGCGCTTCTCTGCGGACGCCCTGGAGGACGTCAAGGCCCTGCTCGAACATCATCGGGGCGACATCGACGTCAACCTGCTGGTGGTCGGACCGAGTCGGCAGACCAAGCTCCGGCTCGGCCCGGACTACCGGGTGGTGAGGTCGGCCGCCCTGATGGCCGAACTCGACGAGATCCTCGGTCCGCAGGAAGCGCTCACCCGGGCCGCCTGAAGGGTCCCTTCGGGTCCTTGGGTCAGGACGATCCGTGGTGGCTCGCTAGTACCCTGTGGTCATGAGCACAGATACCAGTACCGAGACGACCGAAGCCCCCGAGACTGCCGAGAACGGCGCCGCTGCCACCAATGGCGATACGGCCCAGCCGACTTTCTCGATGGAGCTGAACCAGGACCAGAAGGACCTCCAGGAGTGGGCCCACGGGTTCGCCGAGAGCGTCCTCAGGCCTGCCGCACATGAGTGGGACGAGAGGGAAGAGTTCCCCTGGCCGATCGTCGAGGAAGCTGCGAAGATCGGTCTCTACGGCTTCGACGGAATCGCCCAGCTGTTCGCCGATCCGACCGGGCTCACGCTCCCCCTGGTCAACGAAGAGATCTTCTGGGGTGACGCCGGGCTCGGGATGTCGATCTTCGGAACGACCCTCGCCGCGGTTGCGATCCTGGGCCAGGGAACGCCGGAGCAGATCGGCGAGTGGATTCCCCGTTGCTTCGGGACGGAAGGCGACTTGAAGGTTGCCGCCTTCTGCTCATCCGAGCCGGATGCAGGTTCCGACGTCTCCGCCGTACGAACCACCGCCAAGTACGACGAGGCCAAGGACGAGTGGGTACTGAATGGTCAGAAGGCCTGGGCGACCAACGGCGGCATATCCGACGTTCACGTAGTGGTCGCGTCTGTGGATCGCGACCTCGGTTCCCGGGGCCACGCTGCCTTCGTCATCCCGATCGATACTCCAGGCATCGAGCAGGGCGCAAAGGTCAAGAAGCACGGCATCCGGGCCTCCCATACCGCTGACGTACACCTCGACGACTGCAGGATCCCCGGGGCCAACCTGCTTGGCGGGAAGGAAAAGCTGGACGAGCGACTCGCGAGAGTGAGGGAGGGCAAGAAGTCGAAGTCCCAGGCCGCGATGGCCACGTTCGAAGCGAGCCGCCCGACAGTTGGGGCACAGGCGATCGGGATCGCCAGGGCTGCCTACGAGTACTCGCTCGACTACGCCAAGGAGAGGGTCCAGTTCGGACGGCCGATCATCGAGAACCAGGCGATTGCCTTCACCCTGGCCAAGATGAAGACCGAAATCGATGCTGCCAGGCTGCTCGTCTGGAGGGCCTCCTGGATGGGTCGGAACCAGATCCCGTTCGAGAACGCCGAGGGTTCGATGTCCAAGCTCAAGGCCGGTGAGGTTGCGGTCTGGACCACGGAACGGGCGATCCAGATCCTCGGCGGGAACGGGTACACCCGTGAGTACCCGGTCGAGAGGATGCACCGGGACGCGAAGATCTACGACATCTTCGAGGGCACCGCGGAGATCCAGCAGCTGGTTATCGCCCGGGCCATATCCGGGATGAAGATCAGCTGACGGTCAGACGGGCCTAGTAGCCGACGCCGGTGTGGGCGGGGGTCTTGCCCTCGCCCTTTCCGCGCTTCCGAAGGAACTCGACCGAGGCACCGAAGTCGGCCACCAGGGCATCGACCAGCTCGCGAGTCTGGTCGATCTTGACCAGCATTCGCATGATCCGGAGGTCGTCACTGTCGGGTGGGAGCTCGTAGGCCGGTACGAGCCATCCCCTCCGCCGAGCCAGCTCACCGACCAGGTCGTCCTCGCCGAACGGCTCGCCCTTTGAGACCCTGGCGATGACCAGGGGAAGGGTCGGACCCTTCAGGTCGAATACCTCGATGCCGTCGATCGCATCCAGACCCTTCCCGAGCGCGCTGGCATTTGCGTCCATCGCCTGGACGGCGGCCTCGTAACCGACCCTGCCCAGGTGGAGGAAGTTGAAGTACTGGGCCAGGATGAAAGAGCTGCTGCCCGAGAAGTTGAGGGTGAAGGTCGGATCCTTCTCACCGAGGTAGTCCTCGTAGAAGACGAGGTCTTCCGGCAGTTGCTCGTCATCCCTGAACACGAGCCAGCCGATGCCAGGGTAGACCAGGCCGAACTTGTGCCCGGAGGTGTTGATCGACTTGACCGTCTCCAGCCTGAAGTCCCACTTGAAATCGGGATGGGAGAAGGGCAACACGAATCCGCCGCTCGCCGCGTCGACGTGCATCGGGACCTCGAGTCCCTTTCCGGCCAGCTCCCTGAGCATCGCGTCGATTCCCTCGATGTCGCCGCACTCGCCGGTGAAGGTCGTTCCTGCGACCGCAACGACCCCGACCGTGTTTTCGTCGATCTGCTCGCGAAGCGCCTCGGGGGGGACGGTGGTTTCGCCCTTCGGCAGGTTCACCTGCCTCGGCTCGACGTCGAAGTACCGGCAGAACTTGTCCCAGACGACGTGGACGTCTGCCCCGTAGACGAGATTCGGTGAGTCGATCGGCTTGCCCTCCTTCTGCCTGCGCTCCCGCCACCGCCACTTCATCGCCAGCGCGCCGAGCATCACGGCTTCGGATGACCCGGCACAGGCAGCCCCGGGACACTCGGGCTCGCCGACCCCGTGGAAGAGTCCGTGGAGGATCCGGACGCAGCGACGTGCGATCTCCGCCGTCCTCGGATATTCGGCGTGGTCGATGTAGTTTCGGTAGAGGTTCTCCTCGATGACCATCCGGCCCTCCGGTGGCATCCAGGTGGTGACGAAGGTCGCCAGGTTCTTCCAGGGATCACCGTCCAGCAGGACCTCGGACTGGATGGCCTCGAGCGCCTCGCGAGGCGGGATTCCCTGGGCCGGCAACTCACGCACGGTCGCCGGCTCGGTCATGAAGTCGTAGGCGGCCCTCGCCTCACCCCGCAAATCGCTCGATCCAGTCATCTGGAACTCCCTTCCCGGGGAAGGTCCGCCCCCGATAGTTCGGGCCGAGGCTACCGGCCGCGGGCCTTCTTCTGTCTCGCAGCCCTCCGCCGCCTCGAGGCGAGCCCCTTCTTTCGGAGCTCGAATGCGTAGGCCACGTCGTCTGCCGTCGGCCCCTTCTTGTCCGGCCCCGGGGTCTCCATGGTTGCCGGGAGCCCTTCGAATTCCGGAGCCGAGAGGAAGCAGGCCATTCCCCGGTCGCCGATTTCGCCGGCCCCAAGGTCCGCGTGGCGATCCCTTCGTGAATCCAGGCTCTCACGGGAGTCGTTCACGTGGAGTGCCCGGAGCCGTTCGAGTCCCACCCTCCTGTCTACTTCGTCCAGGACCCCCCCGAGCTCGTCTGGTGTCCGGACGTCGTATCCGGCGGCGAAGAGATGGCAGGAATCCAGGCAGAGCCCTATCCGGTCGCCTCCGCCTGCGGCCTCGGTGATCGCCTCTACCTCTTCCAGGGTGGTGCCGAGGATCCCCTTGTGCCCGGCCATCTGCTCGATCAGGATCGGGCAGCTCTCGGAATCCGACAGGGAGGCCGAGATCACCTTTCCGGCCCGCTTGATCGCCGGCTCCAACGGGGCATCCTTTCGTGCCCCGGGGTGGAGCACGACGCCGTCGGCACCAATCGCATCACCGATCCTCAGGGCGTGGGTCAGGGATTTCTGAGACTTGGAGGCAAGCTCCCTGTCCGGGGTCGCGCAGTTGATCAGGTAGACCGCATGGATGATCACGCTCTCGACCGGAGAAGAGTCCATCCGCTCCCGAAATGCCAGGAAGTCATCGTCTCCGTAGGCCGTGGCCTTCCACATCCGAGGGCTCTGGTTGAAGATCTGGATCGCCTCGCAGCCGAGCTCCTCGCCACGACCCACGGCCTTGTCGAGGCCTCCCGCTGTGGAAACATGGGCTCCGATGAGCACGACTGGCAGAGACCTCCGGGTCAGATTCGCACCTTCACCCACCGGAGAACTTCACATCGGTGGGGCGAGGACGGCACTCTACAACTGGCTGGCCGCTCGACATGCCGACGGCGCCTTCCTCCTTCGGATCGAGGACACCGATGCCGAGCGCTCGACCCCGGAGAACGTGGCCCAGATCATCGAAGCCCTCGAGTGGCTCGGCCTCGACTGGGACGGCGATGTGGCCTTCCAGAGCGAAAGCGAGGAAGCCCACAGGAAGGCCGTCAGGGACCTGGTCGAGCGGGGGCTCGCTTACCACGACACCAGCACTGCCGACGACGTTCGTGAATGGAAGGAGAGGGAGGGAGCCGACCGCGGCTATCGGGGGACCCCGTCGGAGGATGGTCAGGGAGCGGTTCGCCTCCGGGTCGACGATGAGGGGGAGGAGGTCGTCCGTGATCTGGTCAGGGGGGAGATCCGCTTCCCGAACCGGAGCCTCGACGATTTCGTCATCGCCCGGGCCGATGGCTCACCGCTCTACAACCTCGCAGTAGCGGTCGACGACGCCGCGATGGGTGTGGACCTGGTGATCCGGGGGGACGACCACCTCTCGAATACCCAGAAGCAGCAGAAGGTCCTCGAGGCGCTCGGAGCCAAGGTTCCGGAGTACGCCCATGCACCGTTGATCCACGGGACCGACGGCAAGAAGCTCTCCAAGCGGGAGGGGGCGGCGTCAGTTCAGGGCTTGAGGGACGCGGGCTACCTCCCGGACGCGGTGATCAACTACCTCGCCCTGCTCGGATGGGGGCCGGAGGACGACGAGACCGTGATGGATCGCGAGGAGCTGATCAAGCGGTTTCGGCCGGAGGAGATCGGGAAGTCCTCCGCAGTGTTCGACGAGAAGAAACTCAGGTGGCTCAACGGGAGGTACATGAGGGCGATGTCGCCGGAGGGGTACGTCGAGGCCGTCGCGACCTTCCTCGACCGTGAACCCGACCAGCAGCTGATCGAGGCCTGTGCGATCGCCCAGGAGAAGGCCCAGACCCTCGGCGAAGTCTGGCCACTGATCGCCTTCCTCTTCGAGCCCCCGGTCGATGATCCGAAGGCGTGGCGCAAGGTGATGAAAGGTGACGCTTCGGTGGCGCTCGAGGCCGCCAGGGAGGCGCTCGAAACCCTTGGGGATTTCGGGCCCGAATCGGTCGAGAAGGCGCTCGATCCCCTGCCCGAGAGACTTGGCCTTTCGGCGGGAAAGGTCTACCAGCCGATACGGGTTGCGATCACCGGGACGACGGTCTCCCCGGGGATCTTCGAGTCTGTGGCAGCCTTGGGCAGGGAGGCGACCGTGAGCCGGATCGACGACGCCCTTGGCAGGATCGCCTCCCGCGAGGGGCAGGAAGCCTGACCGCTTTCCCGCCTGCTGTAGAAAGGCGTTAGATGATCTCGGTCACCTCAAAGTCGCGCTACGCGGTCGTGGCCCTGGCCGAACTCGCCCGCTCGGGCGAACACCCAGTCCCGGTCAAGGAGCTTGCCGAGCGAAGGGCGGTCCCGGAGCAGTTCCTCGAGCAGCTGTTCTCCACCCTTAGGCGTTCCGGCTTCCTCGAAAGTCATCGCGGCAGCAAGGGCGGCTACACGCTCGCCCGACCCCCCGAGGAGATTACGGTCCTCGAGGTCGTCCAGGCACTGGACGGAGTGATCGGCCAGGAGGCGGAGGAGGCTGGGGGAATCTGGGCGGAAGGGGTCGAGTCGCTTCGGTCGGTGTTCGGATCGACGACGGTGGCCGACATCCTCGAGAGGGAGTCCGCCGAGGCTCGATCGGGGATGTACTTCATTTGATCGCTCCCCAGGCATCTGCAACCGTCGGGGGAACCCCGCTCGTCTGGCTCGCCCGTCTCGGTGAAGGGCTGGAGGCCGACGTCTGCGGGAAGCTCGAGTACTTCAATCCCGGAGGTTCGGTCAAGGACCGGATCGGAGCGGCGATGATCGGCGCGGCAGAGGCCGAGGGAAAGCTCGAACGGGGCGAGTCGGTGGTGGTCGAGGCGACCAGTGGGAATACCGGTATCGCCCTGGCGATGATCTGCGCAGCCCGGGGATACGAGCTGGTCGTGACCATGCCGGAGGGCCTCAGTCGGGAACGGGCAAAACTCCTCAGGGCCTATGGCGCGACCGTGATCGAGACGGAGACGACCGGGGGAATGGACGAATCGGTCGATCTCGCCCGCCAGATCGCTGCCGAAAGAAACGGCTTCATGCCACTCCAGTTCTCCAATCCCGCAAACCCCGAAGCCCATTTCCGGACGACCGGGCCCGAGATCTGGGCCGATACGAAAGGTGAGATAGGTGCCTTCGTCGCCGGGGTCGGAACCGGGGGGACGATCACCGGGGTCGGGCGATACCTCCGGGAACAGGACTCGGACGCAAAGCTGATCGCCGTCGAGCCGTCCGGCTCGCCGGTCCTCTCCGGCGGAAGGGTCGGACCGCACCGACTGCAGGGAATCGGTGCCGGTTTCGTACCCGACGTGCTCGACCTCGAGCTGCTCGACGAGATCATCCAGGTCGACGACGACGAGGCGATAGCGACCTCGCACCGACTCGCCTCCGAGGAAGGCATTCTCGGTGGGATTTCGGCTGGGGCTAACGTCGCTGCCGCCTTGAAAGTCGCCGCCAGGCCCGAGTTCGCGGGGAAACGCATCGTCACCGTGATCTGCGACTCGGGCGACCGCTACATGTCCCTTCCGTTCTTCGCCCCCTGAACCGTGGCGCCTTCGGAACGCCGAGGAGGCGATGAGGATGAAGGGCAGCCCAGCGACCGGTCGGCCTTCCGGGAAGAACTCGAAGTAGCGCGGGAGCGCGATCCAGCAACCGAAGGCGTTTCGGATGCGACGATCGCTGCCGGATGGCCGGGTGTACAGGCCGTCGTGGCCCACAGGCTGGCCCACTCGCTCATGGAGGGCGGGGTTCCCTTCATCCCGTACCTGATCTCGTGGGTCGCGAGGGCCGTGACCGGAGTGGAGATCCACCCAGGGGCGAAAATTGGCAAACGGTTCTTCGTCGACCACGGGTCCGGAGTGGTGATCGGGGAAACCGCGGAGCTCGGTGACGACGTAACCATCTACCAGGGGGTAACCCTGGGGGGGACCGGCTTCGAGACGGGAAAACGCCACCCAACGGTCGAGGACAACGTCACGATCGGTTCCGGTGCCAAGCTCCTCGGCCCCGTTCGGGTTGGCCACGGAGCGAAGATCGGGGCCAACGCAGTCGTGATCGAGGACGTCCCCCCGAACGCAACCGTTGTCGGAAACCCGGGTCACACCGTCCGGGTGGAGGGCCGCCGACCGGAGGGTCCCGATGCCGACTGGATCCACCTCCCGGATCCGATCCAGGAGGCGGTCCAGGCCCTCTCGGACCGGATCGCCGAGCTCGAGCGCGAGGTCGCCGAGCTGTCCGGGAGGCCCGCTCGCGAAGTCCGGCAGGAAACCCGTCCCAAACGGAAGGGGCGCTCGCCAGCCGGGGGCTGACGCGCCTCCCCCGTAGGTATCCTCGCCAGGTGGAGGCATCAGCCGCCGTAGAGGCCCTCAATCCGGAGCAGAGGCTTGCCGTCGAGTACGGCGAAGGTCCGCTGCTGGTGATCGCCGGGGCCGGCTCGGGGAAGACCCGCGTCCTAACCCATCGAATCGCCTACCTGCTCGATTCGGGCAGGGCGAGGCCCAGCGAGATCCTCGCGATTACCTTCACCAACCGGGCGGCCGACGAGATGCGGGAGCGAGTCTCCGGTCTGCTCGGCCGGACTGCGGCCGGTATGTGGGTCTCCACCTTCCACTCGGCCTGCGCGCGGATGCTCCGTGTCGATGCCCAGCTCCTTGGCTACACACGCTCCTTCACGATCTACGACGAGGGCGATTCGGTTCGAATGGTCAAGAGAGCCATGGAAGAGCTTTCCCTGGACCCCAAAGAGCTGCCACCGAAGGCGGTAAAACGGAGGATCTCGGGGGCGAAGAACGAGCTGGTGGGCCCCGAGGCGTTCGCATCCTCGGCTCGGGCCCCGTTCGAGGAACAGATCGCTGACATCTATGGGCTCTACGAGCAGAGGATGCTCGAGAGCAATGCGATGGATTTCGACGACCTCCTGGTCCGGACCGTCCAGATGCTGGAGCAGTTCGACGATGTCAGGGAGCGGTGGCGCTCGACCTTCCGCCACGTGCTGGTCGACGAGTACCAGGATACGAACCACGCCCAGTACCGGCTGCTGGTCCAGCTGGTCGGCGAGCGGGGCAACCTGACCGTCGTCGGAGACGAGGATCAGTCGGTTTACGGATTTCGTAATGCCGACATCCGGAACATCCTCGACTTCGAGCGGGAGTTCCCACAGGCGGGGGTTGTCAAGCTCGAGCAGAACTACCGATCGACACAGACCATCCTCTCTGCCGCCAATGAAGTGGTTCGCCGGAACCGTGATCGTCGGCCGAAGGAACTCTGGACCGAGGAGGGCGAGGGCGAGCCGGTAGAGGTCGTCGGACTCGGTGACGAGCACGAGGAAGCGAGATGGGTCGCCGATCGGGTCGAAAAGCTGGCGTCCCTCTCGGAGGGTGGCCTGGATGAGGTCGCGGTCTTCTACCGGACCAACGCGATGAGTCGGGTCCTGGAGGACACCCTCGTCCGGTACGGACTTCGCTACCGGGTGGTCGGCGGGACGAAGTTCTACGACCGGGCCGAGGTAAAGGATGCGGTGGCCTACCTCCAGTATCTGGCGAACCCCGCCGATTCAGTGGCCTTTACGAGGATCGTCAACACCCCGAGGCGGGGGATCGGAAAGACCTCGCTCGGACGGATATTGGCCCACGTCAACACCGTCGGCGAGCCGATATGGGACGTCGCTTCAGAGCCCGAGAGGATTCCCGGTCTCGGTTCGGCTGCGGTCAAGGCCCTCGATGCCTTCCAGCAGACGATGGCGGAACTCCGGGACAGGGCAGATTCCGGTTCGGTGGCCGAGCTGATCGAGTCCGTGCTCCGGGATACCGGTTACGCCGAGGCATTGGAGGCCGAGCGTTCGGTCGAGGCCCAGGGGCGGCTGGAGAACCTCGAGGAACTGGTCTCGGTAGCGCGGGAGTTCGACCTGACCGAGTCGGGCGACGGAGCTACCGAAGCCTCGCCGCTCGAGGCCTTTCTCGAGCAGATAGCCCTGCTGACGGACCGTGAACAGGATCGCGAGGAGGGCGAGACCCTTAGCCTGATGACACTCCACAACTCGAAGGGACTCGAGTTCGACTCCGTGATCGTGCTCGGTTGCGAGGAGGGTCTCTTTCCCCATGCGAGGTCACTGGACGAAGGTGGGGAGGAGGAAGAACGAAGGCTCTGCTACGTCGGCATGACCAGGGCCCGTAAGCGCCTGGTGATGACCTGGGCCCTGGGTCGGGGTTTCCACGGCGAGTCAGGAGGTCCCTCCCGCTTCCTCGACGAGGTTCCCGAGGAACTGGTCGAACGGGCCGAGCCGGATCGGCCTGCCCGGGCGCTCAGGAGCTATGGAGTTCCGGGCCTGGTCCGGAGCGAGCCGGCCATGACCGTGCAACGCCCCCAGCCTCGCGATCCCGGCGAAATCCCGGCGGTCTCGGTCGGTGATGATGTCGAGCATGAGAGCTTTGGTGAGGGCGTCGTGATCGGAACCGAGCCGGGGGGCCTGATCGTCGTCCGATTCGCTTCCGACGGTACCGAGAGGAAGCTGATGGCCGAGTACGCCCCCCTTGTCCGGAGAGCGGGATGAACCCGGGGGCCCGAATACTCGATGGCAAGGCAATCGCCGGGGCGGTCCGCTCCGACGTGGCCGGGCAGGTGGAGGAGCTGTCGGCGGTCATCGGAAGGGCACCGGCGCTCGCCACCGTTCTGGTCGGCGACGATCCGGCCTCTGAGGTCTACGTCTCGAACAAGCACCGGGCCTGCGAGGAGGTCGGGATCGAATCGGTCCATCGTGCGGTACCCGGGACCGTCGGACAGTCCGAGCTCGAGTCCATAGTCGCGGAGCTGAACGGCAATGACGGCGTCGATGGGATCCTCGTGCAGCTCCCCCTCCCGGAGGGCCTCGATGCCGGGCCGGTGATCGGCTCGATCGATCCAGTAAAGGATGTCGACGGCCTGACCGCAGAGAACCAGGGAAGGCTTGCCTCCGGCTCCCCCTGGCTAGTCCCCTGCACCCCGGCCGGGGTAATCGAGATTCTCGACAGGTCGGATCTGCCGATCGAGGGCAAGGAGGTCGTGGTGATCGGGCGCTCGAACCTGGTCGGCCGCCCCCTTATAAGCCTCTTCCTCGACCGGGATGCCACCGTGACTGCGTGTCACTCACGGACCGTCGACCTTTCCGGGGTCTCCCGCCGGGCAGACATACTCGTGGCGGCGGTCGGGGTAGCGGGCCTCGTTGGAGCGGACTTCGTCAAAGAAGGAGCGACGGTCATCGACGTCGGCATCAACCGGACGGATGAAGGGCTGGTGGGCGATGTGGACTTCGACCAGGTTGCTGAAGTTGCCGGTGCGATCACTCCGGTTCCCGGGGGGGTAGGTCCGATGACGATCGCGATGCTCCTCGCCAACACCGTCAAGGCTGCACGGCCCCTCGCGTGACAGGCACCAGAGTCCACAACCCCGTGATGCCGATCGATCTGCTCGTCGGACTCGGAGGAGCTGCCGTCCTTGTAGGCCTGGCTCTCGACTGGTCGGGGAGCGGAACGGGGTACGAAACGCT
>JBMSXD010000034.1:0-13808 GCA_049425265.1 Solirubrobacterales bacterium
GGCCAGGAAGCAGAGGGACTCGTAGAGGTTGCTGATCGGGAAGTGACCCGACTGGCGCCGTTGCCCTCGGGGCGATGAGCCTGGTCGCCGGTCGCCGCTACCTGCTGGCCGACGGAATCGAGAAATGGGGTAAACGGCAGGCCGAGACCGTGGCCGAGGCGATCCCGGGAATGGATGAAGACACCTGTCTGGTGCTGATCAGTCGGGGCAAGGTCCCGTCCGGACTCCTCCAGGCCGTCGAGTCCGCCGGAGGCGAGGTTCGCTCCTTCGACGCCCCGAGCGGCAGGGACCTTCCGCCCCACCTGGTCGAGGAGGCATCGCGCCGCGGCTTCGAACTCGATCCCGAGGCTGCCCGTTTCCTGGTCACCCACCTGGGGGAGTCCCCGACCAGGCTCGGAAATGAGCTCGATCGCCTCGCCCTATGGGCCGGGCAGGGCGGTCGGGTCGAGGTCGAGGACCTCGAGGGCATGGTTGCCGACCTGACCGAAACCAGCATCTTCGCCCTCGGGGATGCCCTGGTCGCGGGTGACCGAGGTCGGGCACTCGAAGCCTCCTCGAGGCTCCAGGCAGAGGGTGCCTCGGTCGCCTCCCTGGTCTATCCGACCGCAGCCGCGGTTCGCCGTGCCCATCGGGCCCTCTCGCTACTCGAGGCGGGCGAGCCACCGAGGGCGGTCGAGGGGGCGATCGACCTCCCTCCCTTCCTGGTCAGGCGCCTGATCGAGTCGGTAAGAGGTGCGTCGCCGGATGACCTTCGAAGCGCATCGATCGCCCTCGCCGACCTCGAACTCTGGACCAGGGGCGGCGCCGACTATCCGGACGGCCTGGCGCTCGACCTCGCCATGGTGGCCGCCACGGCCGATGTCTGAACCGCTACCTGCCTGTCCCTGCGGTCAGGAGCTGGCGGCGAGGCGTGCAGCCTTCGCCTTCTTCCGCGCCCCGTTGTTCCGATGCAGGGCACCCTTGCTCACGGCTTTGTCGATCTTCGAGACCAGCAGCCGGTGTTCCTCGGCCACCTTGCCGGAGTCCCCGCCTTCGACCGCCTCCTCGAGCCGACGGAAGTGGGTCTTTACCGTCGAGGTAAGGCGGCGGTTCTCGACCCGCTCGCGTTCGGTCCTGACGATCCTTTTCTTCTGTGAAGCGATGTTTGCCATGGCAAGTGCCGCCCCGTCGGGTGCCTTCCGGGACCCGTCGAGGGGTCGCGGACTATACCGGTAGGAGAGATGGCCCGGGAAGGCAGGAAAGAAGGGGATGGAGTGAACCGAGGAGAGGGCGATCCCCTCGAATCGTTCGAGCGGGCGGCCCGGCGGGCCGAGCAGGCGCTCGATCGCCTCGAGGGGAAGTCGTCGATCCCCCGGGAGGAGCTCGGCCCAGGGGAGTCCCCCAAGCCGTCCGAGCGCGATGCCGGCTTCTGGACCGCGCGTGGTGAGCTCGCCGAGGAGGGTGGGATCTCGAGCCCCCTGGTCTCCGAGGTGGTCGAGGCCGCCAGGGAGGAATCCGGAACTGGGCCAACCCGGACCGAGCAAGCGAGCGAAGACCGCCCGCGGGGTGGTCACCTCGTCCGCTCGACCGCCTTCTTCTCGATCGCAACGGCTGCGTCGCGGGTCGCAGGCCTCGCGAGGGAGGTGGTCGCTGCTGCCCTTTTCGGCATCTCGGGTCCGATGTCGGCCTTCACCGTGGCCTTCCAGGTGCCGAACCTGATCCGGGCCCTGTTCGCGGATGCGGCACTCCAGCCGGCATTCGTGCCGGTCTTTACGGAACAGCTCGGTCGGGGAAAGGTGTTCGAAGCGTTCCGCCTCGCCTCGACCCTGCTCCTCCTCGTTGTGATGGTCCTCGGGGTGATCTCGGCCCTCTTCATCGTCGGGGCCGGCCTGATCATGCCCCTCTTCGCCCCCGGATTCGATCCTTTCGTCGAGGGCCTGATGGTCGTGATGTCCCAGATCATGTTCCCGATCCTCGTCCTGCTCGGGGCGTCGGGCGTGGTGGTAGGGATCCTCAACAGCTACGACAGGTTCGGCGCCTTCGCGATATCGCCCCTCTTCTGGAACCTGACGATCATCGCCGTCGTGGTCATCGGGGTTCCGATGCTTCCCGAAGACCAGAGGATCTATGCCTATGCGATCGGGGTGGTCGCCGGAACGGTCGTTCAGCTCGCGATCCAGACCTGGGACCTTCGGAACACCCCTTTCCGGATGACCCTCAAGTTCGACTTCCGCGATCCGAAGCTCCGCCGGGTGCTGATCCTGATGCTGCCAGTAACGCTCAGCCTCGGGCTGGTCAACTTCAACCTCGTGATCAACAGCTTCTTCGGCAGCCTCGTCAGCGAGCAGGCCCCGGCCGGCATAGACAAGGCCTTCCGGATCTACCAGCTGCCCCAGGGCATCTTCTCGGTGGCGATCGCGACCGTGATCTTCCCGACCCTCGCCCGGTTCGCCAACAGCCGCGACTTCACGAACCTAAGGCGGACCCTTGGCAAGGGCATGCGCCAGGTCGTCTTCATCCTGCTGCCGGCTACCGCGGCGATCCTCGTCCTTGCCGATCCGATGATCCGACTCGTCTACCAGCGGGGCGAGTTCGGACCCGAGCAGACCGTTCTCGTCGCCACAGCCCTGTTCTGGTTCGCCTTCGCCCTGCCGACCAACGGGCTGTACCTGTTGCTGAGCAGGGCCTTCTTCGGTCTCCAGCAGCCGTGGATTCCGACTGCCGTCGCCGGCCTCAATCTCGCGGTCACCGCCGGCCTGGCCTGGGCCTTCTACGAGCCCTACGGGGTCGCCGGGATCGTCGCTGCCACCGCGATCGCAACCGCGCTGTCGGTCTTCTTCCAGGCCCTCCTCATCCGACCCCGGATCGGTGGCCTGGAGGCGCTTCCCCTGCTGGTGACCACCCTGAAGACGGCACTTGCCTCACTGGTCCTGGCGGTGGTCTGCTGGCAGGTCTGGGAACTGGGCGACCGACTGCTGGGTGGGGGGACCCTCGCTGACGCGATCGGGCTCGTCGCTGCACTCGGTCTCGGTGGCCTCGCCTACGTGGCCAGCTGTCGCCTGCTCCGGGTCGGTGAGCTGGACGAGGTGCTCTCGATCTTCCGGAGGCCGGCCTGAGCGCCCTGGGATACCTCTGGTCCCTGATCGCCCTGGCCTCGTTGGTACTGGCTGCCGGGATCCTCGGAACGCTCCTGGCGAAGCGGCTGGTTCCCGATTGGAGAGGCGCCCCGCTGGCGCTGGCCTCCCTGGTCGCATCCCTTGCCTCGGTGACGGTCGTCGCGATGGTGGTCGGCCTCCCGGGACTCTTTTCCTCCTGGGCGGTGGTGGTCGTCCTCGGGCTCCTTGCGGTCGGGATCGCCCTGCTTGTACCCGTCCCTCCCGGAACCCAGGAGCTCGCTGAACACGCTGGGCCGGGGGACCGGGCGACCGCGGGTCAGGTCGCCCTCGCGGCGCTCCCGGTCGGCCTCGGCCTGGCCGCCTCGCTCACCGGGGCCTGGGGTCGGGTCGGTACCGGGATGACCGGGTTCGACTCGACCTGGTACCACGGACCGATCGCGGCCGAGCTGGTCCGAACCGGGGAGACCTTCTCCCTCCACTTCACGACCCCGCAGTTCCTCACCTGGTTCTACCCACACGGCTCGGAGCTGCTCCACGCGGTGACCGGGTCGGCCTGGGGGGGCGACCTGCCGTCGTTGTTCCTCAACTCGGCCTTCCTGGCCGGAGCGCTCTTCGCGGCATGGGTCATCGCGAGACCCTTTGGCGGATCGGCCGGCCCGGTCTCGGTGGCCGGGGTCGCCCTGGTCCTGGGATGTTCGGCCGCATTCGCGGATCAGTTCGGGGAGGCCCGGAACGACCTTGCCGGGGCCTTCTTCCTGCTGGCCGGGATCGCCGCCCTGGTAGCTCGTGAACGGTCGGGCGACCGGGGACCGGGGAGTGCCCTGCTGGTCGGCCTCGCTGCCGGCATGGCCGCCGGTACCAAGCTCAACTTCGTCCCAGCTGCGGTCGTCCTGATCATCGGACCCGCTGTGCTCGCGACCTCTGGAAATAGGCTCAAGACCTTCGCCGTGACGCTCGGAGGAGGGCTCCTGACCGGAGGGTTCTGGTACCTGCGGAACTTGGTCCAAGCGGGGAACCCGCTCCCCTGGACCGCCGGTGACCGCGTGCTCGGGATCGAGCTGCCCGGCCCTGTTCAGGAGACGGGTGGCCGCGAGGCCGGATCCGTTCTGGACTACGCGCTGGATGGGACGGTCATCTCCGACTGGTTCATCCCGGGCCTGGCCGATGGATTCGGCCCCCTCTGGCCGATCGTGCTGCTGCTCGGCCTCGCCGGGGTGTTCCTGGCGCTGTTTCGCCCGGCCTCAGGGGCGCTCAGGCTGGGCGCGGTCGTCGCCCTGGCCATCATTCTCGCCTGGCTGGTCGGTCCGACCTCGGCCTCCGGTCCCGAGGGTGAGCCACTCGGCTTCGTCTCCGGGCTCCGTTACCTGGTGCCCGGCCTTGCGATCGGATTCGCCCTGCTCGGTCCGGCGGTCCGCTCCTGGGGTGTCCGGATCGGCTGGGTGGTCCTCGGCGCGATTGCGACCCTCTCCGTCGTCGGCGTGCTCGACGGCCGCACCTGGGACTGGGTCGGCATCTCGATCTTCTTCGTGGTCCTGGCGCTGACCTTCGTCTTCGTCGCCTGGAACGCCCGGGGGCGGTCCGACCGCCGGTACCTGGTCCCTGCCGCGGTGGCCGGGGCTGCCGTGCTCGTGGTGGTCGGTCTCCAGGTTGCCTCGAGGTACGACCGCGACCGGTACCGCGAGCCCACCTTCACGGTGCCCGGGCTCGATCGGGCATTCGCCTGGGCCGACTCGGCGGGTCCGGGCCCGATTGCCAGCACCGCCACACGTTCGTATCCTTTCAGGGGTGACGACCTCTCCCGTCGGGTCGACTTCCCTGGTGTGAGGACCGCCTCTGGGGGCCTGATCGAGGCAGGGGACTGTCGGGCGTTCCGTCGCCTGGTCAACCTGGGCCGGTACAGGTACCTCGTCCTCTCCCTCGACCGGGAGGGCGTTGCCCGTGACTACCCGGAGGAGCTCACCTGGGTCTCCGGCGATCCGGCCGCGAGGCCGATCTTCCGGCAGCCGCCGACCGCGGTCTTCGAGCTGGAGGGGCCACTCGACCCGGATGGCTGCCGGTGAGGGGCGTCCTTACCTCGCCATACTTGGGTAGAGGCCCTCGCGCCGATGCCGTCGGGCAGCGCCCGGGCGGGTAGCCGGCCGGCTTTCGAGGGGCGACCGAACATGGAACGAATCAGGAACTTCTCGATAATCGCCCACATCGATCACGGCAAGTCGACCCTCGCCGACCGGATACTCGAGCTGACCGGGGCCGTCGACCCCAAGAAGATGCGCGAGCAGGTTCTCGACTCGATGGAGCTGGAGCGGGAGAGGGGGATCACGATCAAGGCCCAGGCCGTCCGGGTCGACTTCGAGGCGGCAGACGGACATGCCTACCACCTCCACCTGATCGACACACCCGGCCACGTCGACTTCTCGTACGAGGTCTCGAGGAGTCTCGCGGCCTGCGAGGGCGCCCTGCTGGTGGTAGATGCGGCCCAGGGGGTCGAGGCCCAGACGGTCGCCAACACCTACCTGGCGATCGAGAACGGCCTGGAGTTGATTCCCGTCCTCAACAAGGTCGACCTCCCGGGGGCGGAACCGGATCGGGTCGCCGCCGAAGTCTCCGAACTTCTGGGGGTCGATCCGGACGGAATCCTGAGGATCTCGGCCAAGACCGGCGAGGGCGTCCCCGAGGTCCTGGAGGCGATAGTCGAGCGGATCCCCCCTCCAGGAGGCGAGCCGACGGCCCCACCCCGAGCGCTCATCTTCGACTCCGAGTTCGACCAGTACAGGGGCGTGGTCGCCTATGTCCGGATGGTCGACGGCGCGTTTGCCAAGGGCCAGTCGGTCGAGGCGATGCAGACCGGGACGGTCGCTGAACTCGATGACCTCGGGTTCTTCCGGCCCGAGATGTCGCCCGAGACCGAGATCACGACCGGCGAGGTGGGCTACGTGATCACCGGCATAAAGGACGTGGCCAAGCTCCGGGTAGGTGACACCCTTACCGACCTCACCCAGCCGGCTGCCGAGCCCTTGGCCGGCTACCGCGAGGTAAAGCCGATGGTCTTCTGTGGTCTCTTCCCGATCGATACCGACCGTTATGAGGACCTGCGGGATGCACTCGACCGGATGGGTCTGAACGATGCGGCCCTCAGCTGGCAGCCCGAGACTTCCGATGCCCTTGGCTTCGGCTTCCGGTGCGGTTTCCTGGGGCTACTCCATATGGAGATCGTCCGGGAGAGGCTCGAGCGCGAGTATGGACTCGAGCTGCTCGCAACCAGCCCGACCGTCCGTTACCGGGTCGAGCTGACCGATGGATCGGAAATCGAGATGAGGAGCCCGGCAGAGATGCCTGATCCCGGGACGATCAGCGCGATCTTCGAGCCCTGCATCCGGGCGACGATCATCGCCCCCGCCGCCTACGTGGGACCGGTGATGGAGCTCTGCCAATCCAAGCGTGGCGAGCACATCGACATGGACTACCTGAGCACCGACCGGGTCCAGATCCGGTACGACCTCCCCCTGGCCGAGGTCGTCCTCGACTTCTTCGACCAGCTCAAGTCCTCGACCAGGGGCTATGCCTCGCTCGACTACGAGCCGATCGGCGACCGCGAGTCGGACCTGGTCAAGGTCGACGTCCTTCTCGCCGGTGACCGGGTGGATGCGCTTTCGGTCATCGCCCACCGCGAAGCTGCCTACGCCCAGGGGAAGGTCCTGGTCGAACGGCTCAGGAAGACGATTCCCCGGCAGCAGTTCGACATCGCAGTCCAGGCTGCCATCGGTTCCCGAATCCTCGCCAGGGAGACCGTCAAGGCGGTCAGGAAGGATGTCACCGCAAAGCTCTACGGGGGTGACGTGACCCGGAAGCGGAAGCTCCTCGAGAAGCAGAAGAAGGGCAAGAAACGGATGAAGAACGTTGGGCGGGTCGAAGTCCCTCAGGAGGCATTCCTGACCGTGCTCGAGATAGACGACTGAACCCGGCACCCGCAGTGCGCTGCTAGTTTGCCGCCGATGGAGCTCGCAACCGAAGCAGTCGGCAAGTCCTTCCCGCCCTTCGAATACGAGGTAGGCAGGGAGAAGATCCGGGAGTACGCGATCGCCCTCGGTTTCGATCACCCGATCTACCTCGACCCCGGGGCGGCCCGTGAGGCGGGGTTCAGGGACGTCGTTGCCCCACCGATGTTCTGCGTCGTCTACTCGGCCGGGGCGATGGCCCCGGCGATCTTCGACCCCGAGGTCGGGATGGACTTCGCCCGGATGGTCCACGGGGCCCAGAGCTTCGAGTGGTCCGAGCCGGTCTGCTCCGGGGACCTGATCACGACCACTGCGACCTGCACCTCGATCGAGGAACGCGACGGCAAGGGGTTCTACGTGTTCGAGTCCGTCTCGGTCAACGGGGAAGGCGTCGAGACCGTCCGTGGTACCTGGACGAACATCGTGAGGGGCGAGTGATGGCCTCGAAGGCAGCCGAGGGCGACACCATCCCTGACCTGACCGTCACCCCCGACCGGTACCTGCCGGTTCGCTACGCCGGGGCATCGGGCGACTTCAACCCGATCCACATCGACCAGGAGTTCGCCAAGTCGGTCGGTCTGCCGGGCGCGATCCTCCACGGCCTCTACATGATGGGCCTGGTCTCGAAGGCGGCAACGGACTTCGCCGGCGGCGACCCCCGCCAGCTGGAATCACTCTCCGTCCAATTCCGGGGAATGGGATTTCCCGAGGAAGAGATCACGGTCACCGGGTCAGTCGTCTCGATCGAGGGTGACCGGGCCGAACTCGACCTCGTGGCGACCCAGGGCGACCGCGAGGTGATCCGGAACTCGGTCGCGACGGTCCGGGTCTGAAGCCTCTGAAGCCCGCCTAACCAGCCCGTTAGCGGCCGGTCATAGAATCCAGCTCGTGCTTTCACCTCGCCAGGAGACCGTGCTCGGCCTCGTCGTCGAGAAGTACCTCGAGACGGGCCGTCCGGTCGGATCGAAGGCGATCGCCTCGTCACCCCGGCTGGACTGCAGTCCTTCGACCGTTAGGGCCGAGCTGGCAGCGCTCGAGGAACTGGGTTGCCTCAGCCACCCACATACTTCTGCCGGAAGGGTCCCGACGGATCGCGGTTACCGGGAGTACGTAGAGGCGCTCGCCTCGGAAGTCGAGCGCGCCCCGGCGGAGCCGGTCGGACTCGACCTGCTTCGGCTCCGGGAGGAGGCCGATGCCGCGATGCGAGAGGCGACGGCCGCGCTTTCCCAGATGACCGACCTGCTCGCGCTGGTCGTCGCTCCGCCGATCGGCACTGCGACGATCCACAGGGTCGAGGCGTTGCTGCTCCGCCCTGACACGGTCATGGTCGTGGTGATCAGCTCGGCCGGTGACGTCACCAAGCGGACCTTCACCTTCCCTTCCGATGTCGACCCGGGGCTGGTCGAGTGGGCCTCGAGCTACCTGAACGAGGTCCTCGCCGGGACCGACGTCGGGGCCCGCCGGATTGCCTCGCTGCTGTCCGACCCGACCCTCGGGCGAGCCGAATCCGAGTTCCTCGGTCGCCTGGCGCCGGCCGTGTTCGACCTGGAGCGAGCCGATCAGCCCGCCCTCTACATCGAGGGGACCGGGAGGCTGCTCGAATCCGGACGGGCGGCCGATCTGCCCGAGGTCGATCGGCTGATGACCGCGCTCGAGCAGCGTGCCGCAGTGCTCGGGATGATGCGTTCGGCGATCGACGAGCGCTCGGTCTTCCTCTGGATCGGCGGGGAGAACCCCCGACCTGAACTCCGTTCGGTCAGCGTCGTCGGGGCCAATTACGGGCTGCCCCACCGGAACCTCGGCTCGGTCGGGGTGGTCGGGCCGACGAGGATGGATTACGAGACTGCGATCGCGGCCGTCCGCGATGCCTCGAGGGAACTCTCGCGATATTTCGAGCACGTCTACGGATGACCGTTCGCGACTACTACGAGGTCCTCGGCGTCGGCCGGGACGCATCCGACAGCGAGATAAAGCGGGCCTTTCGCCAGATAGCCCGGGAGTTGCATCCGGACGTCAACGACCACGACCCGCAGGCCGAGGAGAAGTTCAAGGAGGCGGCCGAGGCTTACGAGGTCCTCTCCGACCGGGAGCGTCGGAGCACCTACGACCGGTTCGGTCCGGAGGGCCTGCGCAGCTCGGGCTTCGATCCCCGGAGCGCCTCCTTCGGGTCATTCGAGGACCTGTTCAGCGCCTTCTTCGGTGGTTCGGGATTCGGCCAGCGCGGCCCCTCCCCGGGGGCCGATGTTGCGGTCAGGGAGCGGATAGATCTCGACGACGTGCTCGAGGGGGCCGAGCGCGAGGTCGAGTTCGAGGCGGTCGACACCTGTCCGGACTGCAGGGGCAACGGAGCCGAACCGGGGACCCCGATCACCGAGTGCTCCGAGTGCGGAGGCTCCGGAGAACGCAGGTCGGTCGCTTCTACACCGTTCGGCAGGATCGTCAGGGCCAGCCCCTGCCCGGCCTGTGGAGGCGGCGGTAGGGCAGCGGAGTCACCCTGCAGGGAGTGCTCCGGGCTCGGCCGAAAGCACACCCGCAAGGCGTGGAAGGTGGCCATCCCACCCGGGATCGAGGATGGCCAGAGCATCCGAGTTGCCGGGGCCGGCCATGCCGGGGAACCGGGCGCTCACCCGGGTGACCTGTACGTGACGGTCGAGCTGATCGACGACCGCTTCACCCGCGACGGTCGCGACCTCGTCTCGGCGGCGACGATCGACGCAACACGGGCGATGCTCGGGGGCGAGATCGAAGTCGAGACGATCGACGGACCGGTAGAGGTCGAGGTGGAGCCAGGAACCCAGCCGGGTGCCGAGAAGCGCCTCCGGGGGCACGGCCTGCCCGAGCTGGGCGATTCCAACGGGCGCGGCGATCACCGGATCCTCTTCGACGTCCTGGTGCCCGGCGCCCTCGACGAGGAGCAGCGTGAACTTGCGGCCCGTCTAGACGAGAGCCTCACCGACGAGAATCGAGAGAAGGCCGGCGGCTCCTTCGTCTCCCGGCTCAGACGGTGGCGTCAGGGCCGGGGCTAGGTTGATCAGGCTCTCCGTCCGCTGCGCGTCCGAGCAGGCCGAGTTCGTACTCGCTGAGCTTTCCGTCCTCGCCCCGGGAGGGGTGGAGCAGGTCGACGACGGCGACTCGGTCGAGTTTGCGATCTACGGAGCGGAAGGAGAACTACCGGAGGTCGGAGACCTGGAGGCCACCCTGGGCGAATCGAGGATTGCGCTTTCTTCTTCCAGGGTCGACGAAGGCTGGGAGACCAGGTGGAAGGAGTTCCACCGTCCGGTTACCGTCCCCTCCTCGAGCGGTGGGAGTTCGATCTGGATCGGTCCCCCGTGGTCCGAGGCCCCCGGGGGGGAGGCCGTGGCGATCGACCCCGGTATGGCCTTCGGAACGGGTGCCCACCCGACCACCCGGATCTGCCTCGGCTTCCTCCTCGACCTAGCCGAGCGCGGCGATGCCAGGGGCTCCCTCGCCGACATCGGTTCCGGTTCGGGAGTACTCGCAATCGCTGCCGCCCAGCTCGGCTTCAACCCCGTATTCGCCCTCGACAGCGAGCGGGCGGCGGTCGAGGCCACTTCGGCAAATGCCTCCCTGAACGACACCGAACCGGTCGTTTCCCGGATCGACTTGAGGTCGGACCCTCTCCCCGAGGCCGAGACCTTAGTGGCCAACCTGACCGGACCGTTGCTGATCACGCTCGTCGGGCGGCTCCGGGACGGCAAACTCCCCTCCAGAATCGCCTGTTCGGGCTTCCTCGCGGCCGAGCGTGAAAGGGTCGGGGATTCGTTCGGGAGCCTCGGATTCAGACCGACGGCAACCGGGGAATCGGAGGGCTGGTCCGGCCTTCTTCTCGAATCGTGAACCAGGTCAGGCAGACAAGCGAAGCACGCGGAACGGGCCGTCCGATCGGCCTGATCGATTCGGGCGTCGGGGGTCTCACGGTCCTCCACGAATGCCTGATCTCACTCCCGGGTGAAGACTTCCTCTACCTAGGCGACAGCGGGCACTTTCCCTATGGCACCAAGTCGAGGGAGGAGCTCCGCCAGAGGACCGCCGAGGTGACCCGCTACATGCTCGATCGAGGGGTACGCCTCCTGGTCGTCGCCTGCAATTCGGCGACGGCCGCCGCCGCCGATTCGATCACCGAGCTGGCTGCCGGGGAGGGGGTAGACACCGTAACCGTGATCGGTCCCGAGGCCGAGATCGCCGCCTCGATATCCGACTCGGGTCGGATCGGGGTCCTGGCGACACCGGCGACGGTCTCCAGCGGGGCCTACCGGGCGGCGCTCGAAGGCCTTGGCCGAGCCCTCGAGGTGACCGAGGTCGAGGCCCCCGACCTCGCCTCGATAATCCAGCGGGGCCAGCCGTTCGATGACGAGGTCCTCGAAACGGTCCGGGACTACTGTCGACCGCTTCGGGAGGCAGGGGTCGACACCCTGATCCTGGGCTGCACCCACTACCCGCTGGTCGCCCCGATGCTCCAGCGGCTCCTCGGTCGCGACGTCCGCCTCGTTTCGGCTGGTCACGCGATTGCGGCGGTCGTCCAGCGGACCCTCGCGGGATCGGGAGGCCTTGCTCCGGGGGACCGGGAAGGTGGCTACCACTTCCTGGTTACAGGTGATCTCGATTCCTTCGTCGAACTCGGAACCCGCTTCCTCCAGCTGCCACTCGGTGGACGGGTGGAGCGGGTGGACGTGCCGTGACCGCTTCTAGGCCCCTCGGTACCGCGGAACCCTCGGCCGCTACGCTTCGGGAGTGATCGCCGAGACGGTCAAGGCAGATGCCCAGGCGGCCCTGAAGGAAGGTGACCGCCGGAAGGCCGCTGCGCTGAGGATGATCCAGGACGTCCTCCAGCAGGAGGTGAAGCTCGGCAAGGGCGACGAACTCGCAGCCCTCCAGCGTGAGCAGAAGAAGCGACTCGAGGCGGCCGAGGCCTACGAGGATGCCGGCAGGGAAGAGCAGGCCGGTGACGAACGCTTCGAGGCCGAGCTGATCGGCGAATACCTCCCTGCCCAGCTCGACGATGCCGAACTCGCCGAAATGGTCGACCAGGCCGTGTCCGAGACCGGAGCCGAAGGGCCCTCCGACATGGGCAAGGTGATGGGGCTCCTCAAGGAACGTGCCGCCGGCAGGGCCGACGGCAAGTGATTGAGCACTGCGGTGCGGGAAGGGCGTGGCGCGTAGGACGCTTAACCTCGAGAACGAGGTGGCCGCGGAACTCGCCGGCTCGGGGGACTCGGTCCTCCGGGCCCTGAGGGAGAGGACGACGAGCCGGGTGCACCTGAGGGGTAACCAGCTGACCCTCGAGGGCGAGGAGTCCGAGATGGACGAGGCGGCCCGCCTGGTGGACGAGATGGTCGGACTGATCCAGGACGGTCACGAGGTCGACCCCTCGACCCTCGACTCGGTCGAGAGCGCGATCCGGGCCGACCAGGACCCGAGCGAGGTGCTGGAGGACCTTGTCTGGGAGCACCGGGGCAAGAAGGTGATGCCCCGGACTGCCACCCAGAAGGAATACGTCGACTCGATTCGGAGCGAGACGATCACCTTCGGGATCGGACCGGCCGGTACCGGCAAGACATTTCTCGCCGTCGCGATGGCCGCTTCGGCCCTCGTCAAGGGCGACGTCCAGAGGATCATCCTGACCAGGCCGGCCGTCGAGGCAGGGGAGAGCCTCGGCTTCCTCCCCGGAGACCTCCAGGCGAAGGTCGATCCCTATCTCCGCCCGTTGTTCGACGCGCTCTACGACATGCTCGACCCCGACCGGGTCAACGCCTTCTTCGCAAGCGGGGTGATCGAGGTGGCTCCGCTTGCCTTCATGCGTGGCCGCACTCTGAACGACGCCTTCATCATCCTCGACGAGGC
The DNA here is from genome assembly GCA_049425265.1 of Solirubrobacterales bacterium. Lineage (GTDB taxonomy): Bacteria > Actinomycetota > Thermoleophilia > Solirubrobacterales > 70-9 > 67-14. The sequence goes on from JBMSXD010000034.1 coordinate 12,953, forward strand.
CCAGAACACGACTCCCGAGCAGATGAAGATGTTCCTGACCAGGCTCGGCTACAACTCGAAGATGGTGGTGACCGGCGACGTAACCCAGATCGACCTGCCGACCGAGCGCAGGTCCGGCCTGGTCACCGTTGGCGAGGTATTGGAGGGGGTCGAGGACGTTCGCTTCATCCGCTTCGGTGGCGAGGACGTCGTCCGCCACCACCTCGTCCAGCGGATCGTCGCAGCATACGCCGAGCTTCCGACCCAGGGAAAGCCGGAATGAGTGACGGGCTCGAGGACGTGCCGGCCCGTCTGAGGCCGGCCGTCAGGGCGACCCTCGAACACGAAGGGGAGCCGGAAGCCCACCTTGCGGTGGTGGAACTGGATCGGGAGGGAATGCGTGCGCTGAACCTCGAGCATCGCGGGATCGACGGTCCGACCGACGTCCTCTCCTTCCCGATCGATCCCGAGGGCGACGCACCAGGCCCACGAGAGCTGGGTGACGTCTTCGTCTGCGAAGAGGAGTGTGAGGACCTCGATGAGGCTGTCGTCCACGGGGTGCTCCACCTCCTCGGTTACGACCACGAGATCGATGACGGGGAGATGCTCGCCATCCAGGACGAGATCACGGGAGCCCTTCGTGGCTGACCGCGGCCCTCGGGCGGGGTTCGTCGGGCTGGCGGGCCGGCCGAACGTCGGCAAGTCCACCCTGGTCAACCGCATGGTCGGCTCGAACGTCTCGATCAGCTCGATCCGGCCCCAGACGACACGGAGGGCGATCCGGGGCGTCGTCACCGACCCCGCCACCGACACCCAGATCGTCCTCGTCGACCTCCCTGGGGTCCAGCGCCCTCGGGAGTCACTGACCGGTCGGATG
>JBMSXD010000035.1:0-13608 GCA_049425265.1 Solirubrobacterales bacterium
ACGAGGCCGATGGCTACAACACCCGCATCCAGCGATTCTCGACCCTCAACTGCGCGGCGATCTCTTGGGCGACCTCCACCACCTACCCCCAGACCCGGAACGACATGGGCAAGACGATCCGGGTAAGAGTCACGGCAGCCAACGGCGTCGCCCCTGACACGGAGGCGCTCAGCTTTCCGACCACCCCGGTCCTGGCGATCCCGGAGAACTCTTCCTCACCGACCATCTCGGGTAGTCCGGCCGCGGGCGGGACCCTGACCGCCAACCCCGGGACCTGGTCCGCCTACCCCGATGCCGCCCTGTCCTACCAGTGGCAGCGCTGCGAGCAGGACGGCACCGGATGCACCGACATCGGCGGTGCCACCAGCCAGACCTACACCGCGACCGGCAGCGATGCCGGCAAGAAGCTCCGGGTGTCGGTAGAGGGGACGAATTCCGTAGGGGAGGCAAGCGCGAACAGTTCCCAAGTCGGTCCCGTGACCGGGCCGCCGGTCAACACCGCACCCCCGACCGTGACCGGCAACCTCGTCCTCGGCAGTACCCTGACCGCCGACCCTGGTACGTGGTCCGGCTACCCGGTGCCCACCCTCTCGTTCCAGTGGCAGCGGTGCGAGGTGGGTGGCACCAACTGCTCGGACATCGCCGGTGCCTCCGGCCAGACATACGTACTGACCACCGCCGATGAAGGCAAGGAGATCCGCATCGTGGTTACCGCGGTCAACTCGGTCGACTCGGTGCGGTCCGACTCGGTGACAACCGAAGAAGTCAAGCCGGTCCCGCCAACGCCGACCGGCAAGCCGAGGCTGGTCGTCAAGTTCCAGAGTCCGAAGAGGATTCGGGCGGGACGGCCTTTCGGTGTCGGGGTGACGATCGAGAACCGGGCAGATCCGGCGTCAAGGACCAACCGGAGGACCCGCGCCACCGACCCGACCACCGCCACGTCGGTCCGCACCTGCATCCGGCTTCCGCGGGGCATGGTGCCGGTCAAGCAGGGTGGCGCCAGGCTGCGGGGAGTCCGACTCTGCTGGACCGACTCGGCGCTCAGGGCAGGCAGGACGATCACCCACCGCATCCGGGTACGAACGATCCTTTCAGCATCCGGACCGGCCACCCTCCGAGTGAGCGTCACCGCCGAGAACGCGGGCGGGACAACCTTCACGGCGAAGCGGACCGACCGGGTCGAGGTGGTCCCGGTCGAACCACCAAAGCCAAGGCCGCCCACCGGGTAGCAGGAAGAAAGGGGATTCAACAAAGTGAACAGACGTCTTCGCATGCTCCTTACGGCCTCGGTCGTCGTCGGAGCGGGCTTCGGCGCCGCCGCGATCGCGGGTGCCATCCCCCTCTCCGGCGGTGGTTCGGATAGCGATCCGGAATCGACCGAGTCGGCCGGCTCAGCCAGTAGGGCGAGCGAGGTCCGGGCCGTTGAGGCGACGACCGGACTCAGGGCAAAGCGCGGTCCCAGGGGTCCGAGGGGGCCACGGGGGCCTAAAGGCGCGAGGGGTCCGGCCGGTGCCAACGGCATCCGGGGTCCCTTCTTCTACTACTACGACAAGACGCAGGAGAACGCAGGCACCTACAACGTCAGGATCGAGTGCCCGTCCGACACTGTCGCACTTGCGGGCGGCGTGCAGTCCGACTCCCCCCAGACCGACCTGGTCAGGGCCAGCTACCCGGATCCGACCGACCAGAGGTTCTGGGTCATCTACTTCGAGCTGGGCACCACTGGCCTGGTGCGATCGTCGGCCGTCTGCGTCGGCCTGAGCGCCAGCAGGCACGCCGCCAAGCCGGACGCAAAGGGGATCGACGTCACCTACCGCGAGCTCGATCCCGCTCCTGGGACCTGACCGAAGAAGAAGTTCGGCTCAGTAGTTCCCGGGCGGGCGGTTCTGCGGGGGTCCCTGATTGCGGGAGCTGTTGGCTATGAAGGAGAGGACCACGCCTACCACGGCGACCCCCATCAGGATCCATCCGACCAGCTGGAGGTCGACCCCCTGGACCGATTCGTTTACCGCGAAGGCGAGGATCGCACCGATCGCAAAGATGAACAACGAGCCACCGAAATACATCGGCGCGATGCTATCAGCGGCCATGGCTGCAACCCGACCGGCAGAGTTGGGACGAACGGGAAGCCGACCTCGGGAGGGAATCCTCCACGACGGAGACCGGGCGCTCTACACTCCTTCCATGGAAACTGAGCAGAAGCCACAGAAAGCTGGCAGCGCGGCGAAGAAGGCGAAGGGGCAGGCCCGCATCCTGATCATGGTGGCGGCATTCCTCTCCCTGATCGCCTCGGTCGTCCTCTACTTCACCGGTAGCGAGAACGAAGGCATCTTCATCGGGCTCTGGGTCCCCTCGATCCTTGCCCTCGGCGCCCTGCTGGTGCCGGCCGGAAGCGACTGATGGAATCGGTCGGGATCTTCATCTTCGGCCTCTTCATCACCGCAATCGTCACAGCAGCCTGCGGCCTGATCATCTACGGACTCGTCACCGAGCGCCGCGAGCGCGAAGAGCTGGCCGAAAGCCGGAAGCCCGACTCCCCGGCCTGAAGCCTCGAACCCGGGGAACTCCTATCGCAGGTTCCCACAGCCGCGAGTCCCGGTGGTAGCCTTTTCCTGAATCGAGGGAACGCGTCCGGATCAAGTAATCCGGGTCGAAAACGGGGGGGTTCAGTCAGGTGAAATTCTCGGTCGGAAGGGCATCGCTGGGGGTCCTCCTCGTCGTTGCCACAAGCTCGATCATCGCCGCCGTTCCGGCTCAGGCAGCGTGGTCTCCCGCGGCAACCGCCTTCGAGCAGACCGTTACCACCCCTCCCGCAGTCGGCGTCCCAACTACGGCCGCGGTCTCGGCGAGGCAGGCCGTACTCGACGACGGGTCATCCGTGGTCGCCTGGTTGCAGTCGACCGGAGGGGGACCCGAAGAACTCCACGCCCGAGTGGTCAATCGCGGCGGGAGTGCCGTCGGTCCCGACATCCCGATCCGAACCGCCCCCGGGAGCGTGGACATCCAATCCTGGGTAGTCACGGCACTCGGCGATGGGGTGGTGATCCTCTGGGTCGAGAGCTCAGTGCTGGCCGGAGTCCAGATAGAGGACCTCCAGTATCGAACCCTGTCCAGCGCGGGAGTCCTCGGGGCCACCCAACAGCTCGACTTCGACTCGGTCCCAACGGTGAACGGCAGGGTGGGCATCACCGGCCTCTCGGCCTCTTCAGGCGGAGGTTTTGCGAACGTGTCCTGGAACTTGTCGGACCGCCGGGGGGTGCCCACCTCCGACTGCGATGCCTACATCTTCTCCTCCACCACCGGGCCATGCACACTCATCAACAAGGTCCGGTTCGCCCGGTTTGCACAGAACGGGACCCTCGCCACCCCGGTGACCGACCTGCTCTCCAGGGAATTCACTTCAGAGAACACCACCTGTCCGTTCACCCAGCCGACCTTTACCTCCCTGCTGACTGCACCCCTCGATGGCTCGGCGACCGCGCTGATCCGAGACTACTGCCGGATCAACGGTGGCCAGGCGGATCCGACGCTGCTCCTTTCCCGTGTGCCGAAGGGCGGCCAACCAACCGCAGCCAGGGTGATTCAGCAGCTCCCGGAATTCGGTTTCTTCGGTACCCCATTCCTCTACTGGTCGGCCGGTATCTCGGCGGAAGGGACGGCGGTCTTCTCCTTGGACGACAAGGTCTTTCGGGTGACCAAGGGCGGGAAGGTCTCCGGCCCCGTAGACGCAGTCGGCTCGCTCGCAAAGGGATGGTCACCGACCGAAGACGCCCTGGAGCTGATCGCACTGCCGGGTGATCGGGTAGTCGCACTTTTCACGGCAAGGGCAACGAGCGGCGGAAACCTGACCCGGGCCGTCTGGAGCAGGATGATCGAGGCAGATGGCTCCCTCGGCAAACCAAAGCAGCTCTACTCGAAGACCTGGAGCGCTTCGGGTTCGGGATACCAGTTCGGTTCCTACATCGATGTCGACGCAGCCAACGGGCTGGGCAAGGCAACTGGAACCGTCGTCCTCGAGTTGACCGAGCGCAACACCGTGAGCAGCACTTCGACCAATTCGAGGCTCTCTCTGATCGGAATCGAGCTGAATGGGTCAGGTGCGAGGGTTGGCTCTCCGACGGTGTTCGATTCAGCATCGACCGACTACTCGCCGACGACCGACTACTCCTTCACGGATTTGATGGGTTCGGTCGAGGTGAGCCGGGACGGGACGGCATCAGTGCTCAGCGAACTCGACCAGACCAAATACCTGAGCGCTGCACCGAACACCGGGTTCTCGCGGGTCGCAGTAGCCAACTACAAGCTGGTCCGCAACGCGAATACCTGCGGGGTCACCCCGAGCCTCTGCAAGGCAAACCTGAAGGTCAACGCCCTGAAGCTGGCTCCAGCGGGTGGTCGAAAAGCCAAGCTGACCATCACTTTGAGAAACGCGGGCAGCAAGGACGCCTCCAAGGTCAAGGCCAGGCTCTCTGCCACCGGCGGAGCGAAGGTGCCGAAGACGGTCTCCTTCGCCAAGGTTCTCGAGGGAAAGAACGCGAAGAAGACGGTGACGGTAACCCTCGGTCCAGGCTCAGGCTCGATCGTAGTGAAGGTCGGGAAGTCCTCGAAGACCACCAGGTACTGAGCCGTCCCGGGGCAGAACCGGGGCCGGTGCTAGCCGACTACCGGCCGGCCGACGATCCCCTCGAAGGCCCGCCGGAAGAAGGTTTCGATCACTTCCGGCCCCAGTTCGTTGCCGTAGGCGTACCGGTTGATGTTCAGGCCATCGATCACCGCCCAGATCGCAAGTGAAAGCGAGTAGGGATCGAGTTCGGGGGCGAGCGGTCCCTCGTCCTGGGCTCGCCTGATCAATGAACGGTAGGAGGCCAGGAAGGGGCCATCCGACTCCCGAAGCGCCGCGACCAGCTCCGGTTCACGCGGGGCTGCAACAAGGATCTCGGCGTAGGCGCGCTTGTAGGCGTCGAGTTCCTGACCGAGCTGCAGGTCGTCCAGCCCGATCTCGTAGAGGCGCTGGATCGGGTCGGGGTGCTCCAGGTCCCCGAGGGCCATGTCCTCCCAGCCGATGTCGTAAGCCCGCTCGAGTACTCGTCGGATCAGGGTGACCCTGTCCTTGAACCGGTAGGTGAAGATGGAGGTCGAGGTTCCGGCCCGCTCGGCCAGCACCCTGAACGAGCACTTGGCAAGGCCTTCCTCGGCGATCACCTCGATCGTCAGGTCGAGCAGCTCGTCGACCGACCGCTCACTGCCTTTCAGGTCCTGGTCCGACACCGGACCGATTCTAGGAGAACACCATCTGGTGTCAGGAACCGAGGTCCGCTCCCGACCCGGAACTGGCAAACCCCGTTCGGGAAGACAAGGGAGCCAGCCAATTGGAGAAAAGAGATGATGACGCGGTCGGCAACGCGGCGGACGAGCTGAGGAGTCTCTCCTACCGAATCCTCGATCGGCTCACTCAGATCGAGATCAGGCTCGACTCGCTGGAGGCATCGGTGGAGACCTTCGGTACTGTCGACCTCGACCAGGCCCTCGACGACATCCGCGCCGAGGTCCGATCGATCAAGGACGAGATGCTCTGATCAACCGAGGGTCGCGACCGCTTTCTCGATCGCATCCCCGATCATCTCGAGGTGCTCCTCGGTAGCGGTGAGCGGTGGCGAGACCGCCACACCCCGCCCCAGCGGGCGCATCAGCACCCCTTCCTCCCGGGCCGCCATCCCCAGCTTTATCGGGGCACCCGGGTCGGTCTCGAGGATCTCCCCCGCTATCTCGACCGCGGCCAGGAACCCCAGCCCTCCACGCACCTCGGCCACGTTCGGCGAGTCGGCAGCGCGGGACATCTGCTCGAAAAGTGGCCCTTCCAGCTCCTCACCCCTGATCAGCAAACCCTCGTCCTCGAGGATCCGGAGGTTCTCGAGTCCGGCAGCGCAGCAGGTCGGATGCCCGCCGTAAGTTGCGCCGTGGCGGAAGGGCGGTGCGCCCGGCTCCCAGAAGGGGGCAGCGATCTCGCCCGAGATGACCACCCCACCCAACGGCAGGTACCCGGAGGTGACCCCCTTGGCAAAGGTGATCATGTCGGGGACGACGTCGGGCCACCTTTCGATCCCGAACCAGGTGCCCAGCCGGCCGAAGGCGTTGATCACGGCGTCGACCACGAACAGCACCCCGTACTCCAGGCAGATCCGGGCCACCTCCTCCACGTAACCGTCGGGCGGCGGGTATACCCCGCCGGCTCCGATCACCGGTTCGATGAAGAAGGCCGCGACCCGATCGGGGCCCACCCTCTCGATCTCCTCGCGGAGCGCGGCCGGGTCGTCCCAGGCGACGACTGAGGTGTCGGCCGCGACCTCGCCGTAGCCCTCGCGGTTGGGCGGGATCCCGGCCAGGCCGGTGCCGAAGCCGTGGGTGCCGTGGTAGCCGTGCTGGCGGGAGATCAGGTGGTGGCGGGAGGTCTGGCCGATCTCGTGCCAGTAGCGGCGGGCCAGCTTGGCAGCGGTGTCGATCGAGTCGCCGCCGCCTGAGGTGAGGAAAACCTTGGCGTCCGGCACGGGGGCGAGCTCGGCCAGCCGGGCCGAGATCTCCTCGGCCGGGCGGTTGGTGAAGTCGCCAAAGGTGGAGTAAGCCTCGAGCTGGGCCATCTGCTCTCCGACCGCCTCGGCTATCGACTTCCGTCCGTGGCCCACGTTCGCGTACCAGAGCGATGCGGTCGCATCGAGGTAGCGGTCACCGGCCTCGTCCCAGACCCAGACGTCCTCCCCCTTGACCAGCACCATCTCGGCCTCGCGGACCTGGCCCATCGGGGCGAACGGGTGCCAGAACCGGGTGTCCTCGATCGTCGTCACCGACCGGGATCCTTTCAGACCAATCCCGTTAGCCGAGCTTCTGGTAAACGCTCCGGACCCCGTCACGAAGGATGGTCGCCTCGCCCGCAGCCTTCACTGCCAACCGATTCCGGAGCTTCCTGGATCTGAAGGTCCAGCCCTCGGGGATCGCCGCCGTCGGGTTTGTGCCGAGGTTCTTGAGCGTCTTCGGGTTGAGAGTCGGGTCGACCGTCTTGGTGTAGGCCTGCATCACATACCTGGTGCCGGCGGGGTCGGTGAGAAAGTGGACCGTCCTGCCCTTGTTGAAGATCCAGGTGTTCCGTCGCTGGATCTGGAACTCGGTGAAGGCCGGCGGCTGGAGGGTGCTGGTGGTCAGCGTTGCGACCTGCCTCATCGGGATCCCACCGAAGTTCTTGGGGTTGGTCGGCTTGGCCCCGGTGATCGTGTCCATCAGCCAGTAGCGGGGGCCGTTAGGGCCGGCAGCCATCCAACCCTCAGCCATGGCGATCGCCGAGAAGTCGAGTGCCTCCCACTTGTCCTGCGGGCAGTAGCCGAGGCCGACCGAGTTGAAGACCTGGACCGAGAAACCCCCGGTCGGGACCGAGCTGACCCCGAAGATCTCGCAGTAGCGGGAGTTGAACATCCGATCGAGGCTGACCGGCTTCTTGGCGGCCTCGGCCTGGGGTGCCCCACCGGGAGCCCCCACCGTCAGGGCGAGCGCTACAACGGCAGCAAACACCGCCAGCGCGACACGAACCGGTCCCTTGGCCGCCCACGTCTTCTCCCTTGCTACCGGCATCCAATCCCCTCTCTCTCCTCGGATCTTGGCAGTACTCCTGCTTCCACTACCTGGAAGAACCCTAGACCCTCCCAGAGGTTCCGGCCGTCGACGCCCCGTGTCTGGAGCCGAAGCCCCCTTTCGGGTGCTTCTTATACAGAGCCGCAGGTTCCCCAGCTGCCGCGGGAGAGCCGCTTTGCCCGCCGCTCGGCCGCGGCATAAGCGGAATACCGGCTGAACCTGCTCCCGACCACATAGACCTTGGCCCTCCCTCGGGAGACCATAGTCTTGCCCAGGTCGACGCCTCCCTTACTGACGTAAGCGAGCAGTCGCCCATAGCGGTCGCGCTTCGGCTGGCGGGGGTCGGTCATCACCTTCACCCGGCCGGTCGCGAGCTGCTTCATCAGGTTCGAGGCGGCCCTCCCTCCGCACTCGAGCCCGCCGTACACCTCGGGCGTATCTATCCCGAGCAGGCGGATCGTCTCCGACCCGCCCCTCGCCTTGGCCACCTCGATCGTGTCGCCGTCGACCACCTCGGAGACCGTGCCCCTGAACCGGATCACCTCGGGCACATCTCCTCCCCCGCCGCCACCACTTGCCGAGGAGCAGGGGCAGGGCAACGAATCACAGGCCCTGCCGTCCCCGTCGCCGTCGAGTGAGTACGGGTCCCCGGGCAACAGGTACTTCTGTGCCTGTGCCTGGTTGGCGAAGTCCGAGCAGTCGTAGTCACGGGCCTCCGCCTCACCGGCACCACCCATGAGCACCCCCCCGACCGCGACGGCCAGGCCCACGCGCCCCAACCGGATCCCTGTCTTTGCGTCCCTGCTGACCATCGATCTCCTGAACACGAAAAATACGCAAACAGACCGATTCAACCACCGCACCTTCCCGGCGACTCAGGGGTTTCACATACCGAAGGACCGTGCGAGTACGGCTTTAGGTAGCCAGGGAAAACCGGTCCGACCGCCCCCGGGGGGTGGGCGACAAGGGGAATATGGGGTTCGTGGTCGCGGATACAGGGTCCGCACCACGGACTCCCCCCTTTACCCCCTCTCCTCTCGTGTCTGGGCCCTTCGGGGTCCAGACGCGCTGCGATCTAGGCAGCGTCGTCGGGGGGAGGGACCATCTCCATGAACTGCTCGGAGACGACCTCGCCTGCGCGTAGCTCTCTCTGGAGGCGACCGAGGGATTCGAGGGCCAGCACCTTGAGGGCGACCGGCAGCTTCTCCTCCCTGTCGTCCTCATCACCCGAAACAACCTGATCGGCTGCACCGAGCGCCTCGAGCGCCAGCAACTCGATCGTCTGATCGAGGCCGAGTGCGCTTGCCGTCACACCGAGGGTCGGGATCGTCGCGACCCAATAACTGCCCTTCAGTCTCGATCCGGTCGCTGGCTCTATCTCGACTACCAACTCGACCCCTTCGGTCAAGCGAAGCAGATCCTCAGCCGGAACCTCCAGATGCCGCGGCAAGGAGGCATCGACTCCCCTATCGCTCTTCTCTTCCATGTCCCCTCCTGTCGGCTCGAAGTCGTCGGATCCCGCACTCATCATTCGATCTGTGTCGGCCAGCCCCCGGGCATTGGGGTTCCTCGAAGAGCAGAGACACGAGGGCCTGCTGGGCCGCAACAACCGCCGGGTGGGGGTCGGGCCACTCTCCGCGCCTCATCGCCTCGTGCTGCTCGGTGCAGTCGATTCCGATCAGGATCAAGACCCTGCATCCTCTCCCCAGCAGACGAGCGCGGCTCCATGCCTCACCTGCCAGTAGAGCTCGCGCGCAGTCTCCCAGGCCAGGGGGTCGAGGGGACCTGCCGAATCGGCGACCTGCCAGAAAGCATTCTCGAGGGCCTGTTGCTCACCGGATCGCATGAGAATTGGAGTCGCTCCCGGTACGTCTACCTTCCTGAAGGGCACGAACCGATCGATCCTTCTCTCGCGCTCCGTGGCGTTCACCAAAACGCAGTTCCACCAGGTCATCCTCTGCACCGAGCGAACGACCTCCGCGTAAGGGGGGTCGATCAGCTTGAGGCCATCCGCAACTGAAGACAACCCGGACTCGAGGAGGCACCGTTCCTCTCTGGAGAGTTCGATTATTGCCTCTGGCGGCTCGGTCGGATAGCGGACCCTGCTTCTCCACTCTTTTTCATTCGTTCCCATCCACTAGTGGAGTCGCGACGGCGCGCGAAAGCTGACAGGACAAGAAAAAAAGCGCTCGGGCTCAGCGCGGCCCGGGCACGTTCCGGAACCGGAAGTCCTCCGGCTCACGGCCCGGCTGGACGAACCGGCACTGGCCCGACTCGCCCGACTGGAGCAGTCCGATCGTTGCGTCGACCACCACCGAGACGGGGATGATCGGCACCTGCTCGCCCTCGAGCAGCTCCTTGATCGGTTCGATGATCTTCGTGTCGGCGAACCCGGGACAGATCGCGTTCAAGTGGATCCGCTCCTGGACGAGCAGCGGCCCGAGCGAGCGGATCAGCCCGACCACCGCGTGCTTGTTCGCCGCGTAGATCGGATCCATCGGCACCGCGGTCAGTCCGGCGAGCGACGCGGTGGCAACTATCTGGCCGCCGCCCCTCTCCTTCATCGCCGGGACCACGGCGTTCAGCCCGAACACCACCCCGTCCAGGTTGACCCCCATCGCCTTGCGGTAGGTCTCCAGGTCGAAGTCCTCGAACAGCCCGCAGCCGGTGCCGATCCCGGCGTTCAGGAAGGCGACGTCGACCCCGCCGTACTCCTCGACCGCCACCTCGACCAGCTCGGTCGAGGACTCGGGCCTGCTCACATCGCACTCGACGAACACCCCGCCGGTCGCCTCGGCCACCTCGCGCCCGCCGTCGGCATCGACGTCGGCCAGGACCACGCCGGCCCCCTCGTCGGCCAGCCGCTCGGCAACCCCCTTGCCGAACCCGCTGGCACCACCAGTTACGACTGCGACCTTCCCCTCGTAGAGCATCCGCGGAGTATTCCCTAAACCCAGGGCTACAGGCCCTCAAGCCATTCGAGGAACTTCTTTGCAGAGAAGGTCGGGATTTCCGGGGCGAGGGCGAGCAGGTCCCGGTCGCCGCTGACCAGGACTGCCTCACTTCCCGCGGCCAGGGCGATCAGGTAATCGTCGCCGGGGTCTTTGGAGATCGGGGGAGGGTCGACCGGGTCCTCCCGCATCACGCTGCCCCGCTCGACCAGCCTGACCAGGGCCGCCGCGTCGGGCTCGGGGATTCGCTTGTGGAGCTTTGGGTAGGCGAGTGTGCGCTCCAGCTCGTCGATGAGTCCCGGCGAAGCGATGATCTCGAACCGGCCCTCCAGCCAGGCCGTAAGCACGCGAGCAGGTGACCCGCCCGGGGAGAGGGCCGCCGAGATGATGACGTTGGGGTCGAGGACGGCGCGCAAACGCCTAGCGCCGCTTCGAGCGGGCCGGCTTGCGCGCAGCCTTCTGGGCCTCCTGGGCCAGCTCCATCGCAGCGCGCTCGGGCATTGGCTCGACCTTCGCCCAGAGCTCGGTCAGGGTGTCCAGCCCGAGGTCCCGCCGGACGGCATCCTCGATCACCTTGCTCTCCCCGCTGCCCGTCGCGGCCGCCCGAAGCTTCACCGCGCGCAATACGTCCTCGTCGATCGTGAGCGTCGTCCTCGCCTTCGCCATTGTAGTCATCATAACGTCATGATGTTCCTTTGGATCTACCCAGCTATGAACTTGAGGTCGGCCAGGTCGGGCCTCATCCCCTTCGACCACCCGGCAATCAGGATCAACCGCAGGCCGACCCTGAGTTGCAGGCGCTGGCCCCATCCTCATCGCTCGATAAACCCGCACCCAAAAAGGAGTCCCGGTGTTACGGTTCCCAAAGGGGAAGGGGGAACTTATTTCCATTCGCACAATCGTTGGTTCTTTGGCAATCCTCTTCGCGTGCGCCATCCCGTTCGCCTCGGCCAGCGCGGCGTCACCGATGTCCGAGGTGAGCACGGCGAACGTCCCCTTTGGCAATGACGAGGGAAACCTCGTCTCAGCTCTGATCTCCCCAGACGGCCAGAACGTCTACTTCGGTTCCGGGATCGGGCCCGGCAGCGCCCTGCGCCTCGCGACCGACCCACTCACCTACTCGGGCGACAACCTTTCTGGCCTGGCCTCGGAACGGGTCTGGTTCCCCGCTGTCCGATCTCCCGACGGGGCCTACGGCTACTGGGGAGCCTTCGACTCGGCCAACCCCAGGATCGCCCAGGTAGTAAAGGTCGATCTGGCGGCGATGTCGCGGGTGGCATCCGTCCCCCTTCTCGGCCTGCCCGTCGGGGTAATAACTGCCTCGGGAATCTCGCCTAGTGGCAACTACGGGTACTTCGCCACCTACGACGAAACCCAGGTCGTGGGCAGCGAGCAGAACAAACTCGTTCGCCTCGATCTGGCGAGCATGGCCTCGCCGACGACGATCAACCTCCCCGTGACCGACCTCAGACCGACGTCGGTGCTGGTCCAGCCCAGTGGGCAGTTCGCATACCTGGGTAGCGACTCTGGCCGAATCATCAAGGTCAACCTGCAGACCATGACCCGGGTCGATTCGATCGACCTGAGCAGCAACGGTTTCTTTCGCTCCGGTGTCATGTCTCCCGACGGTCGCTACGGCTACTTCGCCACCCGAAACGACCCGGCAAAGGTCGTGAAGGTCGACCTCGACAACATGACCCAGGTCGGCTCCGCGGTATCCCTCGGTGCCGCCAACGCCGCTTCGGCGGCGATCTCCCCCGATGGGACCTACGGGTACTTCGGCACCGAGACATCGCCGGGGAAGGTGGTGCGGGTAAGGCTCTCCTCGATGACCGTCGACGACACGCTCACCCTCGGTGCCGGAAAGGACATCGCAGCCTCGGTCGTCGTCTCGCCGGACGGCCAATTCGGCTACGTCGGGACCTTCACCTTCAATCCGGCCAAGGTGGTCAAGGTGAAGCTGGCGGACAAGACCAGCCTGACCGTGAGCAAGTCCGGCTCGGGAACGGTCAGCGGGTCCGGGATCGACTGCGGGAACGTCTGCTCGATCAGCCGACTCGACTACCAGGACCTGGCGATCCAGCTTCAGGCGACGCCCGCCTCAGGACAGGTCTTCACCGGCTGGACCGGCGCCTGTACCGGGACCGGCACCTGCCAAGTGACGCTCGACCAGAACAGGTCGGTGGGCGCCAGCTTTACCGCAGCCCCCAACCCAGACCCTGGGCCCAACCCTTCTCTGACCACTCCCTCGCTCGCCCTTTCGGCCCTCAAGGCCAAGGTGAAGAAGAGGGCCCTCCTCGTTTCCTCGAAGGCAGCGGTCAACGGCGCCGGGACGATCGCCCAACGGGCAACATCACCTATGGGCAAGAAGACGAAGACCTGGTGCAAGGCTTCGAAGACCGTGTCCTCGGCCGGCACCCTCACCCTGAAGTGCAACCTCGGCAAGAAGGGCCGCACGGCCCTCCGGAAGAAAGCGCTCAAACTCACCCTGCGCACCACCTTCACCCCCGCCACCGCCGCCGCCGTCACCAGCGAGCGCAAGCTCACCATCAAGCGCCGGCGCTAGGGGCGGGTTCAGCGGCGGCGCGCTTCGGGCGGCAATGAACACCCGGCCAACCGGCTCGGCGCCCTGACCGCTTGAGGTATCCTCACGCGTATCGCCTGCACGCTGAAAGGAGCCGCATCCCGTGCGGCGCTTGCCCTGGCCGGCGCGCTGGCGGCCCTGGCCTGCGCCGGCGGGGTCTCCCAGGCAGCGGTCGGGGACATCACCGAGTACTCGGCCGGGATCACCGCCGGCGCCGCCCCGTACGGGATCGCGGCCGGCCCCGACGGGAACATGTGGTTCACCGAGAGGAACGGCAACCGGATCGGGAAGATCACCCCCGCGGGAGTCGTCACCGAGTACTCGGCCGGGATCACCGCCGGCGCCAACCCGTTCGGGATCGCGGCCGGCCCCGACGGGAACATGTGGTTCACCGAGCTCAGCGGCAACCGGATCGGGAAGATCACCCCCGCGGGAGTCGTCACCGAGTACTCGGCC
>JBMSXD010000036.1:0-13363 GCA_049425265.1 Solirubrobacterales bacterium
GGCGTGAGCAGGGCGCCCCGTACCGAACCGGGGGGCCTTGAGGCCCCCCGAGACGTCGATCTTCCGACTAGCGGATCAGAAGGCCTGCTTGACCCTGAAGCTGAGTCCCTTCTGGGGGTTGGTGAAGGTGGCTCCCTTCAACCTCCAGGGGGCCGGCAGGACTCCCGACGGATCGTTCAGGAACAACCTGAACTTGGCCGAGGCGTTCCGACAGCTGAGCGCCGGATCGGTCGAGGCGTAGACGTAGTACGGACCCTTCGGCAGCACCAGCGAGCCGATCCGGTCGTTGTTCAGGACCTGGAAGGTGCCGGGGCAGCGGACGTAGCTGCTCGGCGTCGGGGTCGGACCCGGGGTGGGAGCCGGTGAGCTCCCCCGCTTCACGCTGAAGCCGACCTGCCTGTTGGTCGACTGGTAGAAGCGCCCCTTGCCGGTGCCGAGGACGGTGTACCGCCACGGCCGAGGGAGCTTCCCGTCGTAGTCCCAGAGGAAGTTCCGGAAGTTGGTCGTCGCCTGGGTGCAGGAGAGCAGCGCCCCGTTGATCACGGTGACCGTGTACTTGCCCTTCGGAAGGGAAAGGTCACCGATCCGGTCGTTATGGAGGACGGTGAAGGTCCCGCAGTTGACCGTGGCAGCCTCCGAGCGGGCCGTGCTCACCCAGAGGGAGCCGACGAGTGCGCCGGCCAGGGCGAGAAGGGCGATTGCTGTGCGGGGCTTTCGAAGTGAAGTGCTCATGTTCTCCTTGGTTCGTGGGGTACCGGTTCCGGCCAGAACTACTTTCCGTTCAGAAGGGGAAACCCTTCCCCTGTGCCGAGTTTCGGAAGCGGGGCCCGCTCCATCCACCGCTGGCGGCTGGTATCCCGACCATTTCCGGACCCGTAGAATCGCCTCTCCGGGGGTCGCGGCCCCTGCCAGCGCCCGTAGCTCAGTTGGATAGAGCGTCGGTCTACGAAACCGAAGGTCACAGGTTCGAATCCTGTCGGGCGCGTCCTCCAATGACCGTTAGCATGGGAGGTGATGATGCGAAAGTCTCTGTCACCCATTCTTGCCACGCTCGCCCTGAGTTTCCTTGTCGCTGGCTGCAGCGGGTCGAATACCACGGAAGGACCGGACCGCATCGCGTCATCCGCAGCAGGGACAGTCACCCCGATCGACCAAAAGACCTGTTCGAGCAAGACAGGCACGCAGGCATTTTTTGGCAAGTTGGAAGTTCTCGTCTGGGACACGCCGATCTGGTTGATGAGTGCCGATGTCGATTGTGGGGGCTGGTCCGGTAGGTCGAACCCAACCAAGCTGGCGAAGGTGGGCCCTAGTCATGTTCCCCCCCCGGTCAGGCCGACTCCGAAAGGCTTCGTCAACCCGTTTCGGCTGGAAGTCAGCCTCGGCAAGGTCCGCCCGCAGTGGCGCATGAGGATCGTCAAGAAAGCTGCTGACGGAACGTTCAAGAAGATCTACTCATTCAAACTCACGTTTGCGCCATTTCCCAAGAAATCTGGATATAACGGAGTCTTCCTGTGCTTTACGACGAACTGTCAGGACGTGACCGCGATGAAGAGGTGCGACGACATCGATTCACCGGGCTTCCCCCTTGACTGCGGGTTTCCGCCCCCGGCTCCCCGTCCGGTGCGCGGCACCAGTTACTTACAGAAGGGGACGGTTTGGCGCACCCCTGTTGTCGGCGGTCTCGGGCCGTTCGTCATCGAGACCCAAACCTACGACGACCCAGCCAAGGGCAGGGGAGATTTCACCCTCAGCATCGTGGAACGGCGGGAGATGCGGCGGTGAGGCCCTCATCCTTCTGAAGGAGGGCTGAGGGTCACAGGTTCGAATCCTGTCGGGCGCGTCCCTCAGAGAGCGAACCAGTCAGCTGATTCGTTGCCCCGGGGAGCGCCAGTGTCGCACGCACCCCGGGGGTGACCTATGACACGAACGATCGCTACCGCGCCGTGATCCTGAACCGCCAGAACTCCTTGCTGTCGTCCAGCCGGGTGACGTCGAGCTTGATTTGGCAGCGCGAGCTCTCGTCGACCGCGGTGGTCGTTTGACCTGCAACCTTGAGCTCCACCACACTCGGTTGGAGTCTGCACCCCAACCCTTTTTCGAACCTGACCTCCGGCGCGCCCCAGTTCGCGTAGGCAATCGAGAATTCGGTTACCCCGAGCTTCCCGTCGGGCCTGATCCACTTGATGACGCTCCGCCGAGATCGAGCTTCATTGTAGATCGTGCCGGTGTAGGCCTTCCACTTCGCGAACTCGTTAGCCGGGACTTTTCGTGGGCTGGTTCCGCCAAACACCTCCTCGCACGAATCAGGCCTCGGCAGGCTATCGGGGCAGAACACGCCCTTTGCCGAGATCCCGACGTTCATCGGACGGTCCTTGACACGGTAAGTGTTGACGATTTTGACCTCGACACCACGCGCCTTCAAGTATGCGTTCCCCGTCTGACCTTCCCAGGCGAGAGTCCTGCCTCCGGACGCTTGGCGGTCGGATTCTTCGTCATCGCCGCTGCAGGCGGCGAGGACCATGGGGGAGGCGACGAGAAGCGGAAGTACTGCCAGCAAGGCGACGCGTGAACCGCGGTTGAACATTGGGCTCATCTTTCTTTCGAAACGGCTCGATTACCGAGCGCCTGAGAGTAGCACTCATATATCGACCATCCGAGAGTGAGTATGTCGTGGCTTTGCCCAGGGGGCGGCGAGTGGGAGGTCTCGTCTCGGGCGGGGCATCCTCGTGCCGTTCGACTTCGAGACTACGAAACCGAAGGTCCTGAGGTTCGAATCCTGTCGGGCGCGTCGATTCGATTCCTCCGGCAGGGAATCGTCGGCCCCTAGGGATCCTGCTGCTACCGTCTCCCGATGGACGGAATCCTGCGCTGGCGGCTTGCGACCGGCTTGGTGATGGTCCTTCTGGTGGTCGCCGGGGGATCCCTCGCAGCGGGGGCATCCGCAGACGGTTTCGCTCCCGCGTACTACTCGAACTACCCCGCGCAGCTCCAGGCGAAGAGTCCCGCCGGGATGAGGAGCTACCTCTCCAACGACCAGACCCAGATGGAGATGCAGTCGCAGATCATCTTCGGGAACCTTCAGACCCCGAACGGGAAGTTCAATTCCTTCGCTGCGATGGTCCAGAGGCAGGATGGCCTGATTCCCCAGGTCCCCAGCCTGCCGATCTCCCTCTCTACGGTGATGATGAACACCGGTCAGGGCATCTTCGGCGGGGTCATCAACGGCATTCCCGAGCTGACCTTCCCGATGTCGCTCACCTCGAATCCGTGGAGTGCCAGGGCCGAGACGGTCAGCGCTGGGCAGAAGCCGAACTTCATCGATATGCGGGTCGTCGAGGGTCAGCTCGGGCGGCCTGGCTCGATCTACGAGGTGACCGCCGATATTCCCTCCGAGTCGATCGGATCCGGAGGAGCCCCGGCCGAACCTCTGACGGTCTACCTCCGGGTGAAGGATCCGCTCGGGATCGCGATGTGGGGCTTCGGTCCCTCGGGTTTCAAGCCCCAGTGGCTTTCGGCGAGCCAGCGCTCGGCGGTAAACGATCGGTTCGGAGGCTCGATCAGGGACTACCTGAAAGCCACCAACGACCCCATGACTAATCAGGGCAACTACTACTACTCCTCACCGCTCCTCAAGGTCCAGAAGTTCGTCGTCTACCGCAACAACGCGCTGATCCTGAAGGGTGACGGCGGCTACATGTTCTTCGACCAGTGCACCCAGTCCTTCGATGCGAACTCCGAGCAAATCGTCAACAACGGCTTCAACTGGATTTCCTTCGAGACCCCGATCCCGGCCCTCGGGGGCGGAATGGCGATCGGCAAGATGAGCCAGCCGACGGTGGGGAGCCTTCCTTACGCGGCGCTGGTGACGCCGAAGAGCCCGAAGGCAAAGAACGGGGCCCGCGTCGCCTACAACTGGGGGATCGACGACATCTCCCTGAAACCCGTCGAGGGGTCCGAGTGGACGAGTCCTTCCTCCGGCAAGACGTACTTCATGGAGTGGCGTCTCAGACTCCGCGGCCCAAAGCCGTCCCGCAGGGGTAGCCTGACCCTGACCGCCGTTACCAAGGATTCGGAGGTCAACTTCGCCGGCCGGGCCGTCTACGAAGGCCTCTTCCGCTACCGGGGCACTCTCGCGGGCAAGAAGGTTTCAGGCTCCTCCTTCGCCGAGATGCAGCCCGAGGGTTCGCTCTAGCCGGGGGGCAACCTCCCCGCTTGCGGAGCGCCCACGGCAAGAGGGAAGGCAGAAGCCCCCAACGGTCGACGACCCCTTCTCCCGGTTGGGCCAGAAGGCCGAGCAGCGGACCTAAGCGACTCGGCTCAGACCTTCGGAGCTACCGCAGGCATCGGTCTTGGAAACCGAAGGTCTTGAGGTTCGAATCCTGTCGGGCGCGTCGAGTCTGGGATACTCGACCCTGATTAGCCCTTACGAGTTCAAGGAGGATAGTTGGAACCGCGGGCGGGATCGAAGTGTTCGGTCGAGCCGGAGCCTCAAGGACGGAGGCTGGCGGCTGAAGAGGCGTCGCCAGGCAGTCGCCGGGATCACCGCCTCCCCCCGGGGGCTTCGCGTCCTGGCCATTGGCGTACCGCTGCCGCCGGAATCCCGGCCTGGTTGGTATTCGGCCTGATCTGGTGGCGGGCAATCGTCGAACAGCCCGATCAGCTCTTGGTTGGAGCCTCGATCTGGGCAGCCTGTGCCGTATTGACCCTCATAGTTACCGTCAGCTGGGTCGCCTGGAATCGGTCGCTGGCCCATCGGCGGGAGCGTCGCTACGGGGGCCGGTCCGGGCTCCCGAAGGTGTTGCTTACCTACGAAGAGGATGCGCTCGGCCGAAAGGTCGAGATAGAGGCGGGTGCAGGAGAAGCGCGTCACCTTCGCGCCGTCTTGGACGGAGAAGCAAAGCGCATTAGCGAGGTCGTTTAAGCACATGTGGTTGACCGTTTACTACGCGCTCTTCCTGTTCGTTGGTCTGTATGTGCTCCTCTGGTCAACCGCGTGGATCGCAGGTGCAGCCAGGTTCGCCGTTGATCGCGAGACAAGGAAGGCCGATTCCTTCTATGAGGTACCGGATGACCAACTTCCCAGTGTGACCGTGCTCGTGCCTGCCTATTCCGAGGAGAGCACGATCGGTGCTTGCCTCGACGCCCTCCGTGAGGTCGACTATCCCTCGCTCGAGGTGATCGCAATAGATGACGGAAGCTCTGATCAAACCGGCCGTGTCATCAAGGAGAAGCTCGCCGAGGATCCACGGTTGCGGTTCCTCGAGAAGCGAGTAAACGAGGGCAAGGCGATCGCGATGAACGATGCCCTGGCGGTTACTACCGGGGAGATCGTCGTCGTCGTTGACGCCGACGCACGGATTCACCCGCACGCTCTCCGGTTCATGGCCGCGCACTTCGTACGATTGCCCCGGGTAGGTGCAGTGACCGGGAATCCTCGTCCCATCAACCGCGTGAACACCCTTACCGAGCTTCAGGTCGTCGAATACGCCTCCAACGTTTCACTGATGCGTCGGTCCCAGGTGGTCTGGGGCCGGATCTTGACCATGAGCGGGGTAATCAGTGCTTTTCGTCGGTCGGTAGTCGCAGCGGTTGGGCCGTTCGACCCTTCTATGGCGACCGAGGACATCGAGCTGACCTGGCGAATTCAGCGCCGTTTCTTCGATGGTCGCTATGAACCACGGGCCGTAATCGGAATGGTGGTGCCGGAGACGCTGTCCGACCTCTGGCGCCAGCGCATTCGATGGGCCAGGGGCCTGGTCGAGGTTCTAAAGGCGAACCCCGGAGTCCTGGGCCACTGGAGGAATCGCAGGCATTGGCCGACCTATCTCGAGGCGGCGGTTTCCATCATCTGGTGGTACCTCCTGGTCTTCTTGTTCCTCGTCCTTGTCTTTGCCGAGGCGGCGAGGGCCGTCTCAACGGTTGACCTCACACCGATTCCCTGGGGCTGGACGGCAATAGTGCTTACCGCTGCGGTCGTACAGCTCACCTTCGGGATCCTGCTCGACCGAAAGTACGACCGGACCGCGACTTCCGGCCTGGCAGTGCTTCCCTGGTACCCACTCGTCTACTGGCTTGTCACAGGCATTCCGACGGCGATCACAGCAGTCCCCACACTCCTTCGCAGGCAGGGAAGGGAGTCAAACGTGCGGTGGGAGGTCAGGCGTCCGGCGAATCCAACCGATCGATGAAGTCATCGGCAAGCAGGAGGTGAGCTTGATCGCCTCCGGATCTCTTCGATTCGTAGAGCTCGCGGTCAGCGCTTCGATAAATCTCGTCCCAGGAGGTCTTCGCACCGGTCACCTGTACTGCACCGATCGAGGCGGTCACACCGATTCCGTCGAGCGGGATACCTGCGATCACTTCTCGCACCCGGTCACAGGTCCTTTCCAGCTGCTTCGGGTCTTCTCCCAGTCTCTGGATCAGGATCCCGAACTCGTCCCCGCCGAGCCTCGCCACGGTGTCGTCATCCCTGAGGGCCTTCTTCAGCCGCACCCCTACTTCCCGCAGGGCGGCGTCACCGGCGGGGTGGCCGAGGTCATCGTTTACCCGCTTGAACTCATCGAGGTCGAACATCATCACCCCAAATCCTGATCCGTCGGCAGAGGAAGTGTCCAGCGCACGATTGACGGCCTGGATGAAGGCAGGCCGATTCGCCAGGCCGGTCAGGGAGTCCGTGAGTGCTCTGTGGGTCAGGTCTTCCCGGCGAGCGACCTCGGCGAGCGCCGTGCCAAGGGTTTCAAGCTTCTGGGTCAGCCTCTCGACCGCCTCCCCCGGGAGTCGATCCTCTCCCACGTCTCCACCAACACCCCTGGTGATGAGGACACCGAACTCTTCATCCGGGTTCTCGATTGGAGTACAGATCGTCACCGAGTCCGATGGGGCGTGAGCGCACCTCTTGTTGGGTTGGTCGCCGGGTTGACTGACGTGAATCTCCCCTCGGGTCAGGCCGAGGCAGGCATCCCTGTGGAGCGTGTCGCCATCCTCGGGATCGGTGATGCCGTACTGCTTGAGTCGATCCCGGCTCTCGCCAATCACGAACAGATCCGATTGCGAGTCGGGTTCGACCGCCTCCAGGGACTTCCCGACGATGTCGATTGCGTGCTGGATGTCCTGGCTTTCGAGAATGGCCTCCACCGCAGCGGCATTCGAGCTTGCATCGAACTCGACCTGACGGGCACGCCGGAGGACTATGTCGTGACTGATGATCTGGCTGAGCGACGCGAAGATCGGATCGAGGTCTTCGATCAATGCTTCGTCATAGCCCCCGGGGCGATTTGCCAGGCCTGCCATTCCGACTATTCCCTCGTCACCGCGAATCGGGATCCCAGCGAAGTGATTGAGGGCGGGGTGACCCTCCGGCAGACCACCCTTCTTCGGGTCGTTGGGGGCATCGTTTGCGATGTAGAGATCCCCGGTTGCGAGCGTGACGCCGAACAGGGTCTTCAGGTTGTGGAACTCGAGACCAACCTCCTGGTATTCGTCCCAGACCTCGCGCGACCAGTCGTTCCAGGCGATGTTGGTGAGAGCGTAGGTGACGAGGAAGGGCTGGCCCTCCGAGTCGTGCTCTACTCGGCCGAGGAATCCATACTCGCTGTCAGTTAGTTCAACGATGCCCTCGAGGGCGTCGTACCACCAGTCCCTGCTCACCCCCTGGTCGATGTAGCTCATCTGGAGCTTGCTCAGCACTTCCATCACCTGGCGCAGTCGTGTGCGCTCGCTCTCGACGGTCTGTTCCCGGGTTATGTCACGGGCCGTTAAGAGGTTGAGGCCCGAATCCGGGTCGCGCCGGAGGTTCCAATCCAGGGTCCGCCAAGAGCCATCCGAGGCCTGGAAACGGGCCTCGAAGGATCCCTCGCCCTCAGCGTTGGCGGCCTTGGCCATTTGCTCGAGCACCCGCGGCAGGTCTTCCGGGTGGATCAGATCCGAAAGGGGCCGGCCGAGCAACGCGTCTTCCTCCCAGCCCAGGCTCTTCTCCCAGTTCCCGTTGATCCGCAGGAGCGTCTCGTTGGTTCCGACAGCGGCGAGGTCTGGTGACTGGTCGAAGAAGGAGCCGGTCAGCCGTTGCATCTGCGCACCGACGGGTCTCGGCGCGCCCAGCATCGCGGCCTCGGTTGATGAAGGGATCGTGTTTGCAGGGGCAGGTCGACCGAAGAGATAGCCCTGCCCGTAGGTCACGCCTACCTCGAGGAGTTTCTCGCGCTGGCCCTCGGTTTCGATGCCCTCGGCCAGGATGTCGATACCGAGGCCTTTCGCCATCGATGTGAGGGCCTGGATGATCATCAGTGCCCGGCGACTGTCGGGACCCTCTATGTCTTCGGTCAGGGAGCGATCCAGCTTGATCGCATCGAAGGGCAGGTTCCGAAGGTCCGTGATCGAAGTCGCTCCGGCACCGAAGTCGTCGATCCCGATCCGCATCCCCATGGCCGAAAGCTGCTCCAGCGCAGCCTTCAGATCCGGGTATTCGGACAGCGCGACTCGCTCCGTGATTTCGACAACGAAGCAGTCCGGGCTGACTCCGTTCCGATCGAGCGCATCGCGGATTCTCTCCGGCAGAGCGGGACCAACGGTGATCGGGGAAATGTTGGCGCCGACCGAGGGCGCTCCGACCAGGCCGGCCGAGAAGTCGGCCAGGGCCTGTTCGATCACCAGCTGGTCGATCGCCCCCACTGTCCCATCAGCTTCGGCCAGGGCGATGATCTCCTCGACGGAAACGCCTTCGAATTCCTCACCTGGGAAACGGGCCAATGTTTCAGCTCCGACTATCGCCCGGGACTCGAGCTCGACCACCGGCATGTAGGCCACTTCGATCGCCTTCTCGGCGATTGCCGCGCCTAGCGCCGCACGGAGGTCGGCCTGATGTGCCCTCGCGTCGAAGGTCTCCGAACCGGCGGCTACCACCGCGCCGGCTCCCTCCCTCTTGGCCTGACCGGTTGCCTGCTCGGCCGACTCCAACAGGCGGATCGTAGGGATCGGTGAGTCTGCCCCACTGGTGGCCGTCCCGAGCGCGACCGTGATTCCGACCGGGTCGAATCCCTCCATCTCGATCGGCTCGGACAGCACTCTGGAGAGGTCTCGGGCGAGGGTTTCAGCTCCGACCGCACCCACCCCCGGCACGAGTACCGCAAAGCTCGTCGCATCCACCCGGGCGAGGGTGTCCTTGGTCGAGAGATGATCGGCCAGCAGGTGGGCGACGAAGCGGAGCACCTGGTCGCCCCCCTCTCGGCCGAGTACCGCGTTGACTTCGCTGAACCGGAGGACATCCACCAGAAAGAGGCTGACGGGTTCGGCCGGGTCCAGTGAATCGATCTCGGCCTCCAACGCCTCTCGGTTAGGGAGTCCTGTCAACGGGTCGTGAAGTGGACTGGTACCGGCGGCGGCGCGCTCCTTGTCCAGCACCGAGCTCAGTTTTCGGGTCTGCCTGCGCAGCTCGAGGAGGGCTGCTGCCTGTCTGCTGATTCCCTTGAGCGCCTCCACCTGGTCCTCACTGAGGTCCCCGGGCTCTCGATCGATCACGCAGATCGTCCCCAGGGCGTTCCCGTCAGCGGTGACGATCGGTACCCCGGCGTAGAAGGCAACGTTGGGATCGTCAGTGACCAGGGGGTTGTCGGCAAACCGGGGGTCGACCCGGGCGTCCTTGACGATCAGGGGCTCCAGGGGATCCTCGATCGCCCTGCTGCAGAATGCGATGTCCCGCGGTGTCTCACTGACCTCGAGGCCCCGGCGGGCCTTGAACCACTGACGATCTTTGTCGACAAGGCTCATCAGGGCGATCGGCGTGCCAGCGATCCTCGATGCAGTCGCCACGAGATCGTTGAATTCGTCCTCTGGCGGAGTGTCGAGAATCCCCAGGTCCCGTAGATCGGCGAGACGTTCCGTCTCGACCTCCTCATCTCTCTGGAACCCGTCAGTCATCTCTCCGACTTGATTCTAGGTCGTCCCTGGTTGGCCGGTGGTCAGCGGGCGAAGCAGACGGCCAGGGGCGCCCGGATAGGAGTCGCGGCGCCGAGCTTCGGCCTTAGCCCGGTTATGGACAGCGGTGACTGCCTGTTTTATCTTGGGCTACGCTTTCCCGCGACCCGCTGAATTACGGAAACGTCTGAAGAAAGGAACCACCGCTCATGCCCGTCAGACGCTTCGCCCCGATTGCCCTCGCCTCGATCCTCGCAGCATCCTCGCTGGTGCTCGTCGCTTGCGGCAGCGATTCCAACGACGGGGAAAGGCAGGCAGCTGCCGGCCCGAAAAAGGCCTGGTCCGGGACGACCGGCAACACCGCCAACGCGTATCGGGGGGTCGAGGTCGAAATCATCAACAGTCGGCGGGTCAATAACGAACCGTTGATCGTCGGGATCGCGGCCGACGGCTACTACTGCCCGAAGAGCCCGACCCCGAACAACCGCTGCGGGACCCGGAGAGGTGGTACCGAGCCCCGGGATGTCTGGCATAACTTCTTCGCCAGGTGGGAGGCCTACGCCGGGGAGATCCTCCAGAGCGTCGACGCCAAAGATTCGGGCAAGTTCGAGAGCCTCATCAGGTGGAACCGAGGACCCGGTTATGCGAACCAGGTGGGATTCTCGGTCATAAACCCGGGGATCGGCAGGCCCTACGTCAGGCTTTACTCCAATGATTCCTGCCCGAGAATCGGTACCAAGAAGTTCGCGCTCAAGGAAGGTAGGTCGGAAACCCTGATCGACAACACGGATCGCTGCCAGGTCGAGTTCAAGGTGACCCGCCGGGGCGATACCGATTTGTTCAAGCGATACACGATCGAGGTTTTCTGATCCGGCCCGACAACGCGAGGCACCGGCCCGATCGAGGACGGTCGATGAGGACCGCACCGGTTGGAGGGGGCGTCGGGCTGAAGGCAGCGGCTGTCGTTACAGCGGCCCTGGTCGCGTTTGTGCTCGCCGGGTGTAGCGGGGACGGCGACGACTCGCCCGACCGCCGGGCTTCCGGCGAGGCCCCGCTCGCCTGGGAAGGGCAGACCGGGGACTCCTTTCCAAAGCTGGGGTATCGAGGAGTTCAGATCGATTTCACCAGCCAGTTCACCGATCCCGAGAACCTGGCCCAGATGAGCATCGCGGCAAAGGCGAAGGCCCTGAGCGATCTCGTCGCCCCTTGCCCGGAGTGGACCGGGGGGACCGCCCTTCGCGAGGTACCCAACGGACAGCGGGCCGTCTGGCGCGCGACCGACGAGATCCTCTTCAATGCCGTCTGCACGAAAGAGAACGGAACACGCGAAAGCTGGAAGAGCCAGATCCGGTGGCCAATCGCCTGGGGCGGCCAGCACGAGGGATACGGCACCATCACCTTCGCCCTGCTCAACCCGGCCGCCAGAAAGCCCCGATTCGTGATTCAGGGCAAGGACCCGGGCCGGAACCCCTGCCTGTCTGGCTGGGACGACAACCCGATCGACCTGGCTGAGGGGGACTCCCGAACCCTCGCCGACGGGCAGCCGTTCTGCAAGATCGAGATGGTGGTCACCCGCCTGACCGACACGAGGAGATACAAGCGATTCACCGTAGTCGCACGTACGGCGTAGCGCTCTTCCTCGCCGCGGCTTCGGTCGCGCTCGGGGGCTGCGGGTCGGATGACTCGCTGACGGTCCCCGTGCTCTGGGCGGCCAACCAGTCCGACGGCACGGTCGCGGGCGGGATCGAGAAGGCCACGGTCGAGGTCCGCCAGATAGGGGAGCCGGGTTTCACCTTGAACCTGAAGGACATTGCCGCAAAGGGGGCGGGGAGCCAGTGGCAGGCGGCCTCCTCGTCCGCGGCTGCCGTCGGAACCCTGATCAGCGGGTCGGATCCGAACGAGGTGGACGTGACCTTCGACGTGACCGGGCCTATAGACGGCCCCTCCGGCGGGGCGGCGCTGGCGGTCGGGGTGCTGGCCGCGATCCGCGGGGACGAGCTCCGTTCGGGCGTGACCATGACCGGGACGGTCAACCCGAACGGTTCGGTCGGAGTGGTGACCAACGTGGTGACCAAAGTGAGGTCGGCGGCCGAAGATGGCTATGACACCGTGTTGATCCCGGTCGGGACCGAGGTCGAATTCGACCCGGTGACCGGGAAGGAGGTGGACATCGTCCGGCTGGGTCGATCCCTCGGGGTGGAGGTCGAGGTCATCCCGGACGTAGGGACCGCGTATCGCTACTTCACCGGGAAGAGCGTCGCCCCGGACTCGACGACCCGGCCGAGGGTCGGCAGGTCGGTCGGTCCGATCGCCCGCCGAACCACCGCCCGGCTGATTGCGAGGACGTCGCGGGTGATCGCCGCTGCCGGACCGGGGGTGATCGCCGCCTCCACGCTCGGGCGGGCCGGTGCAGCGAGGGAGGCCGAGGCGAGGGGGGAGCTGGCCTTGGGCGACGGCCTCGGGGTGGACGCGCTGAAGGCGGCGGCACGGGACGAGCTGGAGGCGGGGGTCGGCTCTGCTATCGACTCCGGTGGCGAGTCGGCGGCGGCCTCACTCCTTGGGAAGAGGATCCGGGCGCTGAAGGGGGAGGCCCGAAAGCTCACCTCGCGGGCGATCCGCAGGGCGGCCGGACTCGGCTTCGAACAGCAGCTGCTCGTCCCGGTGGCGCTCGGCTGGATCACCTACTCGAGTGCCCTGCTCGAGGTGGTCGGCCAACGGCTGGACCGGGGTCAGGGGCTCGACCCAAGGGCGCTCTTGGCGCTGGCCGGGGTGGTTGCCGACTCGGCCACCTCGATCGAGGTGTTCGGCCCGGACGCGCTCGAGGCAGCGCTTGCATCCAGCCCCCGCCTGCCGGACCCGCCGGGGAGCGAGCGGACCGGGGCCTTCCTCTCCGGCTACACGAACTTCCTGGTCAGGGGTGGCAGGGCGAGCGAGCGCTACTTCCGGGACGTGGTCGAGGCGGTCGGGCTGGGTGGCGCGGCCCCCTTCGTCTCCCCGACACTGAGGGTCCTCGGGCGACAGGTCGACCGGATCCCCCGTGGGATAAACCCGATCGAGGCCGAGATCGCCCAGGCATCGAGTGCTATCTCCTACTTCGCCCTCGGTGCGATCCTGGTCAGCGGTGACTCGACCCTGGGGCTGAGGAGCTTCGGTCTGGGGCGGGAGATCGGTCGGGGCTCGGGAGGGGAGCTTCTGCCGGCGGCGGTCGAGGGTGCGACCTCGACCGTCTATGCCTGGTCTTCCGCCCTCCAGAGGAGGGGCCTGGACATGGGCTACCCGACCTGGTCGACCGACTGGGGGAGGGCCGGCTTCGAGGGTCTTAGCAAGACGGGCCGGAAGGCCGACGGGGCCGTGCTCGCCCTGGAGGAGGCCTGGTACTCAGCGGTCGGCTGCTTCATGCTGAACGGGATCACCGCCACTACAGAGGGTCGTCAAAAGGGGTAATCCGGAAGCC
>JBMSXD010000037.1:0-13151 GCA_049425265.1 Solirubrobacterales bacterium
CCGTACCGCTGCGCCACCGCCTTCATCGCGGTCGGGTCTCCGTCCCCCCTGACCACGGGCACGACCACGGCCGCCAGCATCAGCTGTCCCCCGAGGAAGAAGGCCATCGCGACCAGGTGGAGGAAGAGCCAGAAGTCCATGGAGGGGATCGTATTGGTTGGCCCAGTCCGGCGGTCCGCCGCTCCCCGGATCGGCCCGATCGACATCGATCTTGCCATCCAGGGCCAGAAATCCGCTAAACAAGCGGAATCTGGCATAATCCTTCGGATGGCCCCGTCTCCCGACGACACCCTGGACATGCCCGAGCGTCAACACCCGAGGCTACTCGGCGCAATTCATTCGGTGGCTCCGGGGACCCCGCTCAGGGAGGGAATCGACAGCATCGTCGACGCCGGGACGGGTGGGCTGGTGATCGTCGGCGACGTCGAGGATTTCGGGTTCATGCTGTCCGGCGGAATAAAGCTCGATGTCGACTTCAACCCGGCGCTGCTCTACGAGTTGGCCAAGATGGACGGGGCGATCGTCGTCGATTCCGATGTCTCGAAGATCCTCTGGGCAAACGTCCAGATGCTCCCCGATCCGACGATCCAGTCGAGCGAGACCGGTACCCGCCACCGAACTGCCGAGCGCATCTCCCGTCAGGTCGACGCCCTGGTAATCGCGGTTTCCCGCCGAAGGGACGTCGTGTCGATCTTCGTCGACGGAGAGAAGTACGTGCTCGAGGACATCCCGTCGGTACTCGCCAAGGCGAACCAGGCGATGGCCGCGCTCGCCACCTACAGGGAGCGCCTGGATCAGCTCTGCGGGCGCCTCACCCGCGCTGAATTCGACGGCACGGCGGTCCTCTACGACGCGCTTTCGGCGATCCAGCGGTCCGAGATGGTGGTCCGGGTGGCGGAGGAGGTCGAACGCTTCATCGTCGAGCTGGGGTCCGAGGGCAGGCTGATCGAGATCCAGCTCGAGGAGACCCTGGTCGGTGTTTCGGCGATCCGCACCGCCCTGGTCCGCGACTATGCGGTAGACGATTCGGAGGGATCGATTGCCGCAATCTCGGAAGGGATCTCCGGCCTGCCCCACCACGAACTTCTCGACTTCGGCACCCTCGCCGAGGCGCTCGGCTACGACCGCAAGCTGAACACGCTCGACTTCGCCATCGAGCCACGTGGTTATCGCGCCCTGGCCGAGGTTCCCCGGCTGCCCCGACTGGCGATCCAGGGCCTGGTACACAGGTTCGGGAGCCTCGAGGAGCTCGGGGCGGCACCCGACGATGAGATCGCGTCGGTCGAGGGAGTGGGACCGGCTCGGGCCAAGGACATCCGCGAGGGCCTGAGGCGGGTCGGAGAGGCAGCGGGCAGCGAGAAGGTCTTCAACAACTGACGGCCGAGGAGCCGTCATCAGAGAAAAGGAGCAGACGATTCCCGAGACAGAGGAAGTAGAAGAAGAAGCAGTGGAGGAGATCGAAGTCGATATCTCCACCGTTAGCGAGTTCAAGAAGGGCGAGAAGGTCGTCTACCCGCGGCATGGAGCCGGGGTGATCATGAAGAAGGCGAAGGCCGAGAAGTTCGGCGAGTCGCGCGAGTACCTGACGATCAAGATCCTCCATAACGAGATGACGGTCGAGGTACCGGTGGAGACCGCCGCCGCCATCGGACTCCGGAGGGTGATCGACGAGGACGAGATCAAGAAGGTGATCTCGGTCCTCTCGGACGAGGTCTCCGACATGCCGAAGAACTGGAACCGGCGGTTCAAGTACAACAAGGAGAAGATCCGTACCGGCGACGTGTTCGAGCTCGCCGAGGTGGTTCGGAACCTCGCCCTGCGGGAGATGGAGAAGGGCCTTTCGACCGGGGAGAAGCAGATGTACACCCAGGCGAAGAAGATCCTCGCCTCGGAGTTCATGTACGCGCTCGACAAGGACGAGGAAGGTGCAGAGGAGTACCTCGACACCCTTCTCGAGGAGAGGTTCCAGGCGACGGTCGCGGCCGGCGCCTCGAGCTGAGCCAGAGGTCCGGTGGTTGGCTCCGGAAGGGAGCTCCATGGATGGTGAGATGACCGCATCTGCGGTCATCGTCGCCGCCGGATCCGGGGAACGGCTCGGGGCGGGCGGCTCCAAGGCCCTCGTGGAGGTGGCCGGGCGCCCGCTCTACGAGTGGTCCGTGGTTGCCGCTGAGGATGCCTCCCGGATCGGAGAGATCGTGGTCGCCGTTCCGCCCGGTGAGGAGCAGTTCTTCGAGAGGGCCGGTGTCAGGGTGGTCCCCGGTGGTTCGGCGCGCTCCGAGTCGGTCGCCGCTGCGCTGGAGGCTGTCTCGACCGACCTGGTGGCCGTCCACGATGCCGCCCGTCCCCTGGTCACCCCGGAGCACTTCGACGTGGCGGTATCCCTTCTCGCCGGCAACCCGGAGCTCGACGGGGCGATAGTCGCAGCGCCAGTCTCTGCCACGGTCAAGCAGGTGGACTCCGGGGGGCAGATCGAAGGGACGCTCGATCGCGATTGCCTGAGGCTGGCCGAGACTCCTCAGGTGTTCCGCACCGCATCCCTGAGGGAGGCGATCGCTGCAGGGGACCTCGGGGCTGCGACCGATGATGCCTACCTGGTCGAAAGGAACGGTGGCAAGGTCGCCGTGGTCGAGCTCCCCCTTCCGAACCCGAAGGTGACCTACCCGGGGGACATCGAGCTGGTCGAGGCGTTGTTCGAGCGGGCCAGGGGCCGGGTACCCGAATGGAAGGTCTCGGGATGTTGAGGTCGGTGTCAGGTCGGTGGTCACCGGCTTGACCGTCCAGGTCGGCATCGGCTACGACAGCCACCGCTTCGAGGAGGGGCGTCGACTCGTCCTCGGTGGGGTCGAACTGCCGGGCGAAGTCGGCTTGGCCGGTCATTCCGATGCCGACGTCCTGACTCACGCGATAATCGATTCCCTGTTCGGTGCAGCCGGACTGGGGGATATCGGTACCCACTTCCCTGACGACGATGAGCAGTTCAGGGGTGCGGTCTCACTCGACCTCCTCAGGACCGCAGTCGGGATGGTCGGCGGGACGATCGTCAACCTGGACGCAACCGTCATCCTCGAGGCTCCGAAACTGGCCGCACACCGGGCGGCGATCGAGGCCTCTCTAGCCGAAGCAACCGGGGCACGGGTGAACGTCAAGGCGACCACCAATGAGGGGATGGGGTGGATCGGAAGGGGAGAGGGGATCGCCTGCATCGCAGTCTCCTCGATCGAGATTCCGTGACCGGAGGATCAGGAACGAGAGGAGCGGGATGAGTCGCCTCGATGCCGTTCGTAACGCCGTGTCCGATGCCGGATTCGACATCTCGGTCCTGATCCGTGCCGGGATCCTCGGACCCGATCGACCGGACAGGGCGGTCAGGGCCCTGGCTGCGCTGGTGGTCGGGGGGCAGACCCTCCCGACTGCGCTTCGGGTCGCGACGATCAAGCATCCCGACCGGATCCTGATCGAAGACCGGGACGGCTCGCTGACCTACTCCGAGGTGGATCGTCGCGTCTCGGCGATCGCCTCGGGCCTGATCGGGAAGGGCCTGGGGCCGGGCAAGTCGGTTGCGATCCTCTGCCGGAACGGCCGCGGCATGGTCGAAGCGGTCCTCGGTGCTGCCAGGGCGGGCCTCGACGTCGTCCTCCTGAACACGATGTTCTCCGGACCACAGGTCGAGGATGTAATCGAGGAAGAGGGCGTTTCCGCCCTGGTCTTCGACCCGGAGTTCGAAGAGATCGCTGCTGGGCTCCCGGAGATCGAACTCGCCCTCGTAACTGGAGGAGACGGGCCAGGGGAGAGTTTCGCCACCCTCGAGTCTCTGGCCTGCGGTCCGGCCACCGAGAAGCTACCCCGGAGGGATGATCCCCCACGGTTCGTCATCCTCACATCGGGGACGACCGGCCGCCCGAGGGGCGCGCCCCGGTCGACCGCCAGTGGACTTTCCGGAATGGCCGCATTGATCGATCGAATCCCGCGCCGGTCGGGGGAGAGGGTGGTGATCGCGGCCCCTCTTTTCCACTCGTGGGGATTCGTCAATTTCGCCCTTTCGCTGACCCTTGGAGCCACCGTCATCCTCGACGGCCGGTTCGATCCCGGTCGCACCGTCGAGCTCCTCGAAACCCACAGTCCGGAGACCCTCGTCGCCGTTCCGGTGATGCTGCAGCGGATGGTCGAGTGGGCCGAGGTCGAGGGGATGACCCGATCACGGCATCGACTCCGGATCACCTCGGTCTCGGGGTCGGTACTGCCAGGAAGGCTCGCGACCGAGTGGATGGATCTTTTTGGCGAGAACCTCTACAGCCTCTATGGATCGACCGAGGTTGCCTTCGTCTCGGTCGCGGGACCGGGCGAATTGAGGGCCGACCCCGGTACTGCCGGGAGGCCGGTCAGGGGGACTGAAGTAAGGCTCCTCGACAGAGAGGGCCACGATGTTCCCCCGGGCGAGGAGGGCCGAATCTTCGTGCGAAACGAGATGGCCTTCGAGGGGTACTCGGACGGCTCGGACAAGGAGCGGGTGGAAGGCTTCGTCTCTACCGGGGATGTCGGTCACTTCGAGGGCGAGCTCCTGCGGGTCGACGGCCGGGATGACGAGATGATCGTCTCGGGTGGGGAAAACGTCTTCCCCAGGGAGGTCGAGGACGAGATCGCAGCGATGGATGGCGTGGTCGAGGTCGCGGTGATCGGGGTTGATGACGACCGGTTCGGGCAGGCCCTCGTCGCCCATGTCGTCGGAAAACCGGGCGATGAGCCGGACTCGGAGGAGATTCGGGACCACGTGAGGGAGCGCTTGGCATCGTTCAAGGTCCCAAGGGAAGTGGTATTCCTCGACCGCCTCCCCCGTAACGAGACCGGAAAAGTCGTTAAACGCCATATTGGGGAGTAGGATGGATTCCAGGATGAGCGAGACGGGGGTTCCCCGCCAACCTGCCGCTTCCGGCGGTGGGAGCGAAATTCCGGACGAGCTGAAGCCCGTAGCGGTGGCTTCGGCAAAAGTCGCGGCCCGTTTCGAGGCCCTTGCCGGTGAGCTCCAGGCCCGCGAGGCGAAGGCCCGTAAGGCCGAGCTCGAAGCCCGCGAACGCGAGCTGAAGGCACTCGAGGGGGCTCGAGAGGCGGTTGCACGCGCCCGCGAGATGGAACGCAAGGCTGCCGAGGCCGAAGCCCGTGCCGCATCGGTCGACCAGCAGGTCGAACAGGTTCGGGCCGAGGCGACGCGGGAACTGGCAGAAGCCCGGGAGGAGATAAAGGAGAAGGCCCGGGAGACGCTGTCCAAGCTAGGCGGTGAGGCACGCTCGAAGATCGAGGCAGCCACGAAGGCGCGCTCGGAGGCCGAGGACCGGATGAAGGAGCTGGCCCGGAAGGAAAGGGAGATCGACACCGAGCGCTCGAGGCTGGAGGCAGAGCTCGGCAGGGCGAAGCAAGAGCTCCAGGCCGAGCGTGAAGGCCGGGCCGAGGCGCTCGGCAAAGTCGCTGCAGAAGGCGAGGAGAAGCTTGCCGCGCGCACCCGCCAGCTCGAGGAGACGGCCGAGCGGCTCGCCCGAGAGGCAAGCGAGGCGGCTCAGGCCGAGGCCAACCGGAGGATCGCCGAGCTGGTCGAGGAGACCAGGGCGGCCGAGGGAAGGGCAGCAGAGGCCGAGGCGAGTGCTGCCGAGTTCGAACGGCGCACGGCCGAGCAGATCGAGCGCATGGAGGCTGAGGTAGGTCGGCGGGTGATGGAGGGCACCGAGAGCGTCCGTCGCGATGCGGAGCAGCGGGTCGAGGAGCTGATCGAACGTTTTACTGCGGAGTCCGAGGAGGCGACCCGCAAGCATGCAGACGAGCGCCTTTGGGACCAGGAGCAGCACCGACGCAGGGAATCGGAGATGCGCGCCGAGATCGATCGCCTGACGACCGAGGTAGAGCAGCTTCGGGCCCGCGAGCAGGCGCGGGAGGCCGGCCAGAGGGCCCGTGAAGAGGCCCTGACCGCTGCCCAGACCACCGCTCCTGCCTGGGAGCGTGACGAGATCGAGCGCCGGGTTATGGAGGAGACGGAGCGCATTCGTCGCGAGGCCTCCGAAAGGGTCGAGCAGCTGATCGAGCGACTTTCCCGCGATGCCGAACGGGAGGCCAGGGAGCGTGCAGAGAGGCGCCTCGTCGAGGAGGACGAGAGGATCCGCCTCGAGGCAGAACGGCGGGCCGAGGCCGCGAAGGAGGCGGCGGAAGAGTCGGTACGGGCAGCGCGGGAGCGCGCCCGCCAGGAGGCCCAGGAAATCGCCAGCGAGACTGCCCCGGAGTGGGAGAGCTTTCCGACCGAGAGCGCTGGAGCGGAGGCGAGCCCTCCGCCCCAGAGGCCCTTTAACCCTGAAGCGGAATCGCGGGCCCCGGAAGGTGGTGGCCCTTCCGAGAGGCCGTCGCCGGGCCCGGCCGGCACCGAGGGCGAGGAAACCGGCAGCAGGCGCTCGCGCCGCTCCCAGGGCGGTCCCGGGTCCGGCGGTTACCGGACCTTCTAGGCAGCAGGAAGCTCCGGCACTTCGTTGGATGACCAGCCGTCCGGTCGGCCGGCACCTCTGGCATCCCACGGAAAGGCCTTAGAGTTCCGGCGCCATGCGTGAGGTGAGCGTCAAGGACACGGCCAGCGGCGAGAGGAAGCCGATCGATCCGGGAAGCCCGGTCTCGATCTATGCCTGCGGACCGACCGTCTACTCCAGGATCCACATCGGCAATGCGAGACCCTTCGTGGTCTTCTCGCTCTTCTCGAGGTTCCTGAAGAGCGAGGGCTACGACGCCAGACTGGTGGTAAACGTCACCGACATCAACGACAAGATCTACGAGGCCGCGACAGCTACCGGGGTCGGATCGGAGCAGCTCGCAAAGGAGATGACCGAGGCCTACCTCGCCGACACCGATCGGCTCGGCCTCGGGCGACCGGACTCCGAACCGCTCGCCTCGGAGACGATCGATCCGATCATCTCCCTGATCGAAGACCTGATCGCAAAGGACCATGCTTACGAGTCGGGCGGAGACGTCTACTTTTCGGTCCGGTCCTTTCCCGGTTATGGGAGCCTCTCCCACCGCGATCCGGACGATATGGACCAGGGTGAGCCAGATGACGGATCGCCGAAGCGCGACCCGCTCGATTTCGCTCTGTGGAAGGCCCAGAAGGAGGGTGAGGACACCGCTTGGGACTCTCCGTGGGGTCCCGGTCGCCCCGGGTGGCACATCGAGTGCTCGGCGATGGCCGAGCAGGAGGCCGACGGTCTGCCGCTGGCGATCCATGGGGGTGGCTCCGATCTGGTCTTCCCCCATCACGAGAACGAGATCGCACAGTCCGAGGCGGCCCGGGGGCTACCCCTGGCCAGGATCTGGATGCCCAACGGGATGGTCGAGACCGATCGGGAGAAGATGTCCAAGTCCGAGGGGAACATCTTCCAGCTCTCCGAGGCCCTGGATCGGTACGGCTCCGACGCCGTCGTCTCGTTCCTGGTTTCCGGCCATTACCGCCAGCCCCTCGCGTTCGGGGAGGAAGGCCTCGAGGAGGCCGTCGCCAGGAACGAACGGATCCGGAACTTCTTCCGCGAGGCGGGGGCGGACGAAATCGAGCCGGATAGTGCGTCGCTCGAGTCCCTCGAGCGTTTTCGGGACGCCCTCGCTGATGACTTCAACACGCCACAGGCGTTGGCCGAGCTGTTCGACTTGCTCAGGCGGGCAAACCAGGGGGAGGCTCCCGGCGCGGCACCGGTGATCGAAGAGATGCTCGGCTTGCTGGGCCTGGAACGCCTGGCCGGGCTCGAGGAGGAGGCCGACGGGGAGGCATTGGCCCTGCTCGAGGAGCGCGAGACGGCCCGGGAAAAAGGTGACTTCGCGCAGGCGGACGAGATCCGCGACCGACTCGCAGAGCTGGGCTGGGAGGTCCGTGATTCCCAGGAGGGGGCTTCATTGGTCAGGCTGAAACGGAGTTGACGGGCGAGGTAGAGATCGTCTACGGTCACCGACCGGTTGCCGAGGCCGAAGCCGGCAGGCGGAGGGTCTTGAAGGTCCATCGGGCACCGGAAGTGCCGGACTCCGAGCTGGAGCGCCTCGCCGGATCACCCGACCACCAGGGGGTGGTTGCCGAGGTCGAGCCCTTCCCCTACGGAGACGGAAACGCCCTTCTGGAGGGGAAAAGGGGGCTGATCCTGGCCCTCGACCAGGTTCAGGATCCGAGGAACCTCGGTGCAGCCTGCCGGTCGGCTGAAGTGGCCGGTGCGCTCGGGGTGGTGATCCCCGAGCGTCGCTCGGCGACCGTTACCCCGGCTGCCTGCAAGGCGTCGGCCGGGGCAGTCGAGCACCTTGACGTCGCACGGGTCCGGAACCTCGCCGATTGGCTGGGGTCAGCGAAAGACGGCGGGTACTGGATCTGGGGCGCCGCAGGTGAGGGGGGAGTGCCCCCGTGGGAGCTCGACCTCACGGGCGCCACCGTCCTCGTCCTCGGCTCGGAAGGAAAGGGGCTCAGGCCCCGGGTAAGGGAAGCCTGCGACGGTATCGCCTCGATTCCCCAGGCCGGGATGACCGGCTCGCTGAACGTCTCGGCGGCTGCCACTGCCCTTCTCTTCGAGGCCGTTCGACAGCGCGCTGAAGCCTGAGTCGGATCGGTCTCGGGGCGGGAGTCCAAACCCTTGACCTCAACCTTGGGTTAAGAGTTTTGGCCAATGAGGCGGACCCCGCTCTCGATCCCGTAGGTAGGGCTCAATCCCAATATTGGAAGGAAAAATTCGGTTTCCGGCTTCGCGTCGAGGGCCCGATTTCCAAATCCGCACTTGACACGTCCTGTGGAACCCGTAGACTTCCGCCTCGGTAAAGAGTCAACCTCGACTTTAGTCTGAGGCTTGGCTCGAGGACAAAGGCGTCCAGGGGAGGTAAGTGGCGCCACGAGCTTCTTCGAGAGGAGAGGAATCAGTGGCCAGTGCAGCACCGTCGCCGAACGGCGACTCCCCGAATGGCAGTGCCCGAAGGGTGCAGCCGACCAACAAACGACTCGGGATGGAGCCCGACGACATCAAGCTCGTCTTCCTTGCCAAGCAGGGCAGGGCCGACGCGACCGACCGACTGGTGAGGCGGTACCAGGGCTTCGTCCGGATGAAGGCCTCGTCCTACTTCCTGGCCGGTGGAGACTCGGATGACCTGATTCAGGAGGGAATGGTCGGCCTGTTCAAGGCGATTCGCGATTTTCGCGACGATCGCGAGTCGAGTTTTCGGAACTTCGCCGAGCTCTGCGTGACCCGCCAGATAATCACGGCGGTCAAGACCGCGACCCGCAACAAGCACGTCCCGCTGAACCAGTACGTCTCATTCGCCCAGTCCCCGTCGGGCACCGGTGAGGTGGAGACGACCATGGAGGATGTACTCCCTGGGCCGTCGGCCGCGGATCCGGTCAACCAGGCGATCTCCACGGAAGAGCTGAGGAGTCTGGTCAACTGCCTGAAGGGCAACCTCTCGGAGATGGAGAGCAGCGTGCTCGCCTTCTACCTCGAGGATCGCTCCTACGACGAGGTGGCGCTGCTACTCGGCTGCGACACCAAGACGGTGGACAACGCCCTGCAGCGGGTCAAGCGGAAGATCTCGCGCCACCTGGCCACCCGAGAGGCCGCCTGAGCCGCCCGGGCCTCCCCGGCCTGCCAACATCAAAGGACCGCCCGCCTAGCTCAACTGGCTAGAGCACCTGTCTTGTAAACAGGAGGTTTCCGGTTCGAGTCCGGAGGCGGGCTTGGAACCCCAACTCGTTCGCAATTCCGGGCGGGCCGCCGGTTTCCAGGGGCTACGGGATTCCAGCCCGGAAAGGAGGAGTCGGATGTCGAGGTCACCCAGCAATCGGGGTCGCCCCAGGATCTTCGCGTTCGCCCTGGCTGCCGTCACGACCGCTCTCGTATCGGCCTCGATCCTCTGCCCAACCCCCGCCAACGCTGCGACCGTCTGGCTCTGCAAGCCCGGCCTCGAGTCGAACCCCTGTGCCGTTTCGATGGCGGACACTGCCCTGTACGCCGACGGGAAGTCCAAGGTCGAGAGTCCGAGGAGGCCGAAGTCGCCACCGATCGACTGCTTCTACGTCTACCCGACCGTAAGCAACCAACAGACGGGCAACTCGAACCTGAAAAAAGACCCGGAGCAGATCTCGGTCGCTCAGGACCAGGCTTCGCGGTTTTCGGCCAAGTGCAAGGTCTATGCGCCCATGTACCGACAGCTGACGAAGGCCGGTTCGATGCTCCAGACCAGCCCCCCGACTACGACGCCGGACCCGGAGCTCGCCTACCGAGATGTTCGGTCGGCGTGGATGGAGTACCTGAGGAAGTTCAACCGGGGTCGGGGAGTGATCCTGCTGGGATCCAGTCAAGGTGCGAAGAACCTCACCCGCTTGGTCCAGGAGGAGATCGACGAAGACTCCAGGGTTCGCAGGAAACTGGTCTCGGCAATGATCATCGGAGCTGCGGTCCTCGTTCCTGAGGGCAGCGACGTTGGTGGCAGTTTCGAGAGGGTCCCGGCCTGCAGGCGAGTGACGCAGACCGGCTGCGTCATTGCGTACAACACCTACCCTTCCACGCCCCCGCTCAATGCTTTCTTCGGGATCACGCTGGAACCCGGCATGCGGGTCCTCTGTGTCAACCCGAACGGGCTGGCACCAGGGACGAGTGGACCCGCGCTGCCCTACGTCCCGACAGCGAGGCTGGCCTACCTGCTTCCACCCGCAGGCTTCTCCGTACCCCGGACCCGATGGGTGAGCCTGCCCGACATGTATTCGACCCAGTGCCTTTCGAATGCGACCCATACCTGGCTGCAGGCCAACGACGTCGGCCCGGCGGGGGATTCCCGCCCCGGGTTCGGGCAGGCTTTGGGACCGCGATACGGATTCCACCAGGTCGACATCACCCTCAACCTCGGATCGCTGGTGAGACTTGCCGGCTCTCAGGCGACTGCCTGGAAGAAGAAACAAGGCAGGCAGTCTTAGGGGAGCGTCCGGGTCGGACTCGTCTCCGGAGTCCGGCTCGTGGCATCCCGCCTGCCGGAGCCCAAGTCAGGTGCCGGCGAGCTCGTCCAAAAGGGCTGTCAGGGCCTCGGGATCCATGAGCATCGAATCATGGCCGGTTCGGAGTTCGTGGAAGTCCCAGGAGGGGTCTGCCTGGACCCGGTCCGGTGTTGTGCCCAGAGGCGGATATGCCGGCTCGACGCTGTGCACGAAGGCCCTGTTAAGCCCGTCGGTGCCGCCTTTCTCAAGGGTGAAACGATCGGTGAACGTTCCGGCGGGCATCGGCCTGGTCTTCCTGGCGAGCAGCTCCCGATCGGCCCTGGATTCGACCCCGAATGCCTCTGGCGGGGGGGTCGGCAGTACCGGTCCGAGGCCCAGGTCGACGATCGCCTCGAGCCTCTTCTCCCTTTCATCGGGTGGGTTTCCATCGCACCAGGCGAAGCTCGCTCCGGGTGACATCTCCCCGGGTACCCCCGCATCCAGGTAGATGTAGAGGGCGACCTGATCCCTCAACCCGTCGGCCGCCCCGGTCATCGGGAATCCGGCGTAGCTGTGGCCGACCAGGATGAGCCGGTCGGAGGAGAGTCCGGAGGTCGCCCGGAGTACGTCATCGACGTGGGTCCCGATTCCGATGCCGTCGACCGGCTCGGTCCGGTCCTCCTCCAGACCGGAAAGGGTGGGGGAATGAGTCCCGTGCCCGGCAGCCTCGAGCAATGGGATCACCCGGTCCCAGCACCAGCCACCGTGCCACGCCCCGTGGATCAGCAGGAAATCGGCCATCGACCGACTCAGGCTAACGGGGAGGGGGTCCCCAGCATCAACGGCTCAGCGATCTTCGAGTCGGTCTGATCGGCGATCCAGCGGAGGGTGAGGTCCGGCTTCTCGGCCTGCGGGTGGTGGCCGACCTCATCGACCTCCGTGATCCGGGCCTCGGGGAAGACTCGCGAGATCCCGTTCGAGGTCTGCCTGAGTGGGACCATGTGGTCGTGGCGGCCGAGCAATACGGCGACCGGTCCTGCGTAGTCGCTCTCCGAGACCGGACTGATCGATAGCCGCCTGAGGACGTGCATTCCCTGACGGATTCCAGGCACCATCGTTTCCCGTCCTTCGATCAGCCGCTCTCGCAGCTCGTCCGGCAGGTCGCTCGCATAGGAGAAGAAACCGCGATAGGCAAGGTTGAGGAGTGGCCTGAACCGCATCGCCTCGGGCGCCGTCCTGCCGAGGAGGAACTCGACCTCGGGCCGCCCGAGGATCTGGGCCAGGGGAAGCCGACCGAAGCCGGCCGGAGCGATCAGCAGGAGTTTCCGTGTCAGTTCGGGCGAGATCCCGGCGGTCGCGGTCGCCAGGGCTCCGCCGAGCGAGTGGCCGAGCAGGTAGGCGGTCTCGATCCCGAGCTCCTCCAGGGCAGTCAGCAGGAGGTGCGCCCAGAGGTCGAGGTCGTCCCCGGCGACCTCGCTCTCTCCGAAGCCCGGCAGGTCGAAGGAGAAGGTGGGGCGGGAGAGGGAGCGGGCGAACGGGTCCCAGCTCTCTGCACTGTCCATCAGGCCGTGGAGCATCACGATCGGATTTCCCCTGCCCGAGCTCTGGCGGAACGAGAGGGTCGTTCCGCCGACCTCTATCTCTTGGGTCGAGAGTCTCGACATCGGACCTGAATTGTTCCCAATCGGCCTGACGGGCCTCGTCGCCCGAGGATGCCCTCCCCTTCTTCTGAAAGGGACGACCTAGGTGAGCCCGGCCTGATGGAGTCGACCGAGGAACCTGCGTGTCTCGGGCTCCGAGGGCGAGTCGATCACCCTCGCCGCCGGTCCCACCTCGAGCAGCCGCCCATCCTCCAGGAAGGCGACCCGATCGGCGACTTCCCGGGCGAATCCCATCTCGTGGGTCGCGATCAGCATGGTCATGCCTTCTGCCTTGAGTTCCCGGACGAGCTCGAGCACTTCGCCGACCAGCTCCGGGTCCAGGGCGCTGGTTACCTCGTCGAGCAGGAGTGCGCGCGGGTTGGGGGCGAAGGCCCGGATCAGGGCGACCCGCTGCTGCTGGCCGCCGGAGAGCCGGTCGGGCTTCTCCTTCTCGCGGTCGCCGAGGCCGAACCTGGCGAGCAGCTCGCGCCCTCTTTCCTCAGCCTCCTTCCGCTTCATCTGGCCCCTCTGGACGGCCCCGCGGGGGATGTTCTCGAGTACGTCGG
>JBMSXD010000038.1:0-12703 GCA_049425265.1 Solirubrobacterales bacterium
GTCTACCGGCCCCACGGCTTCAACGTGGGCTTCAACCAGGGTAGAGCGGCCGGAGCGGGGGTCGAACACCACATACACATGCACGTCGTGCCCAGATGGGGCGGCGACACCAACTTCATGCCCGTAATCGCCGATCACCGGGTCATGCCGCAGTCGCTCGAGGACAGCTACCGGGTGATGACGGGGGCCTTCGACGGCGAATCCGGGAACCCGAACCAGTGAGCGGGATCTACAAGGCTTACGACATCCGTGGCATCCACGGATCCGAGATGGACGAGGACGACGCCCTGGAGATTGGCCGTGCGTTCGTCGAGGTCCTGGCAGGGCTGAGGGGAAAGGATCCCGGGGACCTGACCGTCGGGCTCGGCAGGGACATGCGTCTGAGCGCCCCCGCGATGGCCTCGGCGATCAGGGAGGGAATGGTCGCCCAGGGCGCGACCGTGCTGGACGCCGGAATGATCGCCACCGAGATGCTCTACTTCCTGGTCGGGAGCCGGGACCTCGATGGCGGTGCGATGGTTACGGCCTCCCACAATCCCGCTGCCTACACGGGGGTGAAACTCGTTAGGGAAGGGGCGCTTGCCCTCTCGGGTGATGCCGGAATCGGCGAGATCGAGACGCTGGTCTCTTCGGGTATCCCGGAAGGGCCCGGCTCGGGTTCGGTAGAGGAGGTCGACATCGCGCCAGAGTTCAGGCAGAGGGCGCTCTCGCTGGTCGACCCGGCGGCGATCGGACCCCTGAAGGTAGTAGTGGACGGCGGCAACGGGATGGCCGGACCGATGGTCGGTCCGATTCTCGAAGGGCTGGATCTCGATTTGATACCGACCTACTTCGAGCCGGACGGGACCTTCCCCGACCACGAACCGAATCCACTGCTCGAGGAAAACCGGCGGGCGGTCTCGACGGCAGTTACCGAAACGGGTGCTGATCTGGCAATTGCCTGGGATGGCGATGCGGACCGCTGTTTCTTCATCGATGGAACCGGAACGTTCTGCGATGGGGACTTCATCTGTGCCCTGCTGGCCGAGGCGATGCTGGCGCACGATCCCGGTGGCTGCGTCCTCTACGACCCCCGCTCCTCTCGAGCCGTACCGGACACGGTCGCGGCCAACGGTGGCACCACCGCGCTCTCCCGGGTGGGTCATGCCTTCTTCAAGGCGAGGATGCGCGAGGAGGCTGCGATCTTCGGGGGAGAGGTATCCGGTCACTACTACTTCAGGGACTTCTTCAATGCCGACTCCGGGACGCTGCCGGCCCTGCTGATGCTCCAGCTCGTCTCGGGTTCCGGGAGATCCCTGGCTGACCTGATCGAGGGATACCGCTCGCGGTACTTCATCTCCGGGGAGATCAATTCGGAGGTAGACGAACCCATGGCGGTGATCGAGCGGGTCAAGGCCCTCCATTCCGACGGGTTGATCGACGAGCTGGACGG
This sequence comes from Solirubrobacterales bacterium, assembly GCA_049425265.1. Lineage (GTDB taxonomy): Bacteria > Actinomycetota > Thermoleophilia > Solirubrobacterales > 70-9 > 67-14. The sequence continues at coordinate 1,433 of JBMSXD010000038.1, forward strand.
GCTTTCGGTCGACTACCCGGACTGGCACTTCAACCTCCGAGCCTCCAACACGGAACCGTTGTTGAGGCTGAATCTCGAGTCCCTCGTCTCGAAGGGTGATATGGAGGCCCGCCGCGACGCCCTCCTCGAGGAGATCCGTGGCAGCTGAGGTCGACCCTCAGGCTGCATTGGCGGAGGCGCGGGAGCGCGGTGTCCACCTTCTCTCGATCCCGACCCCGTTCGCGGTCGGGAGGGTCAACTGCTATCTGGTCGAAGGTGATCCGCTCACCCTGATCGACGCCGGGCCGAGGTCGGGCGACTCCCTCGAGGAACTCCAGGATGCGATTGAAGCGACCGGCCACTCAGTAAAGGACCTCGACTTGATCGTCGCCACCCATGAGCACATCGACCACATCGGAAACATCCGCACCGTCGCCGAGATGTCAGGAGCCGAGGTGGCGGCTCTCGACAAGGCGGTCGACCGTCTCGCCAAGTTCGATCGGTACGCCCTGTCCGAAAACGAGATGGCCGTCCAGCTGATGGTGCGCTACGGGGTCTCCGCGGAGATCGCCCATCGGTTGCGAGCGATCGCGGAGACCTATCGGGACCTCGGGGACGACGTGGCGGTCGACCTGCCCCTTCCGGAAGGTGAACGGGCGCGGTTCGGCAACCTCGAACTCGAGGTCCACCATCGCCCGGGTCACAGTCCCTCTGACACGATCTTCTTCGAGCCCGAGACCGGCTTCTGTTTCGGGGGCGATCACCTGCTCTCCCACATCTCCTCTAACCCGTTGATCGCCCGTCCGCTCGATGGGTCACCCGGCAGGACCCGCTCACTGATCGACTATGCCGATTCGCTCCGAAAGACCCGCGAGATGGATATCTCCCTGATGCTCTCGGGCCACGGCGACCCGATCACCGACCACGTGGCCCTGATCGATTCCTATCTGAAGGCCCAGGAGCGCCGGAGGGGAAAGGTGCTGAAGATCATCGAGGAGGAGTCCCGCAGCGCCCATGACGTGGCGGCGGCGATCTGGGGCGACGTTGCGGTGACCCAGGCCTACCTCACCCTCTCCGAGGTCGTCGGCCATGTAGATGTACTTCAGGAAGAAGGCCTGGTGACGGAGTACGAGCGTGATGGCGTCCTGATCTTCGAAGCAACGTGATGGGCGGAGTGGGCACTCAGAAACGGATTCTGGTGATCGTCAACCCCCACGCGACCACGGTTTCCGATCGATTGAGGAATCTGGTGATCTACGCGCTCCAGGGTCGGTTCGAGGTCGAGGTCGAGGCCACGAGGCGCAAAGACCACGCGATCGAGATCGGTCGCGGTGCCCGTGACGGGGCCTGGGAGATGGTCGTCGCATTCGGCGGCGATGGAACGGTCAACGAGGTCGCGAACGGACTGGTCGGTACGGACGTCCCGCTAGCACTCCTTCCCGGGGGCAACACCAACGTCGTATGCCGGACCCTTGGCATCCCAACCGATGTAGTCGAGGCAACCGAGCTCCTCCTCTCGATGGCCGACCGGCCCCGGACCAGGAGGATTGCCCTCGGCCTGATCGGGGAACGTCACTTCGTCTTCGCGTGCGGTCTGGGGCTCGATGCCAGCGTGGTCGAAAGAGTCGACGCAAATCCGTCGCTGAAGGCAAGCGCTGGACCCTGGTTTTACTCGTGGAAGGCGGTCACCAGCTACTACCGCGACTACCTGAGGAACCCGGTCAAGTTCGAGGTGACGAGCGGGGGTCGGACCGTCGAGGGCCTGACCTGCCTGGCACAGAACTCGGATCCCTACACCTACTTCGGCGACCGACCGGTCAGGGCCTGCCCCCCGGTGGCGATCGAGGATGGGGTCCTCTCGATGGCGGTCCTGAAGAGGGCCTCGCAGCTCGACACGATCGGCCTTGTCCCGCGCCTGCTCTCGGGGAGACTCGACGCGAGTGGCCACTCCCAGGTCGAGACCTTCACCGGGGTGACCGAGGCAACGGCACAGGCCTCAGAACCCGGACGCGAGTTCCCGGTGCAGGTCGATGGTGAGCACATCGGGACCTTCTCCGAAGTCGCGATCTCCGCCGTACCGGACGCTCTCTCGGTCGTGGCCTAGGATCGGGCAATGGCGACCGGCGAAGTGACCCTGATCCCGATCGGCCGCGAAGGAGCGGGCCTCAGTGACATCCTCGCTGAGGTGGCACGCCACCTCGGCTCACAGGAGAAGGTCGCGTTCGAGATGAGGGCCATGGGAACCGAGCTCCAGGGGGAAGTCCACGACATCCTCACGCTCGTCGGTGAGATCCAGGAGATCCCGCTGATGCTCGGTCTCCCTCGGGTCTACACCGTGCTGAAGCTCGACAACCGGGTGGACCGCGACCAGGGCCTGGGCGACAAGGTCGAGGCCGTCGAGCGAGAGCTCCGGGAAGGGGCGGCGGAGCTCCCCGATCGGGCTACTCCCCCGGAGTGACCCGATAGGCGTCGAAGACCGATTCGACCTGGCGGATCCTCGTCAGGCAGTTCTTTATCTGTGAGGTATCGCCGACTTCGATCACGAAGTTGTTCTTGACCATCGGGGGGTTGGTCGCGCAGCTCGCAGAGATGATGTTCACGCCCGCCTCGGCAAGGCTCCGGGAGAGATCCTCCAGCAGTCTCAGGCGGTCGTAGGCATCCACCTGGATCTCGACCCTGTAGGTCGCCTCGTTCTCCCCCTCCCAGGAGACATCGATCATCCGCTCCGGGGACTTGCCCAGCTGACTTGCGTTTCGGCAGTCGGCACGGTGGACGGTGATTCCCCGTCCCAGCGAGACGTAGCCGAGTATCGGATCGCCCGGGACCGGGCGACAGCACTTGGCGAGTCGGAGGGCGACGTTCGTCTGACCGTCGACCGAGATTCCGAACTCCGACGCCTCACGGGGACGCTCCCGATGGTCCGGTGTGACGAGTCCCGTGGCAGTGTCGGGCTCGATCATCTCCCCCGCCCTGAGTCTCTGCATCACCTTGTTCGCTGCCGTTCGGGCCGAGATCTTCCCCTGGCCGAGGGCGACGTAGAACTCCTCGGCCCGGCGGAAGCCCATCTCGCGCATGACCTCGGCCAGTAGCGGCGACCCGGAGAAGTGCTGCCCCGGGAGCTTCTGTCGCTTCATCGCGCGGGCCAGCTCCTCCCTGCCCTTCCGTTCGGCGTCCTCCCGGTTTTCCTCCCTGAACCAGGCTCGTATCTTGTTCCTCGCCCTGCTCGTCGTGACCAGGGAGAGCCAGTCGCGCGACGGCCCCCGGCCCTGTCGGGTGGTGAGGACCTCGACGATGTCGCCCGAGCTCAGCTGGTAATGGAGGGGGACGATCCTCCCGTTGACCTTCGCCCCGTTGCACCGGTGCCCGACGTCGGTGTGGATCGAGTAGGCGAAGTCGAGCGGGGTCGCCCCCGCGGCCAGGTTCTTGACCTCACCTTTCGGGGTAAAGACGTAGACCTCGTCCTCGAACAGGTCGACCTTGAGGGTTTCCAGGAACTCGGCCGGGTCCTTGGTTCCGGCATCCTCGACCAGCTCCTCCAGCCAGGGCATCGAGTCCCCGACCCGGCGACCTGACGGCTTCTCCTTGTAGGAGATGTGAGCAGCCACTCCGAATTCGGCTTCGCGATGCATCAGCTCGGTTCGGATCTGGATCTCCAGCGGCTTTCCTTCGGGACCGGCAACCGTCGTGTGGAGGGCTCGGTAGCCGTTTGCCTTCGGGGTCGAGATGTAGTCCTTGTAGCGCCCCGGGAGGGCAGTCCAGACGTCATGGATCACTCCGATGGCCGCGTAGCAGTCCTTCTTCGAGCCGACGATGACCCGGAGGGCGGTCAGGTCGAAGATCTCGTTGAACTCCCGATCCTTACGGGTCATCTTTCGGTAGATCGAGTAGAAGTGCTTGGGACGGCCGGAGATAGAGGCCTCGATTCCCTGGGCGCCGAGTTCGTCGATCAGCTCCTCCCTGGCCCGATCGACCATCTCCTCGCGCTCGGCGCGCTGGCGACCGACCAGCTGCTTTATCTCGGCGTACTTCCGCGGGTGGAGCGTCGCGAAGGCGAGATCCTCGAGCTCCCACTTGATCTTGTGGATCCCGAGCCTGTGCGCCAGTGGGGCGTAGATCTCCAGGGTCTCGGTCGCCTTGGCGATCCGCTTCTGCTTGGCCAGCGCAGAGAGAGTCCTCATGTTGTGGAGCCGGTCGGCAAGCTTGATCAGGATGACCCGGATGTCCGAGGCCATCGCGACCATCATCTTCCGGTAGTTCTCTGCCTGGCGCTCGTCCCGGCTCTCGAAGCTGACCTCGGTCAACTTTGTGACGCCGTCGACCAGCCCGGAGACCCGTGGCCCGAAGCGCTGCTCGACCTCGGAGAGAGTCGCCGAAGTGTCCTCGACGGTGTCGTGGAGCAGGGCGGCCTCGATCGTCTCGGTGTCGAGGCCGAGCTCCAGGCAGATCCTTGCCACCCCGACCGGATGGGTGATGAACTCGTCGCCTGAGAGCCGTTTCTGGGAGGCGTGGTGGTGGGCAGCGAACTCGAAGGCCGAGGCTACGGCCTCTCGGTCGACCTCCTGGCGGCCGTCCGCGTATGGCCCGACTTCAGCCAGCTGGAGCATGTCCTCGAGCAGGGCCCGCTCTCCCGGGTCAAGGGTTGCGGCGCTTTTCTCGGTCTTTCCTACCGTCTGAGAAATTCGATCTGCTCCCTGTGTATCTCCGCCTGACTCCGAAACTCCTTTGAACGGGTCAGGTCCACCTCCCCCGAGGATACGGCCCCGAACTCCCTTACGGGACCGGCTCCCTCCCTGAGGCCGATTCCTGCCTCCTCCATCACCCGGACCAGCATCGCCGCCCGTTCGGGGGGGCGCGGAGCTTCGACGCTCCCCGCCAGGAGACCCCTCAGGGCTTCGCCCCCTAACGGACCACTCTCGGTCAGGGAACTGAAGATCTCCCTCAAGGCCGGGACGGGATCGTGTCGCTCCGCCGCCGCGGCAAGTGCGAAGGACGTAGCCGGCAGGTCGTGCGGTCGGTGCACCAGGCGTCCAAGGGCCTCCGCACGGGCCAGCTCCGTCTGTGATGCCGGCGGGTCGAACAGGACGACGTTCTCGAACTCCCCGTCCAGCCCCACCACCCGTCCGAGCGTTTCGTAGTCGACCAGGCACAACTCCGGCCCGATTCCACCCAGCTCGCCGATCGGGGACCCGGACCAAGCCGCGCTAGGAACTACCGGTCCGTCCGGAGCAAACCGCCCGATCGCCTCGCCACCGAGACCCAGCCAGCGTCGGTAGGCCTCGGCGGTGACCACCAGGACGCTCTCCCCCGAAGAAACGAGTTCGGCGAGCACCGCCTCCGAGGAATTTCGGTGATCGACGGCCCGAACGGCGGTCCGGTCGCCGAGGGGCGCCAGCTCCTCTCCTTCCCCCTCGACTGCACGGTCGAACCTCTCCCACCACTCCTCGCTCGCAGCCGACTCGAGGGGCGGGGTGTTTCCCCCGGGTCTCGGCCTTGCCTCGATGACCCTGAAGCGCGGCTCAACTGAACCGTTCCAGTGGTTGAGCGATATCTCCCCGAGGATGTCGAACCGGTCGCCCGGATCGCCGGGTGGTTTGGCCGTCCCGAACCAGACCGCCCTGGCCCGATGGCCTCCGGAGCCGAGACTGAACCGCAAGTGGCGGCCTTCACCCATCTGGACCGGATCCTCGATCAGGGCGGAGGGGATGAGCAGCGAAAGGGGCGGGTTGCCGGAGCCATACGGACCGAGCTCTGTGACCTGGGTCGCGAGAGTGGCCCCGACCTCCTCACCGCCGATGAAGGCATCGACCCTATGGCCGGACGCCTGGGCCCCCCCACCGGTCATCGACCGGACCGAACGATCGAGACCCGACCGGAACTCGTCGATTCGATCCCTGACGATCGTAAGCCCAGCCGCTGCCGAGTGTCCACCAAAGGCCTCGAGAAGCCCCCCGTTCTCGGCGATCGCAGCGTGAAGGTCGACTCCGGGGATGCTCCGCGCCGAACCCCTCGCCATCCCGTCCTCGAGCGAAAGCACCACGGCAGGCATTCCCTCATCGCGTGCGAGGTGGGAGGCGACTATCCCCACCACCCCAGAGTGCCAGCCTTCGCCGGCGACGACGATCGCCGAGCGGTCCCCCTCCTGCTCGGCCAGCGCCCGGCGGGCCTCGACCTCGACCTCCTGCTGCACCCGCCGCCTCTCGGAATTCGCCGCCGAGAGTTCCCTTGCGATCTCGCCCGCTCGCTCTGCCTCCTCGCTGAGGAAGAGTTCGACCCCCGCGTCGGCCCTGTACATCCGCCCCACCGCGTTGACCCTCGGGCCGAGCCGGAAACCGAGGTCGGTCGCATCCACGTTCGCGGGGTCGACCCTGGCCTCCTCGAGAAGAGCCCTCATCCCGATCCGCTTGGCACGCCTGATCACGTTGAGCCCCTGGCGGACCAGCCGACGATTCTCCCCGGTCAGGGGCATCACGTCCGCCACGGTCGAGAGGGCGACCAGGTCGAGGTCGTCTTCGTCACTCCCGCCACGGCCGGCGAGTCTTCGGATCTCTGAGGCGAGCTTCGAGGCGACCCCTGCCCCGGAGAGCCACTCGAACGGGTAACCGCTCAATACGGGATGAAGAACGGGGCAGTCGGGGACGACCTCGCCGAACTGATGGTGGTCGGTGATCACGATCTCCATCCCCAGGGACTTGGCGAGCTCGGCTTCGGCAGGCGAGGAGACCCCGCAGTCCACGGTCACGACCAAACCGGTCCCGCGAGCGGCGATGGCTTCGAGGGCCTCCCCGTTTAGGCCGTAGCCCTCGGTGATCCGGTCGGGAATGAACCAGTCACATCTGCCCCCAAGTTTCCTGAACAGCCCGACCAGGATTGCCGTCGCTGCGACTCCGTCGGCGTCGTAGTCACCGTAGATGGTGATCGGGGTCGAGTTCCCGATCGCCGCGAGAACCTGCTCAGCTATCCCCTCGATCCCCTCGAACGACGATGCCGGATGGATCTCATCGGCCTCGAGGAACTCCTTGGCCGCTGAGGGCTCACCGAGGCCCCTCCGAACGAGGGTCGTCGCAACCGGGATCTCGATGCCGAGCTGGTCGGCCAGGTCGGCCGCCTCGGCTACCCGGTAGGGCTCAGCGCGGAACGTTGCCTAGCCCTCCACTTCCGCTATCGGATCCGGTTCCGGCGTGGGTGGCTCGGCGCGGGTCCCGATCCAGTAGACGACGGCAACCCCGATGAGGAAGCCCGGAATCGCCGCGAAGAAGGTGAGCAGGTCGGTATCGCCCAAGCTCCTGCCCAGGAGGATCTGGACCAGGGCCCCGGTGACCATCGCGCCGACGATCGCCCCCAGGAGGGCACCTACGATCCCCTGCCAGAAGCGGTCCGGGACGAAGATGGTCAGGTGCCAGAGCGCTACACCAACGATTAGCCAGACGACTATCGCCATGGTCAGGCTCCGCCTCCCTTGCCGGCCGGTTGACCGGCCGGGCCGTTGGGTACGGGAGCTTCTTCTTCCCCGTCCTCGTCCTCGTCGCTCTTGGCGACCTCGAGATCGGCCGCAAAGGCCGGCACGTAGCCCTGGGTCTCGATCTGCTGGCGGCGGCGCCTCTGGTAGAGCGGCTCCCGATCCTTCCAGAGGGCGAGCACCGGAGAGGCGATGAAGAGGGACGAATAGGTACCGGAGATGATCCCGACCAGGATCGCGATCGCAAACGCTGTCAGGGTCTCTCCACCAAAGACCAGGAGCGCAAGAACACCGACGAGGGTCGAGAAACCGGCGATCAGCGAGCGGGTCAGCACCTCGTTCATCGAGCGATTGACGATCTGGGAGAAGGTCGCCCGCGGCATCTTCGGCTGGTTCTCGCGTATTCGGTCGAAGACGATGATCGTGTCGTAGAGGGAGTAGCCGAGGATGGTCAGGAAGGCAGCCACCGTCGCACTCGACACCTCGAAGCCGAGCAGGGCATAGATACCGAGCGCAATCAAGATGTCGTGGAGGATCGCGATGATCACCGGGATCGAGTACTTGGCCTCGAACCGAACGGCAATGTAGCCGACGATCAACAGCAGGGAGAAGAGCAAAGCGAGGCCTGCACTCCGGACGACCGACTCACCGAAGGTCGGGCCGACGCTGGTGCTGCTGAATCCGCCGGGTCCCAGGCCGATCTCCTCCCTTATCCGCTCCTCGACCCCGACGAGTCTTCCGGGCTCGAGCGTCTCGCTCTTGATCTGGAAGACATCCTGGCCCAGGGTCGGGTTGTCGACCTTCTGGATCTTTGCGTCGCCTAGCCCGGCCGGAGCGACGACCTCCCTCAGCTGCTCGGCCGTGGTCGGGCGATCGAGGCTGACCTCGATCCTCGTTCCCGATTCGAAGTCGATCCCGAAGTTGAGGCCCTTGGTGGTCAGGGCAAGGCCGCCGATCGCGAGAATCACCGCCGAGACTGCGAACAGGGCCTTCGCTTTGCCCATGAAGTTGAAGTTCCACCTCTGTTTACCCTCGATGTTTCCGAGCAGGCGACCGGACCTGAATGCCTTTGTATTGCTGACCAGCCCTAGGAGCGCCTGGGTGAAGACGACCGCGGTCAGCAGGGAGACGAGGGTTCCCACGCCCAGGGTGAAGGCGAATCCCCTGATTCCCGAAGTCGCGAGGACGAACAGGATGAATGCGGTCAGCAGGACGATGACGTTCGCGTCGATGATCGTGCCGATCCCCCGGCGATAACCGATCTTGACGGCCGAGGTGATCGATCTTCCCGCGCGCAGCTCCTCCTTTATTCGTTCGAAGATGACGATGTTCGAGTCGGCTGCTACGCCGATCGTCAGCACCAGACCGGCGATCCCCGGAAGAGTCAGGGTAATCGGGATCAACTTGACCAGGGCGAGGAAGATCAGCCCGTACGAGAGAAGCGCGAGCGATGCCACCACCCCGAGGAACCGGTAGTAGGCGATCAGGAAGATGATCACCAGGCTTAGCCCGACCGTCAGGGCTAACTGGGCCTGGTTCAGGGCCTCCTGACCGAGGCTGGCCGAGACCTGGCTCTGGCTGATCAGCTTCAGGTCGATCGGCAGGGCCCCCCGCTGGAGGTACTCGGCCAGCTCCTGGGCCTCCCCGATGTCGAAGGAGCCCGATATCTGGGCTCCCGTCCTGCCGTCGATTCCGTCAGGGTTCTCCTGGAAGTTGATGATCGGCCGGGATACGACCTGGTTGTCCAGCACGATCGCGAACCGGCCCGATAGCTGGGAGGCCGTCGCCGCATCCACCGGACCGATCGCCCGGGCCTGGCCCTCCTGGGCGATCCGTCGGGTGATTTCCTGGAACGCCTCCCGACCGTTGTCGGTGAACTCGAAGGTGACGTTCGGCTGGTTGGTCGCAGGGTCGGTTGCCTGAGCCGGGTCCCTGATGTCGTCCCCGGAGAGCTCGGCCACATCCGAGATCACGAAATAGGCCTCCTGGGAGATGTCGTCGACCGCCCGCCCGGTCGTCGGGTCGATCGGCAGTTCCCCGACGACGATCGTCCCCTGGGGTACGACCTTCACGATTCCGCCCTTCGGCAGAGGCCTTCCCTGGTCGTCGAAGTAGAGGTCGGCCCGGTCGCTGACCGGTCCGGAGAGGAGGCGGTGTTCCTCGTCGTCGGTGAACAGGTAGTACTTGTCGCCGGTCGCACAGACTCCGTCGCACTCGGCATCCGAAACGCGTGGTTGCTGGGCGGCCAACTGGACGGCGTCCCAGACCGTCGGCTCGGCGCCCTCGTTGATCAGGTTCCGGTTGAAACCTTCGGTTGGCGGCCTGCCGGCCTCGATCCATTTTTCACGCTGTTGCTCGAGGACGGTCTCGTCGGGCGTGCCCAAAAGCGGATTGACCGCCTGAGCGGGACCGATCAGGTTGTTGTCCCAGTCGTAGAAGGAAAGTTTTGCCGGTCGGGTCGCACACTCGGTTGCCTTGCCGAGGCTGCTCGCCCCGGGGATGCCGACCGAGATCTGGTCCCTGCCGAGGCGGGAGATCTCGATCTCGGAGACGCCGAGGCGGTCGCAGCCGGACCGGATGATGTCGACCGAACGGTCCATCGCCTCGTTGGTCACTTCCTTGACCTGTGGCGTGGGGCGACCCTGCAGGGTCAACTCGATCCCGCCCTGCAGGTCGAGACCGAGTTGGGTAGGCCGGCTGACGACCACGAGGGCCGAGCCGATCAGGAGTCCCACCACCAAGAGCAGGACGAAGAGGTTTCGCTTCCTGCCTCCCACGGAAGGAGTCTATCCCTCGGGGGTGAGGACGATCAGCAGTCCGCCGTCGTCGTCGTAGGCCGGAAAGACGTCGGCGACCGCCGAGGCCTCAGTCTTTCGGCCGGCATTCACCTCTACCTTCTTGCCGAGGGATCGAACCCCCCACTCGAGCGATGTCTCGACCGGGTCGGAGACGCCGTCACCATCCAGATCGCCTTCCGGTCCTCCATCGCCCTGGTCGATCCAGTTGAGCGAGAGCGCCTCACCCACCGGCATCCCGATCACGTCTTCGTCATCCAGACCGGTCAACTCGAAGCTCCCCCTCCCGGCATCGAGAATTCGTCCCTCCTGGTCGCAGACGAAAAAGGCCGCGTTCGGTGCCGGGTAGTAGTCGTCGAGCAGCTCGAAGACGAAGCCGAATCCACACTTCGAACAGCCCTTCGGCCTCTTGCTGAAGCCCGCGGTGCGCTCGGCCGCCGCCTCCCGGTTTCCGCAGCTGGGACAGATGAAGTGAGCCATCGCGAACAGGCTAGTGAAGCCCTCGAGTCGGCGGTCGGAGGGGCCGGGGCCCGCGGGGCCTAGCGCCTTCCGAACGCCTTCTTCGCCTGCCTGATCGCCCGCGCCCTCTCGGCCCTAGCCAGAGCCTGCTTGCGCTTTTGCCACGCCTGGCCCTTAACCGCCGCGGACCTGGTCGCCGCGACCTCCGTGACGTTGAGCGACGAGGGTTCACCCCTCCCCCTCGCACAGAAGCCGAACACGGTCGCACTCTTGCCCGGGTCGATCACTCCTCCCCACGAGGGTGCTAGCACGGTCACCGTGTTGCCCGAGCGGGTCATCGAACCGCTCCAGCTCTCGGTCACCACGACGTCGCCCGGGAGCGTGAAGGCGAGCCTCCAGCTCCGCGAGCTTGCCGTTCCCGAGTTGGCGATCCTGAAGCTCCGGCAAAAGCCGGTCTCCCAGGTCGAGTCCCTGATGACCGACGCCGTGAGTACCGCCGTCCCCGGGTTCGGAGTTGGGGTCGGTGTTGGGGTTGGTGTTGGTGTTGGGGTTGGACTTGGTGCCGGGGTAGGTGATGTCGAA
>JBMSXD010000039.1:0-12310 GCA_049425265.1 Solirubrobacterales bacterium
ATGGCGTCTCGGCCCTAACCGGGGTAAATACGAGGGTCCTGGTCCGGCACGTGAGGGAAGAGGGGGCCATGAGGGGTGGGATCTTCCCTTCGGATGTCGGTCATGAGAAGGCACTCGAGGTCGTTCGCTCGTCACCGGGCATGGAGGGCCGCGACCTTGCGAGTTCGGTCGGGCCACCGGAGCCGATCGAGATCGAAGGAGATGGGGCACATGTGGTCGCCCTCGACACGGGGATCAAGTCGAGCATCGTCTCGCAGCTGGCCGATCGCGGTTGCAGGGTCACACTTCTTCCCCCGGGAAGCACGCCGTCGGAGGTGGTCGGGCGCGACCCCGACCTCGTCTTCCTGGCAAACGGTCCGGGTGATCCGGCAGCTGTCGAACAGGTCGTAGTTACCGTCCGAGAGCTGGTCGGGAAGTTCCCCGTTGTCGGGATCTGCCTTGGCCACCAGCTGCTCTGTCGAGCCGTCGGACTCGAGACGTTCAAGCTGAGATACGGCCATCGGGGCTCGAACCACCCGGTCAAGGACCTCGAGACCGGGGTGATCGAGATCACCTCACAGAACCACGGGTTCGCCGTCTGTGCCCCGGACGGGAGCCAGACGATCGACGAAGACCTGCCGATCTCCTGGGAGACCGATTACGGGCCGGCAATCCTCTCCCACGTCAACCTGTACGACCGGACGATCGAAGGCCTCCGCCTCCCGGAGGCACGGGCGATGACCGTCCAGCACCACCCCGAGGCCGGGCCGGGGCCGCACGATGCCAGGCATCTCTTCGACCGCTTCCTGGAGCTCGCCGCCTGATGCCAAGACGTGACGACCTGAAGAAGATCCTCCTGGTCGGTTCGGGGCCGATCGTGATCGGTCAGGCTGCGGAGTTCGACTATTCCGGTGCGCAGGCCTGCAAGGTCCTGCTCGAGGAGGGGTACGAGGTGATCCTGGTCAACTCGAACCCGGCGACGATCATGACCGACCCCGAGTTCGCCACCCGGACCTACGTCGAGCCACTGGTTCCGGCATCGGTCCGAGCGATCATCGAAAAAGAAAGGCCCGACGCGATGCTCCCGACGCTCGGAGGCCAAACCGCGCTCAACCTCGCGATGGACCTGACCGATGACGGCACCCTCGAGGAGTTCGGGGTCGAGCTGATCGGGGCAAACCGGGAGGCGATCATGCGGGCCGAAGATCGGGAGCTCTTCCGGCAGACGATGGCCGAGGCCGATATCCGGATTCCGTGGTCGATCACCGTCGAGAGCCCTGCAGCTGCCCTCGCGGCACTCGATGCCGGCGAGGCTTCGCTACCGGCGATCGTCAGGCCCGGTTTCACCATGGGAGGGCAGGGTGGAGGGATCGCCCGCACCCGGGAAGAGCTGGAGGAGGTTGTCGCAAAAGGGGTCGCTGCAAGTCCGATCGGCCAGGTACTGGTCGAGGAGTCGGTGATCGGGTGGGGCGAGTTCGAACTCGAGCTGATGCGGGACCGAAACGACAACGTGGTCGTGATCTGCTCGATCGAGAACCTCGATCCGATGGGGGTCCATACCGGCGACTCGATAACGATCGCCCCCTCTCAGTCGTTGACCGACGAGATCTACCAGGAGCTCCGCGACGTCGCGCTCAGGGTGATTCGTGCGGTCGGGGTCGAGACCGGGGGGTCGAACGTCCAGTTCGCGGTCGACCCCGAAACCGGCGAGATCGCCGTGATCGAGATGAACCCCCGTGTCTCCAGGTCCTCGGCGCTCGCCTCGAAGGCGACCGGCTTCCCGATCGCAAAGATGGCCGCCAAGCTGGCCGTCGGATATGCCCTCGAGGAGATACCGAACGACATCACGCGGGCGACTCCCGCCTCCTTCGAGCCGACGATCGATTACGTGGTCACGAAGATTCCCCGATTCGCCTTCGAGAAGTTTCCCGGGGCCGATCAAACCCTCTCCACCTACATGCAGAGCGTCGGCGAGATCATGGCCATCGGGCGGACCTTCCGCCAGTCGTTCGCAAAGGGCCTCGCCTCGCGGGAGCTCGACCGGGATGTCGAGATACCGGAAGAGGACTCCGTCCTCCTCGAACAGGTCGAGACCCCCACCGCCGACCGGATAGACCTGATCATGGCGGGATTCGCTCGAGGCATCACGGTCGACGAGATGGCCGCAAGAACGGAGATCAACCCCTGGTTCCTGAACGAGCTCAGGGAGCTGGCGCTCGAGGGTGACGGGGCCGGGGACGCCGAGAGGATCTACGCATCGGTCGATACCTGCGCCGCCGAATTCGAAGCGAAGACCCCCTACTTCTATTCCTCGCGCGAGCCCGGGGGCTCGCTCCCCGCCGACGAGATCGACCGGGGCGAGCGGGAGTCGGTCGTGATCCTCGGTGCCGGGCCGAACCGGATCGGCCAGGGAATCGAGTTCGACTACTGCTGCGTACACGCGGCGATGACGGTTCGAGAGGCCGGCCTGGACGCGGTGATGGTCAACTGCAATCCCGAGACCGTCTCGACCGACTACGACACTTCGAACAGGCTCTACTTCGAGCCGCTCAGCCTCGAGCACGTGCTCGCGGTCTGCGAACGCGAGTCGCCGAAGGGGGTGATCGTCCAGTTCGGGGGCCAGACGCCCTTGAAGCTGGCCCAGGGTCTGCTAGAGCACGGCGTTCCGATACTCGGAACTCCCTACGAGGCGATCGAACGAGCCGAGGACCGGGGCAAGTTCGGGGAGCTGACGGCCAAGCTCGGGATCCGCCACCCGGCTTACGGCAGCGCGATGTCGGCCGATGAGGCGATCGAGGTGGCGGCGGAGGTCGGTTTTCCCCTGCTGGTCCGGCCGTCCTTCGTTCTGGGTGGCCGCGCGATGGAGATCTGTTATTCCCGCGAGGATCTGGTCCGGTATCTGGATCTGAATGTGAAGGCGTCTCCCGAGCACCCGCTCCTGATCGACCGGTTCCTCGAGAACGCGATCGAGGTCGACGTCGATGCGCTCTCCGACGGATCGGCGACTCGACTCGGCGGCGTCATGCAACACGTCGAGGAGGCCGGGGTCCACTCCGGGGATTCGGCCTGCGTGCTCCCCCCGATGAGCATCGGGGAGGAGATGCTGGGTGAGATCGAGAGGGCGACTGCCGCGATCGCCGAGGAACTCGGTGTGGTCGGCCTGATCAACATCCAGTACGCGATCGCCGATGGTGAACTGTTCGTCATCGAGGCGAACCCGAGGGCCTCGCGCACCGTCCCCTTCGTGTCGAAGGCAACTGGGGTTCCGCTGGCAAAACTGGCAACCCGTTTGATGCTCGGCGGCCGGGTCGATCAACTCGACCTCCCCAGACCGAATGGCAGTCACGTCTCTGTCAAGGAGGCCGTTTTGCCCTTTTCCCGCTTCAGTGGAGCCGATTCCCTGCTCGGTCCGGAGATGAAGAGCACGGGTGAGGTGATCGGGATCGGCTCGGATTTCCCGACCGCTTTCGGTAAGGCTCAAAAGGCAGCGGGGGCCGGCCTTCCAAGCGAAGGGACGGTCTTCATCTCGGTCACCGACACCGACAAGCCGGCTGCGACCCAGCTGGCGGCGCGTTTCCATGACCTCGGTTTCGAAGTCGTCGCCACCGAGGGAACGGCCAAGGCGATTTCGGGGATGGGGGTCCCGGTCGAGACGATCGAGAAGCTGGGTGCCGGATCCCCGAATGTGGTGGACCTGATCGAGGAGGAACGGTGTGCCCTGGTGATCAATACCCCGACCGGCTCAGGAGCCAGGACGGACGGCTACGAAATTCGCTCGGCCTCGATCCGACGGGGAATCCCCTGTGTGACGACGATGACCGGGGCCTCAGCGGCCGTTCGGGCGATCTCGGCCGAACGGGAAGGATTCGGCGAAGTTCGCTCGCTCCAGGAACTTCATGCCGCCTGAGCGACCACTGCCCCCACTCGGGAGGCGCCTTGCCTCGGTGACGGCTTGCGGATCCGATGGCGCCTACCGAATGCTCGAAGTCCTCGACCCCGAGGGACCCGAGCCCCTGCCGGGCCAGTTCTACATGGTCGCAGGGGCGCCCGACTGGGAGGGGGCAGCCGGACGCCCGTACCTGCCTCGGGCAATCTCCTTCGCGACTGCCCGAGCAGCAGGGGCAGGCGTTTCGCTCGAGTTCCTCCTCGATGAGGTAGGCCCGGGGACCCGGGCGCTCTCTGCCATGAGTGTGGAGAGTCGGGTCTGGTTGACCGGGCCACTCGGAAGACCGTTCTCTGAGCCGGGCGAGGTCACCGAGGGAGCGCTCGGTGCAGTGATCGTCGGCGGCGGGATCGGTATCGCACCCCTTGCACCCCTGAGGCAGCGACTCGTCGGCGGTGGGGTCCCCACGCGGACGCTCCTCGGCTTCAGGGAGCCGACAGCGGCCGGTGGTGTTGACCGGTTGTTCGGTTGCGAGGAGGTTCGGGTTGCATACGAAAGAGGAGGTGACGCCCCGGCCCGGGTAACGGACCTGCTGGCACGGGTCTTCTCTGGGGACTCGGTCCGAACTACCGCGGTCTATTCATGTGGACCGCCGGGAATGCTCGAGGCGGTCAGGCAGATGTGCGCCGAGGCCGGTGTGGGGGTGGAGCTTGCCCTCGAGTCGCCCATGGCCTGTGGCTATGGAGCATGTTTCGGCTGTGCCGTCCCGAGGCCCGACGGGGGCTACCTCCGCCTTTGCCTGGACGGTCCGGTCGTCCGGGGGGATGCGATCACCACGGCCTGCGCCGGGGAGGCCCCGTGAGCGACAACCCATCCCTTGCAACTGAGCTCTGTGGAATGGAGCTCAGCTCCCCGATCCTCAATGGCTCGGGGACCTTCGACGCGATAGCGGCCAGACGCGTCTTCGGGGACGGGGCGGTCAAGGAACCGAACTTTCCCTTTGCTGCCTATGTCTCGAAGACGATCACCGAGGAGGCCCGGGCAGGTAATCCGCCCTTCAGGACGTGGGAGACCCCTGCCGGGATGATCAACTCGATCGGCCTCCCGAACCTTGGGCTGGACGGCTTCCTGGAGGTTCAGCTCGACGAGCTCCGCGAGTTACCGGTGCCATTGATCGTCTCCGTCATGGCGGCCGATCGAGATGGCTTCGCCCGGATCGTCGAACGACTCTCGGCAGCCGGGGGTATCGATGCCTTCGAGCTGAACGTCTCCTGCCCGAACGTCCACTCCGGTCTGATCGTCGGCGAGCGCCCGGAAGAGACTGCCGGACTGCTCGAGCGCCTGAGGCCGTTGACCGAGCGCCCGCTGATCGTCAAGTTGACCCCGAACGTCGCCTCCCCGGAATGGATCGCCTCGGCAGCAGAGGCCGGGGGGGCCGACGCCGTCTCCCTGGTCAACACCCTCAAGGCTGCGGCAATCGATCCGGACAGCGATCGCCCCTGGCTCGGGGGCGGCTCGGGCGGCCTTTCGGGACCGGCTATACGACCGATCGCCCTGCAGCAGGTAAGGGCGGTTGCGAGTGAGGTCTCGATCCCGGTGATCGGGATGGGTGGGGTGGCCGACGGGCAGGCGGCATACGACTTCATTCGTGCCGGCGCGACGGCAGTTGCCGTCGGGACCGAGAACTTTCGCGACCCGCTGGCCGGCCTGGAGGTGAAGAGGGGCCTCGAAGAAGTACTCCGGGCGAGGGGCGAGGGCGACCTCGGGTCGATCCGCGGGAACACCTTGAGCTGAAGTCGAGGTGAGTTGGCTCCTTCGGCCGGGAGGGTCCACCCGTCCGGACGATTCGTGGTTATACTCGCCGCCTTCATGGCGTCCGTCCCCAAGAAGAAGTCCGCCCCCCGCACCTCCGCCCCGAAACGCTCCCTCGACCAGAGGATGGCCGCGCTCGAGAGGGCCAACGGAATTCGATCGGCCCGGGCCCAGCTCAAGCGGGACCTCAAGGCAGGCAGGGTCAAGATCACCGAACTCCTTGCCAAGCCGCCGGAGTACGTCTTGACCGCGAAGGTTTTCGACATGCTCCTGGCAGTGCCGAAGTACGGACGGGTCAAGGCCAATCGGGTCCTCAACCAGTGCAGGATCTCCCCGGCCAAGACGATCGGCGGACTCTCCGAGCGCCAACGCGGCGAGCTCGTCGATCGCCTCCAGAGGTAAGGCCCTAAGTCCCCCAACCGACGGTGGCCCCACCTGGAGGATCCGTCTTCGTGGTCACTGGGCCCTCCGGGGTCGGGAAGGGGACCCTGATCGCTCGCCTCAAGGAGAGGATCGAGGGCCTCACGAGCTCCACGTCTGCGACGACCCGGTCACCGCGGTCCGGTGAGAGGGAGGGGGTGGATTACTTCTTCCTTACCGAGGCGGGGTTCCTCGAGAAGGTCGAGAGGGGGGAGTTCCTCGAACATGCCCGTTACAGCGGCAACCTCTACGGGACGCTTCGCTCCGAGGTCGAGCAGAAAGCGAAGTCCTCTACGGGCGTGATCCTCGAGATCGAGCTTCAGGGGGCCCGCCAGATTCGCTCCTCGATGCCAGAGGCGGTCCAGGTCTTCATTGCGCCCCCGGACTTCGCAGTCCTTCGCGAGCGACTCGAGGCCCGTGGCACGGATGGACCGGACGAAATCGAGGCAAGGCTCCAGGTCGCTTCAGGCGAGCTGGCCGCCCGAGACGAGTTCACCCACCAGGTCGTAAACGAGGACTTGGATGTTGCCGCAGAGCAGCTGGAGGCGATTGTTCGGGATGAGCTGTCACAATCCAGTTAATGGTCAAGCCAAGGGTCGACATACTTCTCGAGAGGACGGACTCGCACTACGCAGCCGTCGTCGTCTCCGCGCGCCGAGCGCGACAGATCACCAGCTACTACCACAACCTCCAGGAGGGGGGCTACGGCGAGTATGCCCCTCCGATGGTGCCGACGCGCCCCGGGATGGGTCCGCTCAGCATCGCCCTGGAAGAGCTGGCCGACGACAAGCTGAAGTACGAGTACCGGGACTGACCCGGGCAGGGCCATGGCTCGCGTCCTGCTCGGGGTAAGCGGCGGGATCGCCACCTACAAGGCCGTGGAGTTCGTCCGGCTCGCAACCGCTGCCGGCCATTCCGTGCGAGTGGTGATGACCCCGTCCGCCCGGCGCTTCGTCGGAAGTGAGACCTTCGAAGGGGTAACCGGGGCACCGGTGTTGACTTCCGAGTTCGAGGACGACCCGATGCGTGGGAGATTCCCTGGAGAGCCGCCGGCCAGCCATGATCCGATCGGGCACCTCGAACTGGCCGAGCGGGCAGACGCCTTCCTGGTAGCGCCAGCCTCGGCGAATACCGTGGCGAAGCTCGCCTCCGGTCAGGCGGACTCGATCCTGACGACCTCGTTCCTCGCATGCTCCGGACCGAGATTGGTCGCACCGGCGATGAACGACCGCATGCTGGCCGACCCCGCGACGCGCTCGAACCTCGATCTGCTTTCGAACCGGGGGGTGACCGTGATCGAGCCCGAGACCGGCCGACTTGCTTCGGAGGGCGAGTACGGAAAGGGACGCCTCCCGGCCCCCGATTCCCTGCTTGCCGCGCTCGAAGAATCCCTCGAAGGGAGGGGCTCGGCCACTCGATCGGGTGCCCTCTCGGGGATCAGGGTGCTGGTGACGGCCGGCGGCACCCGGGAGCCGATCGATGGAGTCAGGTACATCGGGAACCGCTCGAGTGGCCGGATGGGCAGGGCGCTCGCCTCGGTAGCCGCATCCCGTGGCGCCGAGGTGACCCTGATCGAGGCAAACCCGAACTCCGACCCTCCGCCCGGCGTCAACCGGGAGGAGGTCGAGACGACCTCGGAGCTGGGCGAAGCCCTCGCCCGGAGCTTCGACTCGGCCGACCTGCTGTTGATGGCCGCGGCACCAGCTGACTTTCGTCCGGTCGAGAAGGTGGAAGGCAAGCTCCCGAGGGACTCGGACGGGAGGGATCTCGAGCTGGAGCCGACCGAGGATCTATTGGCCGGGGTCAGCGCCACTCGCAGGGCGGATCAGTTCCTGGTCGGGTTTGCCGCCGAGTGGGGTAGCCAGGGAGAAGAGCGGGCCCGCGAAAAGCTGAGGGGGAAGGGTGTGGACATGGTCGTCCTGAACGACGTATCCGATCCCGAGATCGGCTTCGACTCGGAACGAAACGAGGTCGTCCTGGTAACCGAGGGGGGTTCCGAACGGATTCCCAGAGCGACGAAGGAAGAGGTCGCCGGAGTCATCCTCGATCGGGTGGTCGGGATGCGCGCCGGGAAAACTCCCGAGTGAGAGCTGTCGTTCAACGGGTCGAGCGTGCCTCGGTCTCGACGCCGGTCGGTGAGGTGGCCTCGATCGGGCCGGGTCTCTTCGTCTTGCTCGGCATCGAGAGGGGTGATGATGCTGAGCTCGCGAGAAGGCTCGCGGCGAAGGTCTCGGGCCTCAGGCTTTTCCCGGACGACTCCGGACGTCTGGCCGAGGACCGGGACGGCCGGGAAGTCCTATGCGTCAGCCAGTTCACCCTGGTGGGGGACACATCCCGAGGCACCCGTCCGAGCTTTGGCAGGGCGGCACCGGCCGAGGAGGCAGAGCCGATCTACGAGGAATTCTGCGAGGAGTGCGAGGCCCGGATGGGCGCCTTCGGGGAAGAGATGACGATCGACCTCGTCCTCGATGGGCCGGTGACCGTTCTGGTCGAGGGCTGAGGCGCTTGCCGGGCCTCGGGGTGCGGCTATACTCGGTCGAGCAGTCGATGGTTGTTCAGCCGTGAGGCGGGCCCGGCCCGCCTTTTTTCTGGCCCGCAGTCGATCGAGTGCCCTTTGAACATGCGACCCCAGACCGAAGAGATACGTTCCCGAATCTACGAGGCTGAACCCGACCTCGAGCTCCTCTCCGTCGAGGAGGCCGGCAGCGGGTCCCTCCGGATCCTGATCGACCGCCCGGAGGGCGTCGACCTCGAAACCTGTCAACGGGTAACCGACCTGCTCGGCGATCTCAGGGAGAGCTTCTCCCTCGAGGTTTCTTCTCCGGGGCCGGAACGGCCCCTGACCCGGCCCGAGCACTTCGCCAGGTTCGAAGGAAGGAGAGCCAAGGTAACGACCATCGAGAAGATCGATGGTCGGCGAAACTTCGTCGGGACGATCATCGCCTCGGACGGGTCCAATGTCACCCTTGGGTTCGATGGAACGGTGATCTCGATCCCGCTCGACGACATAGAGAGGGCGCGGCTCGCCCCAGAAGTAGAGAATGTCCGAAGGAGTGATTAGGAGATGAGTCAGGAGATAGTCGACGCGGTCAAGGTCCTCGAGCAGGAAAAGGGAATCTCGGCCGACACCCTTATGGACGCGCTTGCCGATGCGCTGCTCTCGGCCTACCGAAAGACACCTGGGGCCGCCCGCTACGCCAGGGTCGATCTCGACCACGAGACAGGCGACTTCAGGGTCTTCGAGCTGATCCTCCCCGAGGAGCTCGAGGAAAAGCTCCTCGAGCAGGCAAAGGCCGAACAGGAGAGCGAGATCGATCCCGAGACGGGCGAGATGCGGGAGCCGGAGGAGCCGGAGTTGGATCCGGAGATGCTCGCCCCCTACGAGAGCCAGATCGAGTCCAGGGACGTCACCCCGGACGACTTCGGGAGGATCGCCGCCCAGACCGCCAAGCAGGTGATCTTCCAGCGGATCCGAGAGGCCGAGCGCCAGATGGTCTTCGAGGAATACAAGGATCGGGTCGGGGAGCTGGTCACAGGGTTGATCCAGCAGTCCGACAAGCGATACACCCTGGTCCAACTGAGGGAGAGGGTCGAGGCCCTGCTGCCCAAATCCGAACAGGTCTACGCCGAGCGCTACGACCACGGGATGAGGGTGAAGGCCGTGATCACCGATGTCTCGGACTCGATGAAGGGCCCCGGGATCGTCGTCTCGCGACGGAGCCCCGAGCTGATCAAGGGGCTGTTCGAAGTCGAGGTTCCCGAGATCGCCGACCGGCATGTGGAGATCGTCGGGGTTGCCCGGGAGCCGGGCTACCGATCGAAGATCGCGGTCATCTCCAACACCGATGGGATCGACCCGGTCGGCGCTTGCGTCGGTCCGAGGGGGTCCCGGGTCCGAATGGTGGTATCGGAGCTCCGCGGGGAGAAGATCGACATCATCCCCTACAACGAGGAGCCTGCCCGTTTCGTCGCCAAGGCACTCTCCCCGGCCCGGGTGCGCGAGGTTCTGGTCGACGATGAGGAGATGCAGGCAACCGTCGTGGTACCCGACGACCAGCTTTCCCTCGCGATCGGACGCGACGGCCAGAACGCGAGGCTTGCAGCGAGGCTGACCGGCTGGAGGGTCGACATCAAGTCCGAAACGGAGTTTGCCCAGGAAGAGCATCAGCACGATTTCGAGGGCGAGGAAGAGGCGGACGGTCGGTGCATGGCTGTGCTTTCAAGCGGACGCAGATGTCCCAACGAGTCGATCGAGGGCTCGACCTTCTGCGGGCTTCCCCAGCACCAGGCGCTTTCTCGCTTCGAGACGAATCACGTGGCCGTGCTCGACGGTCTCGGCGAGGGCGAGGTAGACCTTCTGGCCGACCCCGATGCGGACGATGCGGAAGTCCAGGCGGTGGTAACTGGTGCCGAGGAGGGTTTCGAGGAGCCGGTACCCGAAGAGCCGGAAGAGCTTTCGGTGGAGGAATCTGAGGAGGGGTCGTCCGAGATCGAGACCTTGACTGGCGAAGAGGGTGCCGAAGAGACTGATGTGGTGGTGTCCGAGGACACCGATGACGAAGGTGCTGGAGAAGCCGGGGAAGAGCCCGGAGAAACTACCGGCGAGATGCCGGAAGAGGAGGAAGAAGTGGACGAGGAAGCAACTGAAGGCGCGGCTGAAGAAGAAATCGTCGTCGCCGAGGATGCAGAGGGTGACGTCGTCGCCGCGGATGCAGAGGGTGACGTCGTCGTCGAGGATGCAGAGGGTGACGTCGTCGCCGAGGATGCAGAGGGTGACGTCGTCGTCGAGGATGGAGGAAGTCCGGAGGAGTGAGCCGGAAGCGGGTCTACGAGATTGCCAAGGCCGAGGGGGTTACCAGCAAGGAGCTGATCGCCGCCCTCGATGCCGCCGGCACCCAGGTGAAGGCGGCAGCGTCGAGCGTCGAGGAGGCTGTAGCCCTCGAAGCTCTGGCGAAGGCCGGATCGTCCGGTACGTCCGGATCGGGAGAGCAATCGACGAAGGACGGGGCGGCAAAGGCAGCCCCGAAGACGACTGCGGGCGCGAAGTCCAAGTCGTCCAGGCCTGTCAGGCCGGGGGCTAGGCCCGCGCCCCCGGCAGACGGCCAGGCCGGTACCTCCGGGGGTGGAAAGAAACGGCGTCGAGTCGTAATCGACTCGAATGCATCCAGGCGCGATCAGGGAGGTCCACCGCCTCCTCAGAGGCCCCCACGTCGCAGGGGTGGGCGCCGCCGGAAGCCGGTGCTCGAGGAGCCGTCACCGGTCGAGAAGGAGCCGGAGGCCCCGCAGGCCACCAGGATCAACTCCGGCGTGACCGTGCGTGAGCTGGCGGAACTGCTCGACCTCAGCTCGGCCGACCTGATCAAGAAGCTGATGACCATGGGGGAGATGGCGACCCTTACCCAGACGCTGACCGATGAGTCGGTCCAGGCGATCGCCGATGAGTACGAGAGGAAGATCGAGATCGTTTCCGCCGCAGAGGAGGAACCCGATGTTCACGAGTTCGAGGACTCCGCAGACTCGCTCGAGGACCGCCCACCGGTGGTGACCATCATGGGCCACGTCGACCACGGCAAGACTTCGCTTCTCGACGCGATCCGGCAGACCGAGGTCGCGGCCGGGGAGGCGGGGGGCATCACCCAGCACATCGGGGCCTACCAGGTGCATCACAACGGAGACACGATCACCTTCCTCGACACCCCGGGTCACGAGGCCTTCACCGCTATGCGGGCAAGGGGCGCCCAGGTGACAGATGTGGCGGTGATCGTGGTTGCAGCCGACGACGGTGTGATGCCCCAGACGCGTGAGGCCATAGACCACGCCCGGGCTGCCGAAGTACCGATGTTGATCGCGGTCAACAAGGTGGACCTCGAGGGGGCCCAGCCAGACCGAATCAGGAACGACCTGGCCGCGGAAGGACTGAATCCCGAGGACTGGGGAGGGGACACGGTCTACTGCGACGTCTCCGCCAAGACCGGTCAGGGACTCGACAACCTGCTCGACATGATCATCCTCGTGACCGAGCTCGAGGAGCTTTCGGCGAATCCCGACGCACCGGCATCGGGAACCGTAGTCGAGTCCCAGCTCGATCCAGGGCGAGGGCCCGTGGTCACCGTATTGGTCCAGCGGGGCACCTTGAAGGTGGGGGACTCCGTGGTGGCCGGCCCCGTCTGGGGCAAGGTCCGAGCGATGCACGACTACACGGGGGCTGACGTTGCC
>JBMSXD010000040.1:0-12303 GCA_049425265.1 Solirubrobacterales bacterium
AGGTAGGGCCGGGCGCGGGCGGCACCAGGGGTGACTGGACCGCCTGGGGGGTCAGCTCGGCGGCGGCGAACTCGACGTCGGAGAAGTCCTGCGCGTAGAGCCGGTCGCGCACCAGCGAGACCGCGAAGGCGACTGCACCGGTCAGCAGGCCGACCACGGTCACCCCGAAAGCGATCCGGAGGTTCTCGGTCAGCTGGTCGACATTCCCCTCGGCGAGACCGGCCAGCGCGGGCGACAGCGGAATCAGGGTCCCCATGAGCCCGAGTGCCGGCCCCATCCGGACCAGAATCCGGGTCCTTTCGAGGCGCTTCATCGAGCGGTAGTCGTAATCGGCCAGACTCTTGGCTATCCGGTTGTCTGCATCAGGGAGATCCCGGTAGACGACTATCGATCTCATCGCCTCGGCCATCGAGCCATTCCACGACACCGAGACGAGCTCCGATGCGGCGCCCGCGGCGTCGCCCCTGGCGAGCAGGTCACCGGCCTGGCCGACCGCCCCTTCCAGGCCGATGAAACTGCGGAGCCTGCGACGCCAGATCTCGGCCAGGAGGATCCCGATCTCGACGATCGACCAGCCCAGCGCGAGCAGGGAAAGGATGAGCACCGGCCAGCGGAGCGCGTCCGAAAGGGAGAAAAGGAATTCCTCGATCGCCAAGGGAACCGGAGATTCTAGTCGGCCCCGTAAAATGGGCGAATGGCCGAGCGAGACTTCCTCCAGGCATGCCGCGAGCGGATCGTCGTCTTCGACGGCGGGATGGGAGCTACCCTCGAGCAGTTCGATCTCACCTCCGAGGATTACGGGGGCCTCGAAGGCAAGTGCCACGAGGCGCTCGTCCTCAACCGACCGGACGTGATCGAGGGAGTCCACCGCTCGATGCTCGACGCCGGTGCCGAGGTGGTAGAGACCGACACCTTCCAGGCCTCACGGTTGAAGCTCGATGAATGGGGCCTTGCCGACCATACCCTCGAGATAAACCGTCGGGCGGCCGAGATCGCCCGTGCCGCTGCCGGCAAGGAGAGGTTCGTGGCGGGATCGATCGGGCCGACTGGCTTCCTCCCTGCCTCGGACGACCCGACCCTGGGCTCGATCCGATTCGACGAACTCGCAGAGGTCTTCAGGGAGCAGGCGAGTGGCCTGGTCGAGGGCGGAGCGGACCTGATCATCATCGAGACTGCTCAGGACATCCTCGAGGTAAAGGCGGCCGTGTTCGGTACCCGGGAGGCCTTCCGGGAGGTCGGCAGGGAGGTACCGATCCAGGTCTCGGTCTCGCTGCTGCCGAACGGGGGGAAGATGCTCCTCGGTACCGATATCTCTGCCGTCCTGACCACGGTCGGGGCGCTCGACGTCGACGTGATCGGACTCAACTGTTCGACCGGACCCGAGGACATGCGCGACGCGATCCGCTATCTGGGGGAGAACTCCCCAGTGCCCGTCCACTGCATCCCCAACGCCGGACTCCCAGAGCAGGGACCGGACGGAGAGACGATCTTTCCCGAGGAGCCCGGACCCCTTGCCGAAACCCTCGGGGAGTTCGTCGAGAAGTACGGGGTAGGGATAGTCGGCGGCTGCTGCGGCACGACGCCAGAGCACATCGCGGCGATCGCCGAACGGGTCTCTGGACTGGTGCCGGCCCCGAGGCCCGAGCCCGGCCGACCACGGGTCTCCTCGATGATGGCCTCCACCGACCTCGTTCAGGAGCCGAGGCCGACCCTGGTCGGGGAGAGGGTGAACTCACAGGGCTCGCGCCAGGCCAAGGAACTGCTGCTCGCCGATGACTACGACTCGCTGGTCGGGATCGCTGAAGACCAGGTCGAAGGCGGGGCTCACGTGCTCGACGTCTGCGTCGCCCTTGTCGAGCGCCCCGATGAGGCCGAGCAGATGCGGGAGACCGTCAAGCGCATCTCGCTGACCCAGCCCTCCCCGATTCAGGTCGACTCGACCGAGCCCGAAGTGATCAAGGCCGCACTGGAACAGATACCGGGCCGGGCGATCGTCAACTCGGTCAACCTCGAGGCCGGACGTGACCGGATGGACGAGGTCGTGCCGCTCGCGATCGCCCACGGGGCGGCCGTGATCGCCCTGACGATCGACGAGGAGGGCATGGCGAAGACCGCTGAGCGAAAGCTCGAGGTGGCAGAGAGGATCGTCTCGATCGCCTGTGACGAGCACGGACTCGACCGGCAGTCCCTGGTCTTCGACGCGCTCACCTTCACCCTGACGACCGGGGACGAGGAGTGGCGAGATTCGGCGACCGAGACCCTCGAGGGGATCCGGCTGATCAAGGAGCGTCTGCCAGGCGTCAAGACCTCGCTGGGCGTCTCGAACGTCTCCTTTGGCGTTTCCCCGCAAGCCAGGGCCGCGCTCAACTCGGTCTTCCTCCACCACGCGGTCGAGGCCGGACTCGACCTGGCGATGGTCAACCCGAACCACATCACCCCGTACAGCGAGATCCCGGAGGCCGAGCGGGAGCTGACCGACGACCTCGTCTTCAACCGCTCGCCCGAGGCGCTGGAACGCTTCGTCGCCCACTTCGAATCGAAGGGTGGCTCGGGTGAAGAGGACGAGGGCGAGGACCCCACGGCCGACATGTCGCCGGAAGAGGCCCTCCATTGGCACATCCTCAGGAGGAAGAAGGATGGTGTAGAGGAGTGGATCGACCGCTCGGTCGAAAAGATCGGCGCCGTCCCGACACTGAACGAAGTCCTCCTCCCCGCGATGAAGGAGGTCGGTGACCTGTTCGGGGCCGGCGAGCTGATACTGCCGTTCGTCCTCCAGTCGGCAGAGGTGATGAAGCGAGCCGTCGCGAGGCTGGAGGACTACCTGGACCGGATCGAGGGCCATACCAAGGGCAAGGTGGTGATCGCGACCGTATTCGGTGACGTCCACGACATCGGCAAGTCGCTGGTCAACACGATCCTCACCAACAACGGCTACACCGTGATCGACCTCGGCAAGCAGGTCCCGGTCGAACAGATAATCGACGCAGCCCGGGAGCACGACGCCGACGCGATCGGACTCTCGGCGCTTCTGGTCTCGACCTCGAAGCAGATGCCGATCTGCATCCAGGAGCTCCATGACCGGGGCCTCGACTACCCGGTCCTGATCGGGGGGGCCGCAATCAACCGTGATTTCGGTCGCCGGGCCCTTTACCCCCACGGGAAGGATTCGGACGAGGTTTACGAGCCGGGTGTCTTCTACTGCAAGGACGCCTTCCAGGGCCTCGACACGATGGACGAACTGATGGATCCGGAGGCCCGTGAGGGACTCTTGACCCGGACGCGGGAGGGGGCCGCCGAACTGAGGGCCAAGCCGAGGGAGGAAACCGACGGCCCGGGCGTCGATGACGACTCGGTCCGCTCCGCAGTACGGATCGATGCTCCGATCCCGGAGCCTCCCTTCCTCGGGGTACGGGAGATCCCGGTCGAGCTAGACGAGGTCTTCCCCCACCTCGACCTCCACGTCCTGTTCAAGCTCCACTGGGGCGGCCGCGGGGTCAAGGGCGAAGAGTGGGATCGCCTGGTCGGGGACGAATTCCGTCCGAGGCTCGAACGTATGTGGGCGGAACAGGACTACCTCGAACCGCGGGCACGCCTCGGCTACTTCCCCTGTGCCTCAGACGGGAACGAACTTGTCATCTTCGATCCGGTCGACCCATCCAGGGAGCTCGAGAGGCTGTCGTTCCCGCGCCAGCCCGGTCACGACCGGATCTGCCTTGCCGACTTCTTCCGACCGATCGATGAAGGTGGTCCCCGTGACGTGGTAGCCCTTCAGGGCGTGACCGTCGGGGCGGACGTGACCGACCTGATGGAGAGGCTCGAGGCGGAGGGTGAGTTCGCCGAGCAGCTCTACACCCACGGGCTGGGGGTCCAGGCCGCGGAGGGCACCGCCGAGTGGCTCCACTCGAAGGTACGCCGGGATCTGGGAATTGGAGAGGCCCAGGGGCGTCGCTACTCATGGGGCTACCCCGCCTGCCCCGACCAATCGGAGCACGAGAAGGTGTGGCGTCTGCTCGAGCTGGAGGAGATCGGGATGTCCCTCTCGGACGGCCACGCGGTGATGCCCGAGCAGTCGACCGTGGCGATCATCGCCCACCACCCCCAGGCCGTCTACTTCGGGATGAAGTCGGGATTCGTTCCGGAAGAGGAGGCTCCAGACGAGGTGATCGCCGGATCCGACAGGAGCGGAGTCCCGGACGACGAGGTCGTCGAGGAGCTTCCCGGCGGCGTGGGCACCCCCGGCTGAACGGGATCAGGTAGTCGAGTCCAGCGCCGACCCGCGCCGAGGACGGGAGGGATCGAGCTCGACCGGGGAGGCAGCCATCGCCTGGACCTTGAGGTCCCCCCAGGAGAGTCCCTCGCGAAGCAGTGCCGGCACCCCGAGCACCACGGCGGTAGCGAACTCGACCGCCTGAAGGATCACGCCGTAGGCGAGGGCGTCGGCTGCCGAGACCCCGAAACCGGTGGTCAGGACCGTGATCACGGCCAGCTGGAAGATGCCGATGTTCGATGGCGTCGCCGGGATGACCGCGGTTACGTTCACCGCGAACAGAACCGCAGCCGACGCAGCGAGAGCCCGGTCGAGGTCGAGTCCGAGGGCAAGCAGGAGCGCCCAGCAGGCCGCGACCTGGATCGCCCAGGCCAGGATCTGGAGGATCGCTGCCGGGAGCCCGTAGCGGGGGTGGCGGAAGATCGAGAGTCCCGAGCGCACCTGAAGCAGGACCGAATGGATCGCTGCCTGCGCCCGGGCCAGACGACCCTCGCCGTTGCCGCGTCTGACCACCAGGGGGAGGATTACGACCGCCGCCAGGAGGAGCACGGGGACCAGGGTGAAGGTGATCAGGGTCCTCGAACTGTCGGCGAACAGGTCAGTCGAGGCAAGGATCACGATGCCAAGGATCAGCAGGGCGAGGAGGTTCAGCATCGCCTGGGAGACGATCGTGCCGACGATCACGGGTAGGGCCTGGCGGACCCGTCCGGTATGCCGGGCCAGGGCGACGGCGCGGGCCGGCTCACCGAGTCTTGCCGGGAGCGTCGCCGACATCAAGACACCGATCATGGTCGCCGAAGCGAAGTCCCGGCGTCTGAGGGAATCGCCGGGTAGCGCAGCCTTGGTGATGAAGCGCCAGGCCTCGGCCCTGACGAACAGAGACCCCGCCATCAGGGCGAGGGCGACGAAGACCCAGGAGAGGTCCGACCGGACGATCGCGCCAGCGACCTGGTCGACCCCGATCCTCTCGGCCGCGATGACCGTAAGGACTAGGGCAATTACACCGACCACCCCCAGCGCGGCCTTGCGGGCCCTGGTCCACCGACTCGTGCCCGGCAGGACCGGATCGATCGAGGGCAGGCGTTCAGCGGGCGACCGGGGAAGACCGTCTGCGGGGTCGAGCCCTAACCGCTGGCGTATCCGGGCCCTGACGCCTTCCGGCCTCGCGACCTCGATCGCCCTTTCGTAGACCGAGACGACCCGGCGGGCCACCTCCGGCCAGGCGAACCGCTTCGAAGACTCCCTGGCTGCTCGACCCATCGTCTCGAGGCGCCCGGGCTCTTCGGATGCCCGTTGGAGCTCCTCCGCGAGCGCCTGTGGGTCTCCCGGAGGGACCAGGACTCCATCGACCCCGTCGGTGACCACGTCCCTGTAGCCAGCTATCCCCGAGGCGACCACGGGGGTTCCGGCAGCGAAGGCCTCGGTCAGGACCATGCCGAAGCTCTCACCCGACAGGGACGGCGCACAGAGCAGGTCGGAGTTGGCGAGCAACCGTCCCAGCTCCTCACGCCCCACCCGACCGTGGAGGTCCAGGTGTCGCTCGAGGTCTGGATCTGCCAGGAGCCTCCTCACCTCTTCGGGTTCGGATCCGACAATCGCCAGACGGGCTGGGGTCCTGGCCGCCAGGGCCTCGAACGCACGCAGAAGGATCGGCAGGCCCTTTCGTTCCTCGGCCCGACCGACGAAGAGCAGTCGCAGGTGGTCGGAGGGGCCACGATCGAGTTCGGGCGAGAGGTCGAGATCCACCCCGTTCGGGATCACCTCGTACTGGCCGCCGAACCAACGCCGACCGGTCCAGGCCGCGGCCTCCGAAACGGCGATCCGGGCCGAAAGCCGGTTGAGGGTCCGCTTCGCCCCGACCAACGCCGCCAGCCGGTTCGGGACCGGTTTGGTCGAATAGGCGTGGAAGGTCCCGACCACCGGCGCCTCGGTCGAGTGGCAGGCGTCCCAGGCATTCACGGGCGTGGTCGGCTCGTGGACGTGGACGACGTCGTAGCCGCCCCGTTCGAGCTCGCGCCTCATTCCCCTGATCGCCTCCGGGAATACCGGGATGTTCGAGACCGCGCCGTTTGAGGAAATGCCTACGGTGCGTCCCGCCGGGATCAGGTAGTCGGGGAGTTCGACCTGCTCCGGCGCCGAGCTGTGGAGGATGGTCGAGAGCTTCCCAGGAGGGTCGAACGGGGCGATTACCCGGACGTGGTGGCCTTCCACCAGGAGCTGCTCGGCGAGCGACTGTACGTGCCGGTTGACCCCCCCGGGATAGGACCAGGAATATGGCGTAACGAGCGCGATCCGCACTCTGGTGAGGATAGAGGAGGAAGATCTCGTGGCCCTGTACGGTGGGAGAACGTATGGAGGCCGCCAGCAAACTCGGTGGACCGGGGCCCAACGAGACCCCACCACTCCCCGAGGTCGCCCTGGCCCCGGCCGGAATGGAGGGCGAGGTCGAGATCGCCTACCAGGAGTTCGGCCACCCGGACGATCCGGCCCTGGTGCTCGTCCCGGGACTCGGAACCCAGATGATCTATTGGGACGAGGCGCTCTGCGGGATGCTGGTCGAACGGGGTTTCAGGGTCATCCGGATCGACAACCGGGATTCCGGCGCTTCGACCGTCCTCGACAACCTCGGGCCGCCGGATCGCCGGGCGCTCTTCTTCGGCCTCCGGCGCGGCCTTCGGTATGGGATGGACGATATGGCCGAGGACCTGGTCTCACTGCTCGACCAGCTCGGCTTGGAGCGAGCCCACTTCGCCGGCTTCTCGATGGGCGGCATGATCGTCCAGACGGTGGCGATCCGGAATCCGGAGCGGGTCGCCTCCCTCTGTTCGATCATGTCCAGGACCGGAGCCAGGGCAGACGCCTTCCCGGCCCCCCGTCAGGCCTTCGCCCTGCTGAGGCCCCGTCCGCTCGAACTTGACGAGTTCATCGCCCACGTCGAGATGCTTGCCCGGACGATCGGTTCGACCGTCTACCCGCCGGACCCGGAGCGGTTGCGGCGGCTGACCACGATCGCCTGGTATCGCGGGATCCATCAGGAGGGAACGGCCCGGCAGCTACACGCGGTCAATACCCAGCCGGACAGGACGAAGGCACTCGGCCAGGTACGGGCCCCGACCCTAGTCATCCACGGAGCCGCCGACCGCCTGGTCTTCCCCCGCGGTGGGCGCCGAACTGCCGAGGCAATCCCCGGGGCAAGGCTCCGGGTGTACGAGGGAATGGCCCACGACCTTCCCGAGCAGCTCTGGCCACGGTTCGCTTCCGAGATCGAGGCGAACGCACATCGTCAGGTCTAGACTCGGTCGGGCTTGAGCGATCGGCCGGGGACAGAGGCAGAGCCACTCAGGGTGGCGATCATCGGAGCGGGGCCGGCTGGCTTCTACGCAGCCGACCGGATTCTGCGTGGGGAGGGGCTCCACGCCCAGGTCGACCTGTTCGACCGACTCCCGACCCCCTACGGACTGGTCCGCGGGGGCGTAGCTCCCGATCACCCCAAGATCAAGGCCGTGACCCGGGTCTACGAGCGGACGGCCGGGCTGGAGGGGTTCCGTTTCTTCGGCAACGTCGAAATCGGGCGCGACCTGACGGTCGAGGAGCTGGAACGCCACTACCACGCGATCTTCTACACCTTTGGTGCCGAGGACGACCGCGAGCTGGGCATTCCCGGGGAGGGGCTCGCCGGCGTCCACCCGGCCTCGGACCTGGTCGGCTGGTACAACGCCCACCCCGACTTCGCCGACCTTGAGTTCGACCTCGACCGGGCCCGGCGAGTGGTGGTGATCGGCAACGGCAACGTGGCCCTCGACGTGGCAAGAATGCTCGCCCTCGACGATGCGGAACTCCGGAAGACCGACATCGCCGACCACGCGATCGAGGTGCTCGACCGGAGTCCGATGGAGGAGATAGTGGTGGTCGGCCGCAGAGGGCCCGCGCAGGCAGCCTTTACCAACCCCGAAGTGATCGAACTCGGCGAGCTCGAAGAGGCCGAGGTCGTGGTCGAGCCCGAGGAGGTCGAACTGGATCCGGTCAGCCGGGCCTGGATCGAGTCGGAAGAGGCCGACAAGACGGCAAGGGTCAACGTCGAGACGGTCCAGGGATACGTCGGGAGGAAACCGGGCGAAAAACCGAAGACGATCTCGCTCAGGTTCCTGCTTTCCCCGGTCGAGATCCTCGGCGAGGATCGGGCGGAAGGGATCGTCCTCGGCCGAAACGAGCTGGTCGAGGAGGGCGGTGCTCTGAGGGCCCGTGACACCGGTGAGCGGGAGGAGCTCGAGTGCGAACTGATCTTCCGGTCGGTCGGCTACCGCGGCGCCCCTCTGGCCGGCGTCCCGTTCGACTCGGACTCCGGGACGATCCCCAACCGGGCCGGCAGGGTCACCGAAGGGGCCGACGGCCCGCAGCGAGTCGGCCACTACACGGCGGGATGGATCAAGCGGGGTCCCTCGGGAGTGATAGGGACGAACAAGAAGTGCGCCACCGAGACGGTCGAGATGTTGATCGAGGACGTCGCCGCCGGAAACCTGCTCTCGCCCTCGGATCCCTCACCGGGTGCGGTCGAGGAAATCCTCGCCGGGCGGGAGGTGCGACAGGTCAGCTTCTCGGGCTGGGAGCGGATAGACGCAGCCGAGGTGGGCCGGGGCGAGCCGCAGGGCAGGCCCAGGGTCAAGTTCGCCTCTCGGGAGGAGCTACTCGCCGCATCGAACGGAGAGGGGTTGGAGGACTGAGGGCCGATGGCTGCCGACCTCGACGAGATCAAGGCGATGATCGAGCAGGCGCTCCCGGGCTCCGAGGTCGTCGTGCTAGACGAGACCGGGACCGGGGACCACCTGCGGGCAGTCGTCAGGGCGCCACAGTTCGAGGGGGTCGGAAGGCTCCAGCAGCACCGGCTGGTCAAGGCGGCCGTTCGGGACCGGTTCGACGACGGAACGATCCACGCCCTGTCGGTGACAACCCTCCGTCCCGATGACCCCGCCTGAACGGGTCGCGGCCTTCCCCGCCCTCTCCATTACCTAGAATCGCCCGATGGCCGACGAGGAACTCACCGAACGCCTCAAGCAGCTGATCTCGGAGAACGAGGTGCTCCTCCTGATGAAGGGGACCCCGACCGAGCCGCGGTGCGGCTTCTCGCTCCGGACGGTCCAGATCCTCGATCGGATGGGCGTCGAGTACGGGGCGATCGACGTCCTCCCCGCCCTCCAGCCACTCCGAGAGGTGACGACCGAGATCTCGGACTGGGAAACCTTCCCCCAGCTCTACGTCAAGGGCGAGCTGGTCGGAGGGTGCGACATCGTCGAGGAGATGTTCGCCTCGGGTGAGCTGGCCGAGACCCTCGGGGTCGAACAGCCGGAGATGCCCGACACCCCGGAGTCGCCTGCCGACCTGCCGGCCCAGAGTCCCCCGCTCGACATCGAGCGGAACTGACTCACCCCGGTCGGCTTCGCCACAGCCATCTCCCCTGCCCCTCCGGGCCGGTCGCCCTTCCCCACACCTCCCCGAGCGCCCTCCATCCTCCGGCTCTTCCCTCCGAACCAGTGCCCAGTCCCTCTGGCGCGGGTCCCGTCGTCGGCCATCACCAACCCCTCTGGCGCGGGTCCTGGCAGCCGGGGGCGCACTCACCCTCGTCGTCCCCTCCTCGGTGAGCACATCCCCCGTCTACCTCCCGCGCATGGGGAGTTACTGCCCTAGGGACCAAATCCGAACCAACCGGCAGTTCATGGCAGGGGGTCGGGTAGGTGCGAGTGGGAACTGGCGGGGTAGGCGGGAGCAGCTGCCCGACCCCCCGCCTGACTCGATGCGATCGGTCGACCGCCGGGGAAGACGGGTCCGGAGGGAGAGCTTAGGAGGGAGAGGTGGGTCAGGCGGGGACGGAGTCGGCCGAGTCCTCGCGGACCTGGAACGACGAGCCACAGCCACAGGCAGCAACCACGTTCGGGTTGTTGACCTGGAACCCGGCCCCGGTCAGACCCTCTACGTAGTCGACTTCGGAGCCGAAGACGAACTGCATGCTGACCTTGTCGACCACGACTGCGACTCCCTGCTCCTCGAAGACGTGGTCGTCATCCTTTCGCTCGTCGAAGGCGAGCGCGTACTGGAACCCGGAGCAGCCGCCTCCGCGGACCGCGACCCGAAGGGCCTGCCCGGCCGAATCGGGATCCTCGCCCAGCAACTCACGGATCTTTTCCGCAGCCGTATCGGTCAGCGTGATTGCCGATTCCGGGATTTCAGTTGACCCTTCCATGAAAAAAAGGTTACCGGGTCCCGAACTCGCGCCCGATGTAGTCGAGGATCCTGCGGGAGTCGTGCACGATCTGGTCGCCATCGACCAGAACGGGGACTGCCGACTGCCCCGTCAGCTCGACTATCTCCGGCCGACGACGACGGGAGAACGCCACTCGCCGTGTCCCGAAGGCGACCCCGTCCCGCTTGAGTCGCCTGGCGACCCGGCCACATGGGCAGATCAGGTCGGTCGGGGCCTGGCACCTGAACAGAACGACCGTCGGTTCCTCCCCGTCACCGGCCTCCCGAGCCTCTTTCACCGGATCACCATCGAACACCGCCGGATCGTAAACCCCAGCCGCCGGTCGACCACCTTCTGATACAACCGGCTCGTGATGAACGGTGGAAATGGGGGCGGAATCGCTCTGGTTACCGACTCGACGGCATCCCTGACCGCGGAGGATCGGGAACGGCTCGACGTCGAAGTCGTCAACCTCTACACGATCGTCGACGAAAACCAGCAGCGCGAGGACGAGATTCAAGACCTCGCGGTCTTCTACCGAGAGGTGATCGAGAGTCCCACCCCGTCGAAGACCTCCCAGCCCTCGATCGGCGACTTCATCGACGTCTACAGCCCGCTCCTCGAACAGGGCAAGGAGGTCATCTCGGTCCACCTCTCGGACGCGATCTCGGGAACCTTCGAGGCGGCTCGCCAGGCAGCCGACCAACTGGAGGCCGAGGGGCGTGGTGGCGAGCGGATCCACCTCGTCGATTCCAGGGCGACCGCCGGAGCCCTCGCGCTCACGGTTCTTGCCACCTCGAATGCACTCCGCGAAGGCCTCGGAGTCCAGGGTGCGGTCGAGCGCGCCGAAGCGGTCGCGGAAACCCAGCAGAACTGGATCCTGGTCGAGACCCTCGACTACCTCCAGAAGGGTGGTCGTATCGGCGGTGCCCAGGCCTGGATCGGCGGGGCATTGAAGATCAAGCCGATAATCACCCTCGACGAGACCGTCTACCCGGTCGAAAGGGTCCGGACGATGAGCAAAGGCATCCAGCGAATCAAGGACATCGCGACCGAAAAGGCCGCGGACGGTACTGAATACGTCTGGCTGGCCCAGCACATCCAGGCTCCGGAGCGCATGGAGGAACTGGCCGAACACTGCCGCGAGGTCTTCGGCACCGAGGGCATCTTCATGAACGAAATGTCGACCATCCTCGGCATCCACGGCGGCCCCGGCCTGCTGGCCCTTGGGATAGCCCCGGCCGAGCACGTCGGTACGGGCAGGTGAACCTCGCGGTAACCGCGATCGGTCGTGACCGACCGGGAATCGTTGCCGGGCTGACCGGGGTCCTGGTCGAAGCAGGCGGAAACGTGGATGACTCTCAGATGTCCCTGCTCCACGGCCAGTTCGCCGTGATGTTGATCGTCTCGGTGCCCGACGACACCCACGTCGACCGGCTCCGGGTCGAACTCGACGAGGCCGGACGGGGACTGGGGCTCGATGCGGTAACCCTCTGTCCGGTCAGCGACCTGGACCGGGGGCCCGACCCAACCCATGTGGTCACGATCTACGGCGCCGACCGTCCAGGGATCGTCCACCGGGCCGCCCAGTTGATGGCCGAGCGAGAGGTCAACATCACCGACCTGAAAACCCGGCGGACGGCCTCGGGCGACGGCCACCTCTACACCCTGATGATGGAGGTGGCGCTTCCCGACGACGCAGGGGAAGTCGAGGAAGCCCTCGCCTCGATGGCCGAACGGGCCGAAGTCGAGGCTTCGATCACGGAGCTCGAAGTCGAGGTGATCTGAGGGGCCGCGGGCC
>JBMSXD010000041.1:0-12287 GCA_049425265.1 Solirubrobacterales bacterium
GACTTCAAGGAGAACCGCTACCTAGTCTTCGCCACCGCCGGCGGCCAGGTCAAGAAGACCGAGTTCACCGAGTACAACACGAGGATCGAGGTGGACGGGATCATCGCGATCAAGATCCGGGAAGGTGACGAGCTGGTCGGGGTCGAGCTGACCTCTGGAGATGACGACCTGCTGCTGGTTTCCAAGTCGGGCCATGCCGCCCGGTTCAACGAGGAACAGGCTCGGCCGATGGGCAGGGGCACCAGCGGGGTCAAGGGCATGAAGGTCGAAGGGGACGACAACCGTGTCCTCGCCCTGAACGTTGCCCGGGACGAGGCCGAGCTCTTGATCGTGACCGAGAACGGGTTCGGCAAGAGGACGCCCCTCTCCGATTACCCGGTAAAGAACCGGGGGACGAAGGGCGTCCTCACCGCGAAGCTGACCGAGAAGAAGGGTGGCCTGGCCGGGGCACTGATCGTCCGGGAACACCAGGAGCTGCTCTTCATAACCGAGAACGGGATGGTCCAGCGGACTTCCGCCGGGGAGATCCGGAACTCGGGACGTGCAACCCAGGGGGTCAAGGTGATGAACGTCAAGGACGGCGATCGAATCAGTGCTGTGGCGCTGGTCGTCGACTCCGAGGACTCACCGGCCGGGGAAGGGGAGGAAGGCGAAGCAGGGGCTGCCGAAACGGAGAAGGCAGCCGACTAGGGCGTGGCGGCCGCGGGGTAGGTGCCGAGCACCCGGACTTCCCCGGCCTTCGAGCGCAGGCCCTCTAGAGCCTCGGTGAGGGCTCCTTCACCCTCCCGGCCCTCGACGTCGATGAAGAAGAGGTAGCGGCCGAGCTCCCGCTTCTGTGGCCTCGACTCGATCCTCACCAGGTTGATCCCCCGGTCGGAGAACTCGACCAGCGCATCGACCAGGGCCCCGGGGTGGTCCGCCCCGAGTTCGGAGAAGACGAGCGTCGTCTTCCATCCCCCCGGGCTTT
Organism: Solirubrobacterales bacterium; assembly: GCA_049425265.1. GTDB lineage: Bacteria > Actinomycetota > Thermoleophilia > Solirubrobacterales > 70-9 > 67-14. Next base: position 968 of record JBMSXD010000041.1, read on the forward strand.
CCCGGTTGCTCTCGGGGCTCGCCCCCGCGGGAGCGACCCAGAGGAATCGGGTTACGTTGCCTCCTTCGTCCTCGATCCCCTCTTCGAGCACCACGCAGTCGTAGAGGGCTGCAGCAGAGGCTGGCGCTATCGCGGCCAGGCCCGGCTCTCCCTCCGACACTTCACGGACCGCTGCACTGGTGCTGTTGACTACCCGGACCGTCGCCCCTGGGAGGGCCTCCCGGATGAATCGGTCGCACTGGGCGAGCGGCTGGGGATGCGAAATCACCTCGGTTATCCGGTCGGTCCCGATCTGCTCCCGGGCGATCAGCGCCTCGCTTATCGGCATCCGGTACTCGCCGACCACGGTGACCCGGTCGGAGAGCGAGAGGAGGGTGTCCATGGTCGGCCGGACCGATCCTTCGATCGAGTTCTCGAACGGCAGCATCGCCCGGTCGGCGTCGCCGGCAGCCACTGCCTCGATTGCCTCCGGAATCGAGTCACAGGGCAGGGGTTCGAACGTCTCGCCACCGAAGCCCGACTTCCTGACCGCCTCCTCGCTGAAGGTGCCCGGGGGACCGAGGAACGCGATTCTCATCCGTTCGCCCTCCTTCTTGCGGTCGGGCTCGCTGCGAGCGAGGCCACTACTCGAAGGTGACCGTGTAGGTCGCCTCGTTGTTGTCGAGGAGCGACTCGCCGTCGACCGGGTCGACCGAGACGGTGAGAGTGACCTGGCCGGTAGGAGCCGTGTCGAGGGGGACGGAAGCGATACCGGTCTCGCCGATGCCTAGGGTGGCGATCGATCCCTCGCCCGAGGAGCCATCATCGAGTGAGACGGTCACGGTTACGTCAGATTCCTCTGCTCCACCCTGATTCTGGACCGATACCTCGACCGTCGGGTCGGTACCTGCCGGGACGGTGTTGTCGACCGAGGAGTCGAGGGCGACCCCGCCGATCGCAACCGACGAGATGCCGGTGCCGTGGATCGCGCTGTCATCTGCTTCCGGCGTACCGCCGCCGATCACGGCCAGCGCATCGGAGATCGTCTCGGGATCGCTCCAATCGTCGCCGGGTACGAACTCGGCTCTCGGCTGTTCGGGAGCGTCGGCTCCCGCGGAAGCGATCTCACCATCGATCTGGTGGCGGGTCACCCGGTTGAAGAGCACATCGGCCGCCCGGAGCACGTCGACCGATCCGGCGATCGCCGCGACGGCGTCCTCGCTGCCCTCGTCGCCGAGGGCCGTGGGCATCTTCGATGCGATGACCCCCATCGCGTCGGCACGCAGCTGGTAGGCGAGCACCAGAGATCGCTGGGCATTCTTCATGTCACCGGGCACGTCGAGCTTCTCGGCCCTGAGCAGGAAACCATCCATCGCGTTCTTGTCGGTCTCGATCTCGTCGGTGAAGTCGGTGATCGAGAGGTCGCCCGGGTCGTCGATCGTCTCGAAGGTCGTTTCCCCCAAGGCATTGGTCTCATCGGTCAGCTGGGTCACGTTGCTCGCGTAGTCCTCGAGCGCACGGTTGCTGCGAGCGTCGAGGCAGCTCCGGATGCCGAGGACGATCAGGATGAAGACGACCACTCCGATGCCGACGGCGATCGCCCGTCGCGTCATCAGGCGGCGGCGCTCTGCCGGGTTGGTCGCAGGGCGGGGCTTGCGGACCCGTTCCCTGGTCGAGCCAGGTGTAACCGTGGTCGCGGCCTCGCGGGTTCCGGGCTCGTTTTCGCCGGTATCTGGGTTGAAGAAGTCGTCGTCCATCGTCTGCCTGCTTGGGGGTATCTGCCTGCCGGATCGCGGTCCGACCGCGAACATGGCCGACCGGGACCCTTCTGGGTCCGTTCTCCGACCGGAATTTAGACCCTTCCAATGAATCAGGGTGACCGGTCGAAGCGCTGCGAAGCGGCTCGCAGCCGGAGGTCCGGGGCTTTCCGTGTCGAAAGCCGTATCCCATGGTCAACACCACGGTGATGAACCGCTTCGAAATCGTCGAGCGGCTGGGCAGCGGCGGCTTCGGCACCGTCTACCGGGCCTGGGATCGGCGCCTGGAAAGAGAGGTCGCGGTCAAGGTGATCGAGACCCGGACCGAGTCGGCTGCCCGAACCCGTCGCGAGGCCCAAGCTGCCGCCCGCCTCAACCATCCGGGGATCGTTGGCCTCTACGAATTCGTCCAGCACGAGTACGGGCCGGGCGAGGGGCGGGCCTTCCTGGTCAGCGAGCTGGTCGAGGGCCCGACCCTGCGACAGATGATCGATCGAAATTCCTTGAGCGATCGGGAAGTGGCAACGGTCGCGGTCGAAACGGCCCGAAGCCTCGACCACGCCCACTCGCGAGGAGTGGTCCACCGGGACGTCAAGCCGTCCAATCTGATCCGCTCCGAGGAAACCGGCCAGACGAAGCTGATGGACTTCGGAGTGGCCAGGTTGGCTGGTGTCGAGGAGCTGACCGCAGCCGGGGATGTCCTTGGCACCCTCGCCTACATGGCTCCCGAGCAGGCCGAGGGCCTCGAGGCCGGCCCCGAGGCAGATGTCTATTCCCTGGGGCTGACCCTGTTCGAGGCCTGGACCGGGGTCAACCCCCGGCGGGGCAAGACCGCCGGGGAGACCGCCCTGGCAGCGACTCGGGAGGTCCCCCCGCTCTCTGCCTATCGACCCGATCTACCGACGGAGCTGACCGATCTGGTCGATGACTGCTTGGAACTCGATCCCGAGTGGCGACCCTCGGCGGCCGAGCTGGCCGACGGGATCTCTGCGCTCTCCAACGAACTCGACCGGGGCGCGCCCGAACGGGAATGGGAGCCGAACCTGCCGGAGGTCCGGGATGAACGGGCCTGGCCGGTCCGGATTGCGACCGGCGTGGTGATGGCCGCAGCGACGGCCACGGTTCTGGCCGTTTCCGGGGTGGCGGATCCGGCCTCGATCGGGGCGACCGCAGTGGCCGCCGGGCTTGCCTCGCTGGCGTCGCCCCGGATCGGTTTCCCGCTCGCCGGCCTGGTGACTGCCGCCTGGTTGGCCCTTGCCGGTGGCCTCTGGGGGGCCGCGGCGGCAATCGCGCTCGTCTGGGTCCTTCCGGGAGTCGTCGTTTCGGGCTCGGCGGCAGCCCTCCTGGCGGTCCCACTCGCCCCCCTGGTCGGTCTGATCGGCCTCGCTCCCGTCTCGGCGGTGCTTGCCGCCTTCGCCCTGCGGGCTAGGGACCGGGCCGTGATCGCGATCGCTTCGCTGCTCGCCGCGGTGGGGGCGGAGGCGGTCTCGGGCAGGAAACTCCTTTTCGGCGATATCCCGAAGGTCGACCCCGGTTGGGCGAACGACCCCCTCTCCCTGCTGGTCGAACTGGTCTGGCCGGTCGTCACCGCGCCCGCCTTTCCCGTCGCCCTCGCGGTCTGGCTAGCCCTCGCCCTGCTTGGCGGCCTCCTGGTCGATCGCCTCTCGGCCAGGATCGGGAGACGGTCCGAGGGGGCACTGGAAGTGTCTGGCGTAGGATCGGGGGGTGTCACCGATGTCCGATGAGCGGCACGGTCGGAGGGGCCTCCGTTGAGCGTGTTCAGGCGGCTGGAAGACCGTCTAGAGGGCCTGGTCAGGGGCGTCTTCAGCAGGGCATTCTCGAGCGAGGTCCAGCCGATTGAGCTTGCCCGTCGCCTCGCCCGGGAGATGGACGCCAACAAGACCGCCTCGGTCTCCCGGATCTACGTCCCGAATCGCTACACGGTCTACCTGTCCCCGGGCGACCACGAAAAGCTCGAGGGCTACGAGGGTTCCCTCGGTCAGGAACTCTCCTCATACCTCCTCGAACATGCCCGGGCCAGGGGCTACGAGCTCCTGACCCGACCGGAGATCAGCTTCGAGACCGACGACCGTCTGAGGCTTGGCGAGTTCGGCATACAGGCCAGGATGGTCAAGGCCCCGTCGCGGGAAGGGGAGGCGCCCGACCAGGCCGAGGAGGGCCGGACGATGGTCTATCGGGCCCCGAAGCCCCCACCGGCTCCGGTCGAGCCCGAGGTGACCGCGAAGGCGCCCCCGTCTGCCTCGGTCGAGGTCGACGGGCGAAGCTACGACCTCGCGGGCACCGTGGTCGCCGGGCGCTCGGGCGACTGTGGGATCGTGCTCGAGGACCCCAACATCTCCCGTCGCCACGCCGAGTTCCGACTCCGGGGAAACGACTGGCACGTGGTCGACCTCGGCTCGACCAACGGGATCAAGGTGAACGGTAGACAGGTCGGCTCGGCCAGGCTGGAGGACGGTGACCGGGTCACCCTCGGAACGACCACGGCGATCTTCTCGGTCGATGGCGGGAACTGAGCCAAGTGGACCTCGCGCCGATATCGCTCGTCCTCCGCGTCGCATTCCTCGCGTTCCTCTTCCTCTTCCTGCTCTGGATTGCCCGGTCTGCCAGAAAGGACCTCATCAGGACCCGCTCGTCCGCCGGTCCGGGCGTCGACCGGACGGTCGGGCCGGTCCCGGGTGGCAGTCGGGATGCCTGGCTGGTCGTCGAGACGAGCTCGAACCTCGAGCCCGGTACTCGGTTCGACCTGTTCGGCGGGGCGACGCTTGGTCGTTCCGGCGAGGCCGAGATCGCCTTCTCGGACCGCTACGCATCCGGTATCCACGCGAGGGTTTACCCGAGGGGTGAACGGTTCTTCATCGAGGACATGAACTCGACCAACGGGACATTGCTGGACGGGGCACCGGTGATCGGCGAGACCGAACTCGCTGACGGTGCCCTGGTGGCGATCGGGGACACCTCCTTCAGGTTCGTGTCCGAGGGAGCCGAGCGTTGATCCGGGTAGCGGCACACTCCGGGAGGACCGATACCGGTCGCCAGCGCCGGGCGAACGAGGATTCGATGCTCTCCCACGCCCCTCTCTTCGTGGTCGCCGACGGGATGGGCGGCGCCCAGGCTGGGGAGGTCGCCTCGCGGGCTGCCGTCTCGGCTTTCGAGGAGGGTCTGCCGGAGGGTCCGCTGTCGGAAACGCTGCCGTCACGGATCCAGACTGCGAATCGGGTCATTCATGACCAGGCCCGTTCGGACCCGGCGTACGCGGGCATGGGGACGACGATCACCGCTGCGGCGATCGATCCGAAGGCCGAGACGGTCACGATCGGTCACGTCGGGGACTCGCGCGCCTACCGGATCCGCGACGGGATCATCCAACGCCTGACCCGGGACCATTCCCTGGTCGAGGAGATGCGCCGTCGGGGTCAGCTGACCGAGGCCCAGGCGGAGGAGCATCCCCAGCGATCGATCATCACCCGGGCGCTCGGTCCCGAACCCGCGGTCGATGTGGACGTCCAGGAGGTTGCCGCCGCGCCCGGCGACGTCTTCCTGCTCTGTTCCGACGGGCTCACCTCGATGCTCGACGACGATCGGATCAGGGCGCTGGTGGTCGAGGCCGATTCGCTCGAGGTCGCTGCCAGGGAGCTGGTCGACGCTGCGAACCTGGCCGGGGGCAGGGACAACATCACCGTCGTCCTCTTCCAGGTCGAGGACCCTGCCTCCCCGCTGCCCCGGCCCGGCACTCCGTCTGCCGCTCCGGCGGGCGGTCGTCCATCCCGTGCCGGTACCGGTCGGGGAGGCCGAGCCGGCCGGATCCTGGTCGGAACCGCGGTCGCCCTTATCGCGCTTGCAGTGGTCATCGGGGGAGCGTGGATCGGCTCGCGTCAAGTCTGGTTCGTCGGCACCGACGAGGCGGGACGGGTCGCCCTCTACCGGGGGTTGCCATACCAGGGTCCGTTCGGTCTCGAGCTCTATGAGCTCGAGTACCCGTCAGCGATCCAGACCGGCGACCTGCCAGCCGGGAGACAGGATGTAGTGACCGGCCACCGGCTTCGCTCCAGGGAAGACGCGATCGATCTGGTCCGCGAGCTCGAGAGCGGGCAGGGGCCCTGACCTGGGTCGGCCGAACTTGACCGGAACCGCACTCAGGAACAGGGAGTTGGCTGCCCTCCTCCCGGTAGCCATCCTCCTTACCATCGGCTTCGCCGCAGTCTTCGCCCAGGGTGAGGACCGCCTGAGCGACCTCAGCCTGGCCTACGGCCTCTACTTCCTGGCCGTCTGTCTCGCCGCCCACATCTTCATCCGGATCAGGCTGCCGGACTCCGATCCCTTCCTCTTCCCCCTGTTTGCGCTCCTGACGGCAATCGGCCTGATCATGATCTACCGGCTGGACTCCGACCTCGCACGCGAGTTCGCCAGGGACCAGGCCAACTGGTTCGTGGTCGGACTGGTCTTCTTCGCGATGACGGTGCTCTTCCTCCGGGACTACTCGGTACTCGAGCGATACCGCTACACGATCGCGGCGGCCAGCCTCTTCCTGCTGATCGCCCCCCGGCTTCCCTTGATCGGCGAGCAGGTGAACGGTGCCTACCTGAGCATTTCGCTCGGACCACTCTCCTTCCAGACGACCGAGCTCGCCAAGATCGGGATCGTCGTCTTCCTCGCGGCCTACCTCTGGGAGAACCGGGAGCTCCTCGTGATCAAGGCGAAACGGATTCTCGGGATCACCCTCCCGCCGCTCAAGTACCTCGGCCCCTTGCTGGTCGTCTGGGGGGCCTCGATGCTGATGCTGATCTTCATCCGGGACCTCGGCAGCTCACTGATGTTCTTCGCGGCATTCCTTGCCCTGCTCTACGTGGCGACCGGCCGGCTCTCCTTCGTGGTCGTCGGCATGGCGATGTTCCTGATCGGCGCCTGGGTGATCTACGGGACGGTCGGGCACGTCACCGACCGGGTCGACATCTGGCTCGATCCGTACCAGGACCCGTCGGGGGCCGGCTACCAGGTGCTTCAGTCGATGTTTGCCCAGGCGGACGGAGGACTCCTCGGGGAGGGCTTTGCCGAGTCGCTGGTGACGATTCCCGGTACCGAGACGGCGCTGCTTCCGGCCGCCCACACGGACCTGATCTACACCCTGATCGTCAGTGAGACGGGATTGGCCGGAGGCGTCGCGATCCTCGCCACCTACTTGATGATTGCCGCCCGCGGATACAAGACCGCGGTGATTGCCCGGGATGGCTTTTCGAAGCTGCTGGCCACCGGGTTGACCACCGTCTTCACCTTTCAGGCCTTCGTGATCATCGGTGGCGTGACCCGGGTGATCCCGCTCACCGGCGTGACCCTCCCACTGGTCTCCTACGGGGGCAGCTCGATCGTCGCCAACTTCATCCTCCTCGGGCTGTTGCTGCTGATCTCCGACCGAGCCCGCCGCGAGGCGAGGCAGCTCCCCTCCTGAATGGACCTGCGGATCACAAGGCTGTTCGGGTTCGTCTTCGTACTGTTCGCCGTTCTGGCCGGCTTCACCGCCTGGTGGGCAGTGCTCGACGCCGAGCAGCTGAAGGGCGAGCGGGCAAACAAACGGCCACTGTTCGAGGCCCAGCGGATCAAGCGGGGAACGATCAGGGCCTCGGATGGGACGGTGATCGCCGAGTCGAACCCGGTCGGTGAAGGGGAGTCGCGCCGGTTCATCCGTGAATACCCGTTGGGGGAGCTATTCGGTCACCCGGTCGGCTACTCGTTCGCGGAGCAGGGGAGCTCCGAGTTCGAGCGCTACCACGACCAGACACTCACCGGCAAGGGCAACGAAGTGGACGATTTCCTTCAGGAGATCTCCGGCGAGCCGCCCGCCGGCAACCCGATGTCGACGGCCCTCGACGTCGGGGCTCAGCAGACCGCACTCGACCTCCTCGCTGGACAGCCCGGGTCCGTCGTGGCGATCGAGCCGGCGACCGGCAAGGTCCGGGTAGCCGCGAGCATTCCGGCCTACGACCCGAACCTGGTCCCCGACTCGCTGAAGGATCTGAACTCCGACCCGGCAGCACCCTTGCTCGACCGGAGCACCCAGGGACAGTACCCGCCGGGGTCGACCTTCAAGCTGGTGACGGCAGCGGCGGCGCTCGACAGCGGTGCGATCGACAGCTCCACCCTGATCGACTCCCCGGCGACGATCGACGTCCAGGGCAATCCGCTCTCCAACTTCGGGGGTGCGACCTTCGGCTCGATCGATATCGAGACCGCCCTTACCAACTCGGTCAACACCTTCTTCGCTCGACTCGGCGAACAGATCGGAAGCGACACGCTCTTCGAGTACATGGACCGGTTCGGCTTCGGTTCGAAGCCGCCGATCGACCTGCCTCCGGATGAGCTCTCGGTCTCTGGCGTGTTCGAGGAGGGCAGTCTGGTCCGGCCCGATGACGGGGTCGATGTCGGTCGGATCGCGATCGGGCAGGAACGGCTCCTCGTCACCCCGCTCCAGATGGCCCAGGTGGCAGCGGCGATAGCCAATCGGGGCGTCCTGATGAAGCCGAGGATCTGGACGACGATCCGTGATCGTGATGGCCGTCTCGTCTCGAGGATGGAGCCCGCGACCCAGTCAGAGGTGATCGGCCCGGAAACTGCGGCCGAGCTGACCCAGGCGATGACCGCTGTGGTCGGCGAGGGCACCGGCACTGCGGCCGCGCTATACGGGATCGACGTCGCCGGCAAGACCGGCACCGCCGAGGTGCCCGGCCGGGCCGACTGCGCCGGCCTGCCTAACCAGGCCTGGTTCGTCGGTTTCGCTCCGGCCGATCGACCCGAGGTGGCCGTGGCCGCCACGGTCGAGTGCACCTCGGGTACGGGTGGCACCGTTGCCGCACCGATCGCCGCGGGGGTAATGCAGGAGCTGCTCGGCGAGTGACCGCCCCCGCGATCCCGGGGAGCGGGCCATGAGGTTCGCCGAGGGAGACATAGTCGACGGTCGCTACCGGATCCACTCGAAGATCGGTTCAGGGGGCATGGCCGAGGTCTGGCTTGCCGATGACCTCGACCTATCCCGGCAGGTCGCCCTGAAGGTTCTCCATCCCGCCTACGCGAAGGACCCCGCTTTCGTCGGTTGGTTCAGGAGGGAGGCAGAGTCGGCGGCAGGCCTTCAGCACAACAACATCGTCCCGATCTTCGATCGCGGCCAGGTCGGGGACACCTGGTACATCGCAATGGCCTGGATACGCGGCCGAACCCTTCGGGAGCTGATCGATCAGGGCCTCACGGTCGATCAATCGCTGGGGATCGTCCGACAGATCCTCGAGGCCGCGGCCTTCGCCCACCGGAACGGGATCGTCCACCGGGACTTCAAGCCGATGAACGTGCTGGTCGAGGATTCAGGGCGGGTCCTGGTCACCGACTTCGGGATTGCCCGGGCCGGCGAGGGCGAGACCGGTGACGACGGCTTGATCATGGGTACGCCCGGCTATCTCTCGCCGGAGCAGGCCGATGCGGGAGAGGTCGGTCCGCCGTCGGATCTCTACTCGATCGGGGTGATCCTCTACGAGTGTCTGACCGGTCGTCGCCCGTTCCCGGGGGACGACCATGCACAGGTCGCCCTGCGCCAGATCTCCGAGCAGCCGGAGGCACCGAGCCACCTGAATCCCGAGGTCTCGCCTGCCCTCGATGCCGTGGTGGCAAAGGCGCTCAGCCGGGAGCCCTATGCGCGCTTTCGTTCGGCCGAAGAGTTCATCGCTGCGCTCGACGCGGCCGAACTCGACCCGACGGGGGGATCGCCCCATCCCGACCGGGATCGGCGACCCCTGGTGGTCGGCCTGGTCGCCCTCCTCCTGTTCGCCCTGATCCTGTTCGGCCTTTTGAGGGACAAATCGGTGGAGGTCCCGAACGTGGTTGGGGACGGCAAGGCGAGGGCGACCGAGCGCCTATCGGACGGGGGCTTCGAGGTAGATGAGGTGACTCGGGTCCCTTCCGGCCGGCGGCCGGGCACGGTCGTCCGGCAGGAGCCCTCCGGCACGGCCGACAAGGACTGTGCCCTGGTCGGCTACTTCTGCTCCAACCCCGAGGTCGACCTCTTCATCAGTGGTGGCCCATCGGAGGTGGAAGTGCCGGAGGTCGCCGGACTCTCCCGTGATGACGCCGAGAACGAACTTGAGCAGGCAGGCTTCGAGGTCTCGATCGAGCGTGAGCCATCGGATCGCTACCCCGGTGGCCGGGCGGTGAGGACGGAGCCGTCCGCCGGGGAGAGCGCTCCGTCGGGGTCCACCGTGACCCTGGTCATCGCCTCCGGCCCGGCGAGCGTCGAGGTGCCGGCGGTGGTCGGCCTGACCCTCGAGGCGGCCCGGCAACGGCTTGCGGCCCGGGATCTCGAACTCTCCTCGACCGAGGAGACGAGCGACCGACCGGCGGGCGAAGTGATCGCCCAGAGTCCCGATGCCGGCACCGAGGCTGCCCCAGGCTCGACCGTCGAGCTGACCGTTTCCTCCGGTCCGGACGAAGGGATTTCGCTGCCGAACCTGGTCGGCCAGCTCCGGGAGGATGCGGAGGCGACGGTCAGCGAGCTCGGCCTGGTCCCGGTGGTGGTAGAGCAGGAGACGACGATCCTGCCCCAGGACGGACGGGTGATCGATCAGGATCCGGCGGGCGGAGACACGGTTACCTCCGGTTCGAGCGTCACCCTGACGGTCGGGGTGTACCCACGGTGAACAGCCGACCTACGGTCGCCGTCCTGAGCGGCGGGCGCTCGAGCGAGCACGAGATCTCGCTGCTTTCAGGCAGAGCCGTCGCCGACGGGCTGGCCGCCGCCGGATTCGGTGTGGTCGAGATCATCATCTCGAGGGAAGGGGCCTGGACGGGACCCGACGGCCCCATATCGCTCCAGCCTGGAGGGGGACTCGAGGGGATCGACGTCGTCTTCCCGGCCCTACACGGGCCATTCGGTGAGGACGGTGTCATCCAGGGCGCCCTGGAAACCGTCGACGTCCCTTACGTCGGATCCGACGTACTCGGCTCCGCGGTATGCATGGACAAACTCACCCTGAAGCGGCTCTGCGCGGCACGGGGCCTGCCCCAGGTCGAATTCGTCGAAGTCGGCGACGGCAACTGGCGGGCCGAGGTGGCCCAGTTCGGCAGCCCGGTCTGGGTCAAGCCTTCCGAACTCGGTTCGAGCGTCGGGATCTCCAGGGTCGAGGACCCCGCTTCGGATGAGCTCGACCGGGCAATAGAGGTCGCTCGGGCACACGACCCCAGGGTGATCGTCGAGGCCCATGCCGAAGGCAGGGAGATCGAAGTCTCCGTCCTCGGTGACCTCGATCCCGAGGCCTCGCTGCCGGGCGAGATCGTCTCGAAGGGGGAGTGGTACGACTACGAGTCCAAGTACACCGAGGGCGGGATGGAACTGATTGCCCCGGCGGACCTCGACCCGGGGGAGGTAGAGCGGGTCCGCTCACTCGCCCTCGAGGTCTTCCGGCTGGCAGGCTGCTCTGGAATGGCCCGGTGCGACTTCTTCCTGACCGATATCGGGGAAGTCCTGGTCAACGAGGTGAACACGATCCCGGGCTTCACCGAGATGTCGGTCTACTCCCGTCTATGGGAGG
>JBMSXD010000042.1:0-12212 GCA_049425265.1 Solirubrobacterales bacterium
GACGTCAACTTCATGCTGTACACACCGTTCCTGCCCGAGGCCGCGGCCGGGACCCTCGAACCGCGGCACGTCGTCACGCCCCTCAGGGAGATCGTCAAGAGGGCGAACCTGAAGCTCGGGGTCGTAGAGGGGCACGATCCCGCAACCCGTCAGGTGGAGATCACGACTCACGACGGCGGAACCGAGTCGGTCCGGTACGACCAGCTGATACTCGCCCCGGGATCCATCTCCCGCTTCCTTCCCGTCCCGGGACTCGCCGAGCATGCGGTCGGCTTCAAGAGCCTCGCCGATGCGATCTGGGCCCGTAACACAGTGATCGAATCGCTCGAGTTGGCCAACGCGACAGAGGACCCGGAAGTCCGGGACCGGCTGTTGCGGTTCGTCTTCGTCGGTGGGGGATACGCCGGTCTGGAGGCACTGGCGGAACTCCAGGATTTTGCTGCGGACGCGATGCGCCACTACCCCCGGGCGCGCCTTCACGGGATGCACTGGATGCTGATCGAAGCGAAGGATCGCGTTCTTCCCGAGATCGACGCAGTCCTGGCCGACTACGCGGCGAAGGAGCTTCGTGGCCGTGGGATCGATATCCGGCTCAACACGACGCTCTCAGAGGTCACTGCCGATACTGCCACTCTCTCTACCGGGGAGACTTTTCCGACCAGGATGGTGGTCTGGACGGCCGGGGTCACTCCCCACCCGAGCCTGAGGAACCTCTCGGTCCCCCTCGACGAGTCCGGGCGGGTCGTAGTCGACGACTTCCTCCGGGTAGAGGGGATGGAAGGGGTCTGGGCCCTGGGCGATGCTGCCGCCGTGCCGGACCCGGACGGTGGACTCTGTGCGCCTACCGCCCAGCACGCCGTCCGACAGGCCGATACGGCCGCTCGCAACGTCGCCGCCAGCCTCGGCATCGGTGCTCCGGCCCCCTACCGTTACCGAAGCCGAGCCGCCTTCGTCAATCTCGGTAGGTACAAGGCCGTTGGAATGGTCGGGGAGAGGACCTTCAGTGGCTTTCCGGCCTGGTGGATGGCCCGGACCTACCACATGAGTCAGATCCCGGGGAAGGCCCGGAAGTTCCGAGCCGTCCTCGACTGGACGGCCAGCCTTCCGTTCGAACGGGACCTCTCAGAGGTCGGCTCGATCGGAAGGCCCGGGGTGCTCGCGACCGAGCGGTACGAGCGGGGCGGCTCACACCGTCCGATGAGGTGAGAAGTGGGCTATGAGTGGATCGCTATCGCGATCGGTTTCGGCGTCGCGACGGGGATCATCGGAAGGGCAAAGGGGAACTCCTTCCTGATCTGGTTCCTGATCGGGGCGATCCTGCCGGTGATCGGACTCGTTGCGGTCCTCCTCACGCGAAACGAAGACTCCGAACCGGAACGCCAATGCCCGAACTGCCGGAAGATCGTCAAGCTCTACGTCCAGGTCTGCCCGCGCTGCGGTACCGAGCTCTACCTTCCCGACCCGTCCGAGACGCGGATGCCTCCGCCCCGGGGAGGCCGGCGAGGGACTACCTGAGCCAGGTGCGGAAGATCGCGTTGGCGAAGCCGACCCCGTAACGGAAGACGGCCGGCTTCTTCGAGCTTCCGTGGATACGGGCGACGACCGTAACCGGGACCTCCTCGGACGGGATACCCCGCTTGATCGCCTCGATCAGGAATTCCGATGTGTGGAACTGCTCCTGCCTGAGTACGAGGCGGGGGAGGACGGTCGTTCGGACGGCCCTGTATCCGTTCGAGCAGTCGGTCACCCGAGTTCCCGTAATCAGCGAGACCAGCCGGTTGAAGAAGACGATCCCCGCCTCCCTGACCGGATGCCCCTTCTCAGCCGACCCGAGGATCCGGGAGCCGTGGGCGACGTCGACCTCCCCAGTGAGGATGGGCGCTACGAGCCTTTCCATCTCGACCGCCAGGTGTTGGCCGTCGCCGTCCATCGTCACGGTGACTTCGGCTCCCGAGTCGACCATCAGCCGGTACCCGGTACGCATTGCGGCCCCGCCGCCACGATTGACAGCGTGGCGGGCGACCACGGCACCGTTGGCCTCGGCGACCCCGGCAGTGTCGTCACGGGAGCCGTCGTCGACCACCAGCACTGCGGTCTCAAGGCCACAGACCTCGCTCGGAATCGTGGCAAGCACCTCCCCGAGGTTCTCTGCCTCGTTGTAGGCCGGGATCACGATCCCGACCCTGCCCCGAAAGGCCTCCCGGTGGCCGTCGGCGCGGAACTGTTCGGAGGCCAGCCCTTCGAGTGCTTCCGAGAGCTCCCTGCGGTTCCTCGTTCCGATCGAGAGTGCCCTGACCGAGACGATGAAGAGGATGACGATGGCGAATACCGCGAGACCGAGGATTCGCCCGCCGTTACCCCGCTCGAAGGAGAACGCAGACAGGACCCAGTCGGCCAACTCGGTCCCGGCGACGACCAGCAGCCCAAGCCCACAGAGGATCAGGAAGACCACGACCGCGTTCGAGAGCGTCCTGCGGCGAAGCAAGGCGTAGCCGATGACGATCACCCCCAGGACGAGACCGGCGATTCGGAGCGCCGAGAGCTCAGGGGGAAACAGGGAAGCGAGGATCGGAGTCATGAGGAAGCTTCCCTGGGGAGTCGCCCACCGGCACTGGCGGGGCCGGAGACCCACCTCCACGTTCTCGAGGCTGCGTACGCCACGAGCACCAGCACCAGGGTCATCAGGACCTCATTTCGCCGCGGAGGAGCCAGGGTCAGCACTGCTATGGCCGAGACCACGATTATCGGCAGGGTGAGCGGGATCACTTCCCAGCGACGCTCCCGTCCGAGCAGTACGGCGCCCGCGATCGCCGAGAGGACGAGGAGGATCTGGACGGCCCGGCCGAGCGGGCTCGACATCGCGTCACCGACCCCAGAGTCCCACATCCGGACGCCCTTCCTGACGAGCATCCCCGCGTAGTCGAGCGGCTGCTCCCCCAGGTAGCGAAACAGGTTGTCCCTGCCGATCCGGCCAAGTGCCTCATCACGATCGAGCTCAGGGTATTCGGCAGCGACCCGGTCGAAGAGGGGTGCGGGGTCGACTCGGTCGAGCTGCTCCGATCCGGGGGCCAGCGCAAGCCCTTCGTACCGCTCGACCAGGTCGGCCTTTACCCGCTGGTACTCCCCGTCGGCCGGCAGGTTGGTCCCTACGTAGAGGGCCTTTCCGCTACCGGTCGTGATCGGCACCACACGGTCCAGGGTGACGAGGTTGTGAATGGTCCAGGGCAGTATCGGTACGAGGAGGGCAACGATGAAGACCATGGTCGTCACCAGCGATCTCTTTGCCCCTGAACTAAGCCACTGGCGTATCAAGAGGAAGAGTGCGATGACGAGACTGACGAACAGGTATTCGGGCCGGACCAGGCAGGTCACTCCGAACAGGACCCCGGGCAGGATCCAGGCGGCAGTACGCCAACCACCGGTAGCGACCGAGTCGGCCCAGAGGAAGGCGAGAACGGCCGCCGGGAGGGTGAAGATCGCGGTCGGTTCGCTCATCAACGACCCGACCGAGTGGATGAAGGGCGGGTAGAGGGCGACCAGGCCAGCGGCGACAAGAGGACCGACCGGACCGGGGTCCAGCCTCGCCCCGATCAGGAAGACGATCAGGATCGCCGCGGTCCCGAGGATTGCCTGGATGCCCCTGCCTACTCCGTCGTTGACCTCTCCGACGACGAAGTGGCCCGCGGCAAAGAGCAGGGGGGCACCGGGGGACCAGTCGCTCGGATCGCGAAAGCCCGGTCCGCCGTAGGTCCCGTCCTCGTACAGGGACTCGGCCAAGGCCCGATAGGCGAGTGCGTCATCTCCGGGCAGGGGATGGGGGTTGATTACCCGATCGAGCCGAAGCCCGAAGCCGACGACCAGGAGGATCCCGAGGATCACGGCAACGGCCGTTCCGTACCTGAGGAACGGCGCAACCGGGCCGGGTGCTCGCCCGGCGTCGTTCTCATCTCGGTCGACCACAGGGCCGATCAGGGTACGGGAAGCTCACCCGAGCGCCGGTCGATTCGTGCCCGCAGAACGGAAGCGGTCACCGCTACCCCGGTCCCCGCAAGCGCTGCAACCACGGGCCAGATCGAGAGTGCACGCCGGGGCGATGCCACCAGGAGCAGTCCGATAGCGGTCACCGTCAGGATCACCGCGGCGAGGACCCGAAACTCGAACGGGCGGGTTCGCCAGACCTGCCAGAGCCCAACCAGAGCGAAGCCGAGGATCACCCAGTGGAGGAGCCTCCCGGGCACACTCCCGGTCAGGCTCGCCCGTCCCCTCAGCCAGACGTGGTAGGTCTTCTGTCCGAAGAAGCCGATCAGCCTGACCGGACGAGTGACCAGGGCATCGAGGTACTGCTCCCTTCCGAGCCGCGTGAGGGTCTCGTCGGGCTCGGCATCAGGTGCCTTTCGGAGCGCAAGTGCTGCCAGGACTTGGTCTTCCGGTGGGTCCTCTCCCTTCGGCGGCGGTGATTCGGTGATCACCGGGTCCGACGACAGTCCCGGGTACTGCTCGAAGAGCTCGGGAAGGAGCCTCTGTGGATCCCCCCCGGACGGAAGGTAGCTCCCGGTGAATAGCGCTTGACCTCCCCCGGTCGACAAGGGGACGAACCGGTCCAGCTCGACAGCGTTCCTGACGGTCCACGGCGCGATCACCACCAGGGCCGCCGCGACCAGGATCGCCGGTCCGGCAAGGGCTGAGCGGAGTCCTGCTCCGCGACGACCGACGGCCACCGTCAGAGCGACGACAAGGCAGACGAGCAGGAACTCCGGCCTGACCATCGCCCCCAATCCGAAAAACAGGCCCGGCACTACCCAGCCCAGCCCTGGCCCCGCACCGTTCATTCTGAAGAGGGAGAGGAGGGCAACGCCAATCAGAAGGCCCGAGAGCCCCTCGGTCAGCAGCATGCCGGAGTCCGAGATCAAGGTCGGGTAGCAGGCGGTCACGGCGGCTCCCGTCAGACCGGCCCAGTAACCGGACAGCTCCCTGCCGAGCAGAAAGGTGACCGGGATCGCGAGGCTTGCAAGGAGGGCGAGGAACAGCCTCGCATCCCGGGCATCATCGGTTCCGGCAAGTGCGAAGAATCCCCCAACCAGGAGGGGAAGCCCCGGCGAGTAGTTGGTCGCCGGCTGGATCCAGGGGGGGAGATCCGGGCCGACCTGTTCGAAACTCCCCTCGGTGGCAAGGCCCCGGGCGAGTCGCTCGTAGGCGGCGGAGTCCGGCAGGTTCTCGTCGGCCCCGTCCCAGGCGGCATCGAGTCGCAGGGCGAGCCCGGCGAGGACGATGAGAAGGAGCGCTGCCAGCCTCACCCGCCCGATCCTAGAGAGCGCCCCGACCCGCTAGGCTGCCGTCTGTCATGCGGATCCTGATACTCGGCGGGGACGGTTACCTCGGCTGGCCAACCGCGATGCGTTTCTCGCAGCAAGGCCACGAAGTAACCGTCGTCGACAACTTCTCCCGTCGGCGGTGGCATCTCGCCCAGTCGACCGACTCCCTCACCCCGATCCTGCCCCTGGAGGACAGGATCGAGGCCTGGGAGGAAATCTCGGGCAAGCGGATCGAGGCCCGGATCGGTTCGATCGAGGATGCGGAGTTCCTCGACGAGGTCGTGGCAGAGACGCTCCCGGAGACGATCATTCACTACGGCGAACAGCCGTCGGCGCCTTACTCGATGCGTTCGCGGCAGGCAGCCGTGGAGACCCAGCAGACGAACGTGATCGGGACCCTCAACCTTCTCTTCTCGATGCAGTCCTACGTACCCGATGCCCACCTGATCAAGCTCGGGACGATGGGCGAGTACGGCACCCCGAACATCGACATCGAGGAGGGGTACATCGAGATCGAGCACAACGGTCGCAAGGACACCCTGCCCTTCCCCAAGCTGCCGGGCTCGCTCTACCACTGCTCGAAGGTCCACGACTCGACCAACATCCACTTCGCCACCCGGATCTGGGGGCTGAGGGCAACGGACCTGAACCAGGGGGTCGTTTACGGAATCGAGACCGATGAAACCGCACTC
Organism: Solirubrobacterales bacterium; assembly: GCA_049425265.1. Lineage (GTDB taxonomy): Bacteria > Actinomycetota > Thermoleophilia > Solirubrobacterales > 70-9 > 67-14. The sequence goes on from JBMSXD010000042.1 coordinate 6,005, forward strand.
GACCCGCGGCTTGCGACCAGGTTCGACTACGACGAGACCTTCGGAACCGTCCTCAACCGGTTCTGCGTCCAGGCAGTCGTCGGGCACCCGCTGACGGTCTACGGGGGAGGCGGACAGACCAGGGGCTACCTGAACATCAGGGACACGCTCCGCTGCGTCGAGCTCGCCACGCTCAATCCGGCGGACCGCGGTGAGTTCAGGGTCTTCAATCAGTTCACCGAGCAGTTCACGGTCTCCGAGCTCGCCGACCTGGTTGCCGAAGCAGCCGGGAGGGTCGGCTTCGAGACCACGATCGAGAGCTTCCCCAACCCCAGGGTCGAGCTCGAGCAGCACTACTACAACGCCTCCAACCAGAAGCTGCTCGACCTCGGTCTGGAGCCCCATTACCTCGGCGAGGAGCTGGTCCACTCGATGCTGAAAGAAATCGACCGGTACCGGGATCAGGTCATCTTCCGGGCGATCACGCCGAAGACCAAGTGGAACCCCGGTGAGCTCGAGGGCGGAGCACTTTCGGTAGCCAGGGAAACCTGACCCCATTGCTAGGATTGACGGTCCTGTGAGGGGCGCCGACGCACTGATGGAGGCCCTCGTACATGAGGGCGTCGAACACATTTTCGGGATTCCCGGGGGCGCCAACCTGCCCACATACGACGCGCTGGTCGACGCCGACCTCAGGCACATCCAGGCCCGCCACGAACAGGCTGCCGGCCACGCGGCGGAAGGGTACGCCCATGCATCGGGCAGGACCGGTGTCGCCTTCGGAACATCGGGTCCGGGCGCGACCAATCTGGTCACAGCGATCGCCGACGCGATGATGGACTCGATCCCGACGGTCTTCGTGACCGGCCAGGTGCGGAGCGACCTGATCGGGACCGATGGCTTCCAGGAGGCCGACATCGTCGGGATCACCTTGCCGATCGTCAAGCACTCGGCGTTGGTGACCGAGGCTTCGCAGATCCCCGAGTACATACATCACGCGTTCAGGATCGCCTCCACGGGCCGACCGGGACCCGTCCTCGTCGACATCCCCTCGGACCTGATCAGGGAGGAGATCTCCTACACCCCGCCGACCGAGCTGGTCGAGCTCCCCGGGTACCGCCCGATCGTCGAGGGGAACGCAAAGCAGATCCGGCTAGCTGCGAAGGCCCTGGCCAATGCGAGGCGGCCGATCCTCTACACCGGCGGCGGTGTGATCCATGCCGATGCCGCGACCGAGTTGAGGGAGTTCGCGATGTCGGACAACTTCCCCGTCACCTCGACTCTGATGGGACTCGGGGCATTCCCCTCCGACTCCGATCAGTGGCTGGGCATGCTCGGCATGCATGGCACCCGTGCCGCGAACTACGCGATGGACGAGGCCGACCTGATCGTGGCGGTCGGTGCCAGGTTCGATGACCGGATCACCGGCAAGCTTTCCGAGTTCGCGCCGAACGCCAAGATCATCCACATCGACATAGATCCGGCAGAGATCTCGAAGAACGTCCCCGCCCACATCCCGATCGTCGGGGACGCCAAGCTGATCCTTCCCAAGCTGACCGGCGAGTATCGGGCGCTCCAAACCGAATCGGAGAGGCTCGATGGCTGGTGGAGCCGGATTCGGGCCTGGCAGGAGGAATACCCGCTCACTTACGAGCCGGGGACCGACGGTGAGATCAAGCCTCAGTTCATGATCGAGATGCTCCACAAGGTCACCGAGGGGGATGCATACGTCACATCCGACGTCGGCCAGCACCAGATGTGGGTGGCCCAGTACTACGGGTTCAACCAGCCCCATCGCTGGATCAACTCAGGTGGCCTGGGCACGATGGGCTTCGGCCTCCCGTCGGCGATCGGTGCGAAGGTGGCCTGCCCCGGGGAGGAAGTCGTCTGCGTCGCCGGAGACGGCAGCCTGATCATGAACGTTCAGGAGCTGGCGACCGCCGTCTCCGAGGACATCCCCGTCAAGGTCTTCCTGATGAACAACGGCTTCATGGGCATGGTCCGACAGTGGCAGGAGCTCTTCTGGGACGGCCGCTACAGCGGGGTCGACAACGGGACGAGCCCGGACTGGGCGAAGCTCGCCGAGGCCTTCGGGGCCAAGGGAATGCGGTGCGATGACGAAGCGGACCTCGAGGAGATGATGAGGGCGACCCTCGACCACGACGGGACGGCCCTGCTCGACGTTCGAGTGAGTCCCCTGGAGAACTGCTACCCGATGATCCCGGCAGGCAATGCGGCACGGGACATGGTGGGCTGATGGGATCGCCGGAGATGGTCAGGCTCGAGGACCTGAGGACCGGTCGCTCACTCACGGGCCGCAAGCACGTGCTCTCGATCCTGGTCGAGAACCGCCCGGGCGTCCTTGCCCGGGTCGCCGGGCTCTTCTCGCGAAGGGGTTTCAACATCGACACGCTCGCCGTCGGCCCGACCGATGATCCCGAGGTCTCGAGGATAACCCTGACCCTCGATGGCGCCGTCCATCCGATCGACCAGGTCACCAAACAGCTTCACAAGCTGATCAATGTCCTGAAGATCCGGGACATGGAGCCGGAGTTGACGGTCGCGAGGGAGCTCGCCCTGTTCAAGGTCAGCGCAGCGGTCGAGAGCCGTGCCGAGATCGTCCAGTTCGCCGAGATCTTCAGGGCCAAGATCGTCGACGTCTCTCGCAGGGCCCTGATTATCGAGGTGACGGGCTCGTACGACAAGATCGAGGCCTTCGAGCAGATGCTTCGCCCTCACGGGCTCCTCGAGATGGTGCGGACCGGCGAGGTAGCGCTCTCCCGAGGCGAGTGAACGCCGGCACCACGCTTCCTGGGCGGCTGGAGGACGGTCTCCGGGACGCCATCTCCGAGGCAGTAGCACGGAAAAGGAAGACGGTCGTCTCGGTGACGGTGCCGTCGGAGGTCACCGATCCCGTTGCGACGGCCTTTGCGTCGAGGCGAGCCGACGATGACTGGTTCTGCTGGGAGCAGGGAGGGGGATCGCTCTCCCTGGCCGGGATCGGCGCCGCCGATTCGGTCGTCTCCCGGGGGCGGAACCGCTTCTTCGACCTTGCTGCCGAGTGCGCCCACCTTTCGGGTGAGGCGATAGTCCTCGACCTCGAAGGGATCTCGGCAAGGACCGGCCCGGTCTGGTGCGGGGGATTCTCCTTCGCCGACGAGGGAGGCAGCAGCCCCGAGTGGGAACCATTTCCCCCGGCGAGAATGGTCCTGCCGGAGCTCCTGCTCGAGCGCACCGGGGATTCGACCTCGATGACCCTGAATCTGGTGGTAACGGGAAGTACCGATTCCGAGGCGGCGATAAAGATGGCCCTCGGCCGGGTGACTGGACTGATCGAGCGGGATCTGCCCCTGCTGGATCCCCTGCCCGGAACGGCCACCGAGATCGAGAGCAGGGGCGACCCCGGGGATTTCGAGAGGGCCGTCGCCGAGGCGGCAGGGCGCATACGGGCCGGGGATCTCGACAAGGTCGTGCTGGCGAGGGAGGTCATCGTCACTTCAGACTCGCAATTCGACCCGGGGGCGCTGTTCGGTGCGATCAGGGAGGGTTTCCCCACCTGTTTCAACTTCTGCGTCGGGACGCCACAGGCCTCGTTCATCGGGGCCAGCCCCGAGCTCCTGGTCAGCTCGGAGGGACGGACCGTCGCCGCGGTCGGCCTTGCGGGGTCAAGTCGCCGAAGCTCTGATCCCGCAGTCGACGACCACCTGGGACAGCGTTTGCTGAAGAGTCCGAAGGACCGGGCGGAGCACGACTTCGTCGTTCGGAGGATCGTCGATTCCCTCCGCAGGATGAGCATCTGGGTCGAGGCCTCCCCGGAACCCGAGGTCGTCAAGGTTGCGAATATCCAGCATCTGGCGACACCGGTAATGGCCCAGCTGGCCGAGCCCAAGACGGTGATCGAGCTGGCCGGCCGTCTCCACCCGACACCCGCAGTTGGCGGAGAGCCCTGGCGGGAGGCGGCGCGAGTGATCGTCGAGGTAGAGGGTCTCGATCGAGGCTGGTATGCGGGACCCGTAGGCTGGATGGACGGCTCGGGTGACGGGTTCTTCTGCGTCGCATTGAGGAGCGCCCTGTTGAGGGGCCGGGAGGCCCATCTCTATGCCGGAGTCGGGGTGGTAGCCGACTCCGACCCCGAGGCCGAGCTGGCCGAGACAGAGATCAAGCTCGGCGCCCTCCTGCCGCTCCTCGCTGAATAGTTCAGGTGGAGATGCGGTCGAGGACGTACTCGACCAGGATTGGGCCCTGCCGCTGGAGGGCCTTGCGGAGCTCCTCCGGGCTGTCTACCCGTAGGTGTTCCAAGCCGGCAGTTCGGGCCAGGTCGGCGAAGGAGATCTGCGGGGGGGTGAGCATCAGCCTCTCGAACTCCGCCGGAGTCAATACGTCGGCAGCCGGGAGCGTCTCGAAGATTCGTCCCCCGCCGTCGTTGACGACGATCACCTTGACGCCCGCCTCGGATCGGGAGATCAGGGGCAGGCTTGCCATGTCGTGGATCATCCCCAGATCGCCGGTAACCGCGAAAACTGGACGATTCGAGCCCAGCCCGGCACCTGCAGCCGAGGCGACCAATCCGTCGATTCCGTTCGTGCCGCGATTGGCGAGGAAATCTATCTCGGTAGGGCCGGTGGGCAGAAAGGTTTCCTGGTCCCTCACCGCAAGACTGGAAGCGGTGTAGATGATCGAACCTTCGGGAGCCGACTCGGCAACTGCCCGATGTATCTCGGCCACCTCGGAGTCGTGCTCGAGTCCCTCCTGGGCCGAGAGCCACTGGTCGAGGTATTTCCCTGAGCCAGAAGACTCGATCTCCTCACGAATCCGGTCGAGTGTCGGCCCGATCTCGGAGCGAAGGATCAGCCGAGCGAGCCTCGAGGGGTCGTACCAGTCACCTTCCGGCCGAATCATGATCTGGTCGGTCTCTTCCAGGCTCGCAATCCACCTTCGGAGCACCGCCGAGGTGGGAGTCTCTCCGATCCTGATCACCGTCTCGGGTGGTGGCGGTGCCTCGCCGATCACCCCGCGGAGGATCAGGTCGTACGCCCAGATCACCGTGTTGCGCGGGTGGGGTCCCCATCTGAGTTGTGATGTGGGCTCTGCGAGGATCGGGGCCGAGACGGCTTCCGAGAAGGCGACAGCTGCGTCGATCGCGGAGCGGTCCGAGAGCCTCCCGGCAACTATCGCGATGCGACTTCGTCCGTCGAGAAGCGCGAGTGCATCTCCGAGCCCCTCCGATGTTGGGAGGCGGACCGGCTCCGAAACGGTGGTCAGGGGCGCGTTCCCCCTGCCCTCGAGGGCCAGGTCTCCATCGGCGCTTACCGGTTCACCGCCCGACCGGGGTGCCAGCGGTTCGCGAAATGGAAAGTTGAGGTGGACCGGACCCGGGCGGGGGTCTCCGGCCGCCGTGGCAACCGCGCGGCAGGCAAGCTGGCGAACGAAGAGCAGTCCGTCATCGTCGCCCCTGGGATTGCCGACCTCGACGAACCACCGGACGGCATCTCCGTAGAGCTTGAGCTGGTCGATCGCCTGGCCCGCGCCGATTCCCCGAAGCTCGGGTGGTCGATCTGCGGTGAGGAGGAGCAGGGGTACCGCCGAGAGGTCGGCTTCGGTCACTGCCGGGAGGTAGTTCGCTGCAGCGCTTCCGGAAGTGCACACCAGGGCAACGGGCCTTCCCGTCGCGTTTGCGGCACCCAGTGCAAAGAAGGCCGCAGACCTCTCATCGAGGATTACCTCGACCCGGATGCCGGGTTCCCTTTCCAACGCGAGGGCTAGCGGGATCGAGCGTGAACCGGGGGAGACCACCGCAAGTTGAACCCCGAGCCGGGCCAACTCCTCGCAGAAGGCAGTTCCTACAGCGGTATTCAGGTTCGTATCGTCCATCCCCGATGAGCCTAGAGCCGGAAGGCCGTAAGGGCCGATTCATCGAGCTCCACGCCAATTCCCGGTCCCGACGGAAGAGCGAGAGTCTCACCCACCATCTCGGGGCCGACGGCCGCAATCGTGCCCTCGAACAGCCCCAGGGTGGCCAGCCCGTGGTAGGTCGGCCCGGTCGGACCGATCTCGGGAAGGGTCATCGCGACGTGCCCTGCCGCAGCAATTCCTACCGGTCCATCGAGGGCGCTGGACATGTAGGTAGGCAGGCAGCCCCCTAGCCGGCCGTCGAGTCCACCGACCTTGGAGATCTTCACCGTCACGGCATCACAGGGCTGACCCTGCGCAGCTAGAGCGCCGATTGACT
>JBMSXD010000043.1:0-11568 GCA_049425265.1 Solirubrobacterales bacterium
TCGACTCCGGTCGGTGCCGGTTCCTCGACCAGACCGGCGGCCAGCTCGATCATCACGGCGATCGCCGCCTTGTTGTCGGCGCCGAGGATCGTCTCCCCGGCGCTCCGGTAGACGTCGTCCCCGTCCAGAACGACCTCGATCGGTCCCTCGTGGGGCACGGTGTCCAGGTGGGCGCAGAAGGCGATCCAGCTCTCGGCCTGCCCCTCGACGAGGCAGTGAAGGTTGCCGCAGCCCGCTCCGGCAGCTTCGGCTGCATCGTCCTCGGTGACCGTCAGGCCGAGGGCTTCCAGCTCGGAACGGACGAGCTTCCCGACCTCTTCCTCGCTCCCGGTCGGACTGGCGGTCTCGCAGAGGCGGACGAACCGGCTCAAGGTCAGTCCGTCAGGTCGCGGTCGAACGCTGGCCGCGCCACATCAGGACGTATAGGACGATCGCCACCAGCGGAGTCCAGATGTCTGCCCAGAGGACGAGGCCGGTGTTGTCCTCGCAATGGTTGTCATTGACGATCATCTGGTAGACGTGGCCATAGGCATCACCCCAGTACTGGATCGTGGTCACGATCACGACCGCAAGCCAGAACTTCGGGTTCCTGATGAACATCGAGAGCACGCCGACCACACCGATCGCGACGTCGCCCATCGCGTTCTCGAACTGGAAGCCGCCGTCCCCACGGGTGAAACAGATCTCCTTTGCGATCTGCTCGCCGTCGAAGATGTGGAACCCGGCCCCTACCAGCCCGGCGATGCCGACCGCGATCCCGAGCCAGTACCGGAGGAAGATCCCGGCGACTTCGCCCGGAGCCCGCTCTTCTCCCCGCGTGCGCCAGAGATGGATAAGGGCGACGAGGACCGCGAGGACGACCCAGAAGACGAAGATCACGACTCGACCCTATCCCCGGAGGGCTCCCCCTGTCCAGCGCGGGCCGCATGCTCCCTGGCAGCGGCGATCAGTCCCCTGAAAAGCGGCTCGGGGCGGTTCGGTCGGGAGTTGAACTCGGGGTGGTACTGGGAGGCCACGTAGAAGGGGTGGTCCGGTACCTCGACCGCCTCGACCAGGCGCTCATCCGGTGAAGTTCCCGACATCACCAGCCCGGCCTCCTCCAGGCGGGCCCTCAGCAGGTTGTTGACCTCGTAGCGGTGGCGGTGGCGCTTGTAGATGACGGCCTCGCCATAGGCCTCGAAGGCGCGGGTCCCCTCGTGGACCTTGACCGGGTCCGCACCGAGCCTCATCGTGCCGCCCATGTCGGAGACCTCCTTCTGCTCCGGGAGCAGGTCGATCACCGGGTACGGCGTCTCGTGGTCGAACTCGGAGGAGTTAGCCCCCTCCATGCCGCACTCGTTCCGGGCGTACTCGATCACGGCGATCTGCATCCCGAGACAGATGCCCAGGAAGGGAATTCCGGACGTCCTGGCGATCCGGGCTGCCTCGACCTTGCCCTCCACCCCCCTCTCCCCGAAGCCCCCGGGTATCAGCACCCCGTCAACGTCGTCGAGCTCGGTCGGGTCGAAGTTCTCGGAGTCGATCAGCTTGACCTCGACCCCGACCCCGTTGTGGATCCCACCATGTTCGAGCGCCTCGATCACCGACTTGTACGAGTCGGCCAGCTGGACGTACTTCCCCACCAGGCCGATCTTGACGACCCCCTCGACTCCGTCGGCCATGCGGAGCATCTCCTCCCAGTCGGATAGGTCGGGGGGTTCGGCCTCGATCCCGAAGTGGTCGAGGATGAAGTCGTCGGCGCCCTCGGCCCGGTACATCAACGGGATTCGGTAGACGTTGCCGACGTCCTGGCCCGAGATGACGGCCTCGACCGGAAGGCTCGCGAAATGGGCGATCTTCTTGCGGATGTCGCGATCGAGCCCGGCTTCGGAGCGGCAGATCAGTGCCTGGGGCTGGATGCCGATCCGCCGGAGCTCGTTGACCGAGTGCTGGGTCGGCTTGGTCTTCAGTTCCCCGGCATGGGTTATGTACGGGACCAGGGTCAGGTGGACGAACATCGTTCGCCGCATGCCGAGGTCTGTCTGGAGCTGGCGGATCGCCTCGAGGAACGGGAGCGACTCGATGTCGCCGACCGTACCGCCGATCTCGGTGATCACGAAGTCGACCGCCTTGGTTTCGGCGACGATCAGGATTCGACTCTTGATCTCGTCGGTGATGTGGGGGATGACCTGGACGGTCGCCCCGAGGTAGTCGCCCCGCCTTTCCCTGCTTATCACCGAGTTGTAGACGGAACCCGCGGTTACGTTCGAAGCGCGGGAGGTGTTCTCGTCGGTGAACCTCTCGTAGTGACCGAGGTCGAGGTCGGTCTCGGCCCCGTCCTCGGTGACGAAGACCTCGCCGTGCTGGAAGGGGCTCATCGTCCCCGGGTCGACGTTCAGGTACGGGTCGAATTTCTGGATCTGGACCCTGAAGCCCCGGGCGACCAGCAACCGGCCGATCGATGCCGAGGCGATGCCTTTTCCGAGAGCCGAGAGGACGCCGCCGGTGACGAAGATGAACCGGGTGTCTCCTGTCTGTCGGTCGCTCACGTGTGAAGGTTCAGCCGGAACCGTCCCGCGGACCCGACCGCCCGAGCGAGTCTATAAACCTGAGTGGCGGAACCCGCCCGATCGTCCCGGATATGGAGCGGAATTCCCCGAACACGGTCAGGGCAAGGACCACCGCAAGGGCGATGATCCGGGCGGTGTCATCGAGGGTGATCAGGAGGCCCACCCCGGCGATCGCTCCGGCCAGGTTTGAGCCGGTGTCGCCGAGCATCGCCCGCTCGCGAAGGGTGAACCAGGCGCCGACCAGGAAGGGTGCGAGGAAGAGTCCGAGGACCTCGACCGGCTGGAAGGTCCAGGCCCCGAGGCAGAGCCCGGCAAAGAGCAGGAAGAGGACCTTCTCCACCCTGCCACCGCGCAGGTCGAGCAGGTTGAACAGATTGGTCGTCAAGACGAGCAGGGCAACGTCCACCAGATACATCGGCCACTCGTTGCCGGTCCCGGTCACCGTGTAGGCCGCGAGCGCGACCGCACCGAGCGCCTTGATCGCTCCGGTGGAGAGCTCACCCGCCGCTAGCGCGCGGAAATGTCCTCGCCAGCCGCGTGGGCTGTCCGCCTCGGAACCCAGGCCAAGGGCGTCATCGAGGATGCCGAGGAGCGAGATCCCCAGCAGGTAGACGATCCACCGCCTGAGTTCGGGATCGAGGAGGTCGAGGCCGGCCCTGTCGTCGAGCACCGCGAGTGGCGCCAGGGCGATTACCGAGCTGGTGACCAACAGGACACCGAGCGGGAAGGCGAGCGCCTCGCCCCGGTAGTTCACCCTGGTGAAGCCCGCGTCGACCAGCCCCCGGATACCGGCCGGAACGACGGCGAGCGCAACTGCGAATGCCACCGGAAGACCGACCCAGTACACCGCCTTACCCCGATCCCGAGGAAGGGGACCCGACCGGCCTGGGCAGGAAGGAGTCGGCCCCCTCCTTTACACCGAACTTGCCCTGGGCCCCGAGCAGCGCGTAGACGAGCGCGAGCTGGCCCGACTCGAGGTCGATCGAATCGACCGAGGTCGTCCTCCTCGACTCGAAGAACGAAACGAAGGAGGGCCGGTCGTCCAGGGCCTCGACACCGACCAGGGCGGCCCCGGTGGAGGCCATTCCGGCGGTCATCGAGGAGGAGAGCACACGGGAGCCCCGCCGGGCCGGGCCGTCGGGCTTTCCCTCCGGCAAGGGTCCGCGATAGAGGATCACCCCACTCAGCGATCCGAAATCGCCGGACGAGGACGACATCAACTCAGGTCGGGTTCGGTCGAACACGGTCCCTCCGAGGACGATCTGCCGCCCGACGGTCAGGCCGTACTCCGGTAGTCGTCCCCTGGTGGCACCGAGGTCGGAGAAGACCGTACCCCCGAGTTCACCGGCAAGCGACTCGACCGAGGGTGGCTCCCTGACCACACCGACTCCGGTCAGCTCTGCCCCTGCGTCCTCGAGGATCTCTTCGACCGGATCCGAGACACGGTCAGGGAGCGTGCCGAACCCGATCAAGGCATACCTGCGGCCCGCCAGGCGGTCGGCTACGAGGGGGGCGATCGTGACGCCGCCGAGCTCCCGGGCCCACCCGAGTTCCTGCCGCAGCTCCTCGTTCTGGATCCGGGTGCGATCCAGGTCCTCGGTCAGGCTCTGCTCGAGGTTTTCGCGGGTCGAGTTGAGCACGTCGCCACCGACCTCCGAGCCGATAAGGATCCCGATGGCCAGCGCGATGAATACCGCCGTCAGCGAGGCGATGTGGTAGCGGGAGCTGTAACCCATCGGTTAGTCGTGCGGTCTGGGTCAGAGACCGAGCGCGATCCTCACCTTCAGCCAGATCAGGTCGAACAGGTCGGCCAGGGCCGGGGATGCGAGTACGACCACGACCGCGAGGAAGAGAAAGGCCCCGAGGAACCCGGCCAGCACGCCCGGTCCGACCCCGGGCGAGTAGAGCCGGCTCACGCCCTTGGCGTCGACCAGCGAGCTGCCGATCCTGAGCCGGGTGAGGAAGGTTGAGGACATTCCGTCCCGGTCCTTCTCGAGGAATTCGACCAGGTCGAAGTGGGCGCCGACCGAGACGATCAGGGAGGCCCCCTTCTCGTTGGCCAGCAGCATCGCCGCGTCCTCACTGGTCCCGGCGATCGGGAAGAGCTCAGCCTCCAGGCCGGCCCGTTCGACCCTTTCGTAACCCGGGGCGGTCCCGTCGAGGTAGGCGTGGACCACCAGCTAGGCTCCGCTTCGCAGGGCCCGATCCGAGGCCGAGTCCATGTCCCCGAGGACCATGTCGGGGCGGAATCCGGCTTCGATGATCGCGTCGGCACCCCCATCGACGCCGACCAGGACGGGGCGAACCTCACGGATGTAGCCGTCGAGTGCCTGGAGGTCCTTCCGGTAGCCGGGGCCCCGAACGACGATCAGGACGTGGCGGTCCCTGAAGACCGTCCTCGTCTGCGGCAACGGGATGTCGCCGGTCAGGATCTCGCTCTCCTCCCGGACGTGGGTGACCGTGTTCTCGGCGAACTCGCCAAGGGCCCGGTCGATCTCGACTCGCCTCGTCTCGAGGAGGGTCGCGAGGTCGGGAGGCGTCAACCGGACCCCCCTTGCGACCACCCTTCCCGCCACCTCGACCACGTCGCCCCGAACGGTCACCGTCGTCCCGGGGTCGACCTCGGAGAACAGCGAATCGTCGGGCAGATCGAGCAGTGCCACTCCCGATTCGGCGAGGTCGAGGGGGCCGCGGTTCGGGTAGCGGCCATCCGTCGATGGCTCGCAGTTGATCACTGCGACGACTCCGGCCCGGGCCAGCTCCTCGGCCGAGACCCGGTCGAGGTTCCGGTGGGTGATCACCGCAATGTCGCCGGGGCGAAGCGACTTGACGAGGTCCTTGGTCCGCCTTCCGAAGCGCGCCGGCCCCGAAAGCGCCGCGGCATTTCCGTTGGCGAACCCGGCGAAGCCGGTTACGCGATCGGGCCCACGCTCCTTTGCCCGGCCGGAGCCGGAAAGTCTGGCCAGCGGTCCCATGGTGGAAGCCTAGTCGGAACGACCAGAGGCGACCAATTCCCGGGCGTGACGGGTCGCGGCCTCGTCCCCGGCCTCGGCCCCCATCATCCGGGCGATCTCATCGACCAGGGCGTCGCCCGACAGTCGGGCCACGTCTGCCGTCGCTGGATCCGAGCCAGGTACCCGTGAGACCGTGAAGTGGGCAGCGGCCTTCGAGGCGACCTGGGGAAGGTGGGTAATCGCGATTACCTGCCTTCCCTCGGCGGCAGCACGGAGCCGCTCCCCCACCACCGCGGCGGTAGTCCCGCCGATTCCGGCGTCGATCTCGTCGAAGACCAGGGTCGGGAGGGCCTCGGCGGATCCCGGGCCGACCAGGGCCAGCATCACCCTCGAAAGCTCACCTCCCGAGGCCGCCTCCCGCAGGGGGCGGGCCTCGATCCCCCGGTTCGGGGCGAGGATGAACTCGGCTCTCTCGGTGCCGGTGGGGCCGGGCTGCGATTCGTCGATCAGCCGTACCTCCAGGCTGGCGCCCTCCATCGCCAGCTCGGCGAGCTCGGAGCTGACCCGTTCCGAGAGGGAGACCGCAGCCTTCTTGCGCGCTTTGCGGAGCTCCACCCCCAGTTCCTCAACTGCCATCTGGGCCTCATCGCGCTCCCTGCGAAGTGCCTCGCTCCTTTCGGCACCCCCTTCCAGCGAGTCGAGCTCCGTGCGGCAATTCTCGGCGTGACGAAGCACGGATTCGACCGAGCCACCGAACTTGAGCTCGAGCACGGAAATCAGGTCCAGCCTCGCCTCGAGCTCGGCCAGCCGGTCGGGGTCGAGCTGGAGCGACTCCAGATAGCGACCGAATTCGCCGCCCAGGTCATCCATCTCCACGGACAGCGAGTCGAGTCGCGCTCCGAGTCGGTCGAGTTCCGGGTCCACCCCACGCCGGTCGGCTACCTCGCGGGCCGCGGACGCCACCGAACCGGATGATCCGTCGGAGACGCCGTCCCCACGGAGGGCCTCGAGCGCTGCCCCGGCTGCCTGCCGAAGCGCATCCACGTTCTTCAGGCGGTCGAGTTCCTCCCTGAGCGATTCCTCCTCTCCCTGCTGGAGCGCCGCGGCCTCTATTTCGTCGAGTTCGTGCCTGAGGAGCTCTGGATCCCTGCTCCCACCGGAGGCCTCGAACCGCTCGAGCTCGAGGACTGCGGCCCGGTACCTGGCCCAGGCATCTCCATAGGAGCTTCGAATCCCCTGAAGTTTCGATCCACCCGCCGCATCGAGGATCTCAAGCTGGGCAGAGGCGATCGTCAATTTGCGATGTTCGTGCTGTCCGAAGAATGAGAGCAGGCGTTCGGTTACCAGCGCGAGATCAGGTGCACTGGCGGCTCGGCCACCGATGAAGGCAGACGTACGGCCACCGGCAGAGACCCTCCTGCCGAGGACGAGGTCCTCGACGCCTGCGGGCAGACGTTCGAGAACCTCGGCCAGCTCCGGTACGTCCCCCCATCCCGCCGGGAGGTCGAACACGCCCTCGACCCAGGCCTCCTCGGCCCCGGGTCGGACGATTCCCTTCTTCGCCTTGCCTCCCGTGAGCAGGTCGAGGGAGTGGGCAAGGACCGTCTTGCCGGCGCCGGTCTCCCCGGTGAGTACGGTCAGGCCCCGGTCGAATTCCATCTCGACCCTTTCGATCAGGAGCAGGTTCTCGATCCTCAGTTCACGGCGCACCGGTCCGGTTTAGCAACGGAACCGGACGACTCACCCCCGGAACCTGAATGGGCAACCGGGACTGCCGTCAGCTGGCGAGGTGCCCGAACTTCTCGGCGATCCGGTGGTAGAAGTTCGCCCCCGGCAGCTGGGCCAGGCGCCCGACCCCCTCCCGGAAAGAGACGTCGGCACCGGATCCCGGGGCGAGTTCGCCCACCTCGACTCCGTCGCCCACGAGCTCGACCGAGGCGCGACTCCGGTGATTGACGACGTTGAGGACATCGCCGGGGGCGACGACTAGGGCCCGTGCGGTCAAGGTATGCGGAGCGATGTAGGTGACGGCGAAACCCTCCACTCCCCAGGCAAGGATGGGTCCGCTGTTGGCGAGGTTGTAACCGGTCGATCCGGTGGGCGTCGCGGCTACCAGCCCATCGCACCGAACCCGTCCTACCTCCTGGCCGGAAATCCGGTAGCCGAGCTCGGCGACTCCGGAACGAGGCTTCCTGAGGAAGCCGACGTCATTGAGGCCGACCGATGAACCGCCATCCCAGCTGACTTCGAGGGCCGGCAGGTCGAGCACCTCGACCTCACCCGCAAATGCCTTCCGGAGCCCTTCCTCAACCTCGCCCGCCTCCACGGCGGCGAGAAAGCCCACCCTGCCGTAGTTGACACCGAAGACCGGGTAGCCCCGCCCGATCGCCCCGCGCATCGCCCGGAGGATCGTCCCGTCGCCCCCGAGGGCGATGCAGAGCTCGGCTCCATCATCCCCGGCTCCCGGTTCCCCGACCAGCTCCCAGCCGGCTGAGGAGGCAACGGCCTTTGCCGTCTCTATGGCCAGCCCGACCTCGTCCCCCTGGCCATGGGTTACGAGCAGTGCCCTGCGGGGATCGGGGGTCAAAGTTCGATCCCCTCGCAGAGGTCCGCCCCGCTCCGAAAGCCCTGCCCCGAAAGGCCGAGGCGGAGGAAGGTCTCGCGGTTCCCCTTGGGGCCCGGAAGGCCCGATGGAACTACACCGAGCAGTGCCAGGCCCATCCCGGCCGCAAAGTCGGCCACGGCGACCACCGCCTCCTTCCGATCGGCGCCCTCCCGGACGACCCCACCCTTCCCGACCCGACCGGGGCCGAGCTCGAACTGGGGCTTGACCATGGCCAGGATCTCGCCGTCAGGGGTAGCGCAGGCGATGACCGCGGGCAGGACCTTGCGGAGGGAGATGAAGGAGACGTCGATCGTGACGATGCCCGGTCGGAAAGGAAGGTCGGAAGGCTGGATCGCCCGGGCGTTGGTCCGCTCGATGACGGTAACCCGGGGGTCGTTCCTCAGCGCCTGGTGGAGCTGGCCGTAGGCGACGTCGAGCGCTATCACTTCGGAAGCTCCCCGCTTCAGGAGGCAGTCGGTGAAGCCACCGGTGGATGCCCCGACGTCCAGGCACCTCATGCCCCGGACCTCGAGTCCCAGCCCCTCGAGGGCGTTCTCCAGCTTGACACCGCCACGCGAAACGAAGGGAGGAGGTCCCTCGACCAGCAGGTCGAGATCTCCCGGAACCTCCTGACTCGGCCTGAGGGCCGCCGGCCCGTCGCGACCCAGCCTCACCTGGCCGGCACGAATGGCCCGGGCAGCGGCCGTCCGCGAGGGGAAGAGCCCCCGCCGGGCGAGCAGCCTGTCGAGCCTTTCGGCAGGGGCACCATCCATTACGGAAACGGTACACCGCCGTGGTCGGATGCCCCCCGGGTCACCCGACACGGTCCCGTGGTTCCACATCGCTTGCGTGTGTGACTCGATTCACACACAAAAATCCCTGCAAGTCGTAGGTTTTTTTTCATGAGAAGCAGACCCCTCAACATAGATGCGCACAACGCGATCATCCTCGCTGCCTCCCCGCTCCTGATGCTCGGCCCGTTCCTGCTGGCGGCAGGACCCGGGATCGGGACCCTCGCCTTCTTCCTCGGGGCGATCCTCCTGGGGACCGGCCTGGCCGGTGCCGGTAGCGCTCGGACGATCGCCTTGACCACCCAGAAGAGCCTCGACGTCGCGATCGGTGTCTCTCTACTCGGAATGGGAGTTGCGGCCGCGGTCCTCGACGGCGGTACCGGCGTCAGCCTGCTCCTTCTCGGTTTCGGCTCGGCGCTCCTGGCCCTCTCGGCTGCGACGCGCTACACCGCCCGGATCGGCTGAGGCCGACCTCCCAGACAGATCCTCAGGGAGTGGTTACGGCCTCTTCTCCGAGAGCGGCCAGGACTCGCTCGGCAACATTTTCGCCAGTGAAGCCGACCTCCTCGTGGAGAAGGTCTGGCTTTCCGTGGGTCACGTAACGGTCGGGCAAACCGATCCGGAGTACCCGGGCCCGATCACCGGGCTCGGGGAAGCTGTCCTCGAGGTGTTCGAGCACCCCGGAACCGAAGCCACCCGGAAGGACACCCTCCTCGATCGTCACCAGCAGGTCGTGCGATAGCGCCAGCCGCTCCAGCAGTTCGACGTCGAGCGGCTTGGCAAACCGGGCGTCGACCACGGTCGGGCGGACTCCCGACTCGCCGAGGATTCGGGCTGCCTCGAGCCCCAGCCCGACCCCCGTCCCGTAGCCGACCAGGGCGACACGCTCGCCGTTCTCGAGGGTCTCGCCAGTCCCGATGGGTATCTGCTCGACCGCACCGGATTCCGGAAGCTCGACTCCGACGGCCGAACCGCGCGGGTACCTGAGGGCTGCCGGGCCCTCGTGGACGAGGGCGGTCCTCAACATCCGGACCAGCATCGCCTCGTCCCTCGGTGCCATCAGGACGATGTTCGGCAGGGGCCTGAGGTAAGCGATGTCGAATGCTCCATGGTGCGTAGGTCCGTCGTCACCGACCAGCCCGGATCGATCCATCGCAAAGGTGACATCGAGGTTCTGGAGGCAGACGTCGTGGACCAGCTGATCGAAGGCCCTCTGGAGGAAGGTCGAATAGATCGCACAGACCGGCTTTCCCCCCTGGAGTGCGATCCCGGCTGCCATCAGTACGGCGTTCTGCTCGGCGATTCCGACGTCGAAGTACTGGCCCGGCAGCTCGTCTGCGAGCTTCTGGAGCCCGGCGCCCCCGGCCATAGCGGCAGTTATCCCGACGACCCTCGGGTCGGCCTCGGCTTCCCGGACCATCGCATCGGCAAAGACCGCCGTGTACTGGGGCGGGTCACTGGCCGGGGCCGGCTTCTCGAGCATCTCCGGAGCGATCGCCTCGGGGGAGTCGGATTCCTTGATCGGGACGAGCCCGGACTGCGCATCCTCCCCGGCGACGATCGAGCCGGGCTTGGCAGCGTGCCACTTCTCCATTCCGGCGAGGCCACCTTCCTCGGCCGGGGCGAACCCTCGGCCCTTGACGGTCTGGGCATGGACCACAACCGGTCGGTCTGCCTCGATCGCTTCGGCGAGGGCCTTCCTCAGGGCAGCGACGTCATGACCGTCGATCGGGCCGACGTAGGCCAGGTCGAGCTCCTCGAAGAGGAGGCCCGGCGCCCAGTAGGCCTTCAATGCCGACTTGATCTCCGGTCCGAGCTTCTCGATCTTCCCGCCTAGCCCTAGCGGCAACCGGGTCAGCCTGTCCTCGAAGCCTTCCCTGGCGTGGAACAGCCCTGGCTTCAGTCGGGCCCTCTGGAAGTAGGAGGCGAGGGCACCGACGTTCGGAGAGATCGACATCCCGTTGTCGTTCAGGAGGATGACCATGGGCGTCTCCAGACCTCCCGCGGCGTGCATCGCCTCGTAGGCGACCCCCCCGGTGAGAGCTCCGTCTCCGATCACCGCGACGACCCTGCCGTCCTCACCGATTCCCCGCCTCATCGCCTCCTTCAGGCCGAGGCCGTAGGAGATCGAAGTCGAAGCATGTCCCGCCCCCATGATGTCGTGCTCGGACTCCGGTATCGAACAGAAGGGAGCAAGCCCCCCGTACTGGCGAATGGTCGGCAGCTCGGCCATTCGACCCGTGAGGACCTTGTGAGGGTAAGCCTGGTGGCCGACGTCCCAGAGGATCTTGTCACGGGGTGAGTCGAGCAGGCTGTGGAGGGCAACCGCTATCTCGCAGGTACCCAGGTTCGCCCCGAAGTGTCCGCCGATCTCACCGATCACGTCGATGATGTAGGTCCGGAGCTCTTCGGCCAGCTGCTGGAGCTCGGCATCGTCGAGGTCGCTCAGGTCGGAAGGTCCCTCGACCTGGGCAAGCAGGGGGCCGATGCGGTGGGGTTTCGGATCGCTCATCTGTCTCGGTCGTGGATGTAGTCGGCTACGGCTTCGAGGGACCCGGTCTCGGTGCCTATCCCGTCGAGGGAGTCGACCGCACCCCGGTGGGCCCGCGAGGCGAGCTCCCGGGCCCGTTCGAGTCCGTAGAGGCTTACGTACGTGATCTTACCGTGCC
>JBMSXD010000044.1:0-11542 GCA_049425265.1 Solirubrobacterales bacterium
GAATCGGGACTGGAGGGCAACTCGGGGGGACGGGACCTGTTTAGATATTCGAACGTGCACGCTTTGAGGAAATTCGGGGGAACCCCAGCGGCCGTGGCGATGGCCGCCGGACTGGCGATCACGGCCGCGGCGGTGGCCGGTGGAGCCGCTGAGAGGGCCGACTCCCAGGAAACCTTTGCGAAACCCGCCGCCCCAGCCTCGGTTACCGCGAAGCTGGTCCGGGGCAGGGTCGAAGTCTCCTGGAAGGCGCCGGCGACGGCAAACCCGGCGATCACCCATTACGTGGTCAGCGACCACCTGAAATCGAGCAGGAAGGGGACCTGCCCGGTCACCGTCGCGGGGACCAGGAGGAAGGCCCGGATGCCGATCCTCCCCGGGCGGACCCGAGTCTGG
Organism: Solirubrobacterales bacterium; assembly: GCA_049425265.1. GTDB lineage: Bacteria > Actinomycetota > Thermoleophilia > Solirubrobacterales > 70-9 > 67-14. The sequence goes on from JBMSXD010000044.1 coordinate 394, forward strand.
CCGGCCGTCCGGGCGGTAAACGCCTACGGCTATTCGACCGAGGCGATCACCACCAGGCCCATCAAGGTGAAGGCCCCGATTAGGTCCGACCTCAGGAACGTCCAGGTCCTCCAGTTCAGCGACTTCCACGGGGCGATCGAAGAGTCCGACAACAACGCCGGAGCGGCCAAGCTCGCAACCGCCTTTGCCCGGGACCGGACCCACTCCCCGGCCACCTTCACCGCCGCCTCGGGCGACTCGCTCGGCGGGGCACCGATCATCGCCAGCTACTTCGAGGAGATCCCGACCGTCAGGGTCCAGAACAAGATGGGCCTCGACGTCTCGACCTTCGGAAACCACGAGCACGACCGACCGCTGACCCACCTGAAGGACATGATCGGTCGCTCCAACTTCGCCTGGACCGTCGCCAACTACAGCGCCCTCCAGCCGCTCCAGACCCCGAAACGGAAGGTCAAGCCCTACGTGATCATCGAGCGGGGCGGGGTCAAGGTCGGCTTCGTCGGGATGAACACCGAGGACACCAAGGAGCTCGTAAAGCCGGGCAACCTCGACTACGGAACGGCAGGGAAAGAGATCGTGATCTCGGCCAAGGTGAACGGGGTAAACGGCCAGATCCGGGCGGCGAAGAAGGCCGGGGCCGAGGTAGTCGTGGCCCTGACCCATCAGGGCTGGAACCTGAACCAGGGCGGCGTACCCACCGGCCGCCTGATCGAAGTCGCCAGCCAGATCAAGGGCGCCGCCGCAGTCTACGGCGGCCACACCCACCAGAGCTTCGCCTCGATCATCGCCGGCAACCCGACGGTCGAGGTGAGGAACTCCGGCCAGGAGTACAGCCGGCTCCAGCTCTGCCTGAACACGCGGACCGACCGGGTGGTCGGCTCGAGCGTCGAGTACGTGCTGAAGGACGAGATCGCAAAGGTCGCGGCCGACCCCAAGGTCGCCGCGGTCGTCTCCGAGTACCAGAAGAAGATCGGCCCGATCTTCGACCAGAAGGTCGGCGTCGTCGCCGGGATCTTCCCCCGCGGCACCTCGGCCGGGCACCCGAAGCCGGTCGAGCGAACCGGGGAGACTCAGCTCGGGAACCTGACCGCCGACCGCCTGAGGCTCAAGTACGGGACCGACTTCGTATTCACCAATGGTGGCGGGATCCGCGACACCCTGCCGGCCAACGGCTACGCGCCCTCCGACCCGGCCCTCCGCCGTCCCGGCCCCGGCACCACCGGGCCCTACGACGTCGTCCTCGGTGACGTGAAGACGGTCTATCCCTTCGGGACCGAGGCCGCAACCTCGACCATGACTGGCGAGCAGCTCTGGGGTGCACTCGAGGTCGGCGTCTCCTCCTACCCGAGCGGAGCCTTCCCCCAGATCTCTGGCTTCAAGTTCACTTTCGACCTCGACCGACCGGCCGGCTCCCGGGTCACCGAAGTGACCAGGCCTGACGGGACGCCGATCCCTAGGGACGGCACCTCCTACACCGTGACCACCCTCAGCTTCATGGCCTTCGGAGGGGACGGCTACGGCACCTTCTTCAACCCGAGCCAGGCCCAGGTCCGTGAGCCCTACGACGAGGCATTGACCGATGCGCTCAAGTCGGACCTCGCGGCCGGGATCACGACTCCGGTCGCCCCTCTGGATGGTCGGATAACCTGCCTCGGAGCGGAGTGCGTCCCCCGATGAAGGGACGTCGAGCAGGGTCGGGAACAAACCGGAATCGGGGACCGAGCGCCCGAAACTACGAGCAACGGAGGAATCGCCAGATGAAGCGCAGGACCATTTCCAGCCTCGTCGTCGCCGCAGCACTGATCGGCGGGGTCACCCTTACGGCGGCGCCGGCCGCATCGGCTGCAACCAGCGGGGTGCTCTCGGCCTACACCCTGGTCACCCCCACCTCGGTTTCGAAGTCCAAGCTTCAGGCAAGGGCGGTCCTCGCCCGGGGCCTCGCCTGCCCAAACCTGGTGGTCAAGAAGAGCAACGGCTCGACCATGACGATCGGGATGAAGGAACGGGCACCCGGGGCGACGACTGCCCCGGCGTTCGACTCGCTCAAGGCCTGCAAGGCCAACATCCCCCAGCTCAATTCGGGCATCAGCTCTGCCCGGGTCGGGGCGATTTCCATCCCCTTCTCGCTGCCCGCGACCTTCGACAAGCTCGTCATGTTCGGCGACACGGGCTGCCGGATCAACACCAACTCGACTCTCACCTACGTGGATATCCAGGACTGCACGAAGACCTCGGGCACAGACCCGGCCGACTACTGGCCCCTCTCGAAGAACGCGGCCTCGGTAGCCAAGGAGAAGGCCGACCTGACCATCTTCACCGGGGACTTCTTCTACCGTGAGGATCCCTGCCCCTCACCGGCCCAGTACCAGGCGATCTGCGGAGGTAGCCCACCGCCGATCGCCGGCTACGAGTTCAACGACACCGATTACGGCTGGATGGCCGACGTATTCGCTCCGATGGCACCCGTGTTCCAGGCCGCCCCGATCCTGGCCGTCCGCGGCAACCACGAGCAGTGCGACCGCGGCGGCAACGGCTGGTTCCTCTTCTTCGAGGTGACCACCGCCCTCCCGCCGAGCGCCTGCGCTCCGCCGACCGTCGGTGCCGAGCCGCCGAAGAACATCACGCCCTCCTGGGCCTTCGACGCCCCGATCACCAAGAACCGCAAGCTCAGGATCGTCTCGGTCGACAGCAACGAAGGCGAGAACTTCGAGATCACCAGCTGGGTCAACACCCAGCGGCCGCAGTACCAGGCCGCTGCAAACCTCAGCACGCCGAAGAAGGGGCGGGAATCATGGCTTCTTACCCACCGCCCGATATTCGGGATCGAGCCGGTCGAGCAGGCCGACCCCGGCAAGCTCCAGTGGACCTCGGTCGACCAGACCGCGGCCTCCCAGGGTCTGATCTCCAACTTCCAGATGATCGTCGGGTCCCACATCCACATATCCCAAGTGGTGAAGATCCCGGGGTATCCGGTCCAGCTGGTGGTCGGAAACGGCGGCTCTAAGCCCGACATCTCGACCGTGTCCTCCTACACCCGCCCGCCCTTCGGGCCGATGGCAACCGCAACCGGGGCGCCGCTCGACCCAGCCTACCCTCCCTACCCGAACGCCACCTATAACTGGACCCAGGTCAAGTACGGCTACACCGTGATGACCCCGGGCAAGAAGGCGAAGCAGTGGACCGCGACCCAGCGCGACTACACCGGTAAGACTTTCGCCAAGTGCTCGCTGGTCGGCCAGGACATGACCTGCAACGACTCGCGCTGAATCGGGGATAGGGCAGCTCGGGGCGGGTCAGCTGCCGCCGCTCGAGGTGCCGGCAGAGAGCGGCTGGCTGCCGCCACCCGAGACCTTGTTGGCGTAGGGCGCATCTTCGGTCGGGGTGCCGGTGGTGCTCAGCCGCTGGAGCTCCCTGCCCTCGGGGTCTTTCCCCGCCGGCTCGACGAACCGGTTCCTGACCCATAGGGCGAGCAGGAGCAACAGGATCACCAGCCCGCTCGCCATCGGAAGCCACCAGATCTCCAGCTGGTCGGCGACCGTCCCCTCGATCAGCCCGCCGATCGCGCCGGCCGCCATCGAGATCGCCGCGTAGAAGGCAAGTACGGGGCCCTCTATTTCCCGGTCGGCACTTTGCTGGGTGACCGCAGTCAGGACCGCCCCGGATATCCCCAGCACGATCCCCAGCAACACCAGGACCACTATCGAGAGCCCGATCGAAGGCAGGTCGGCCAACGGCAGGAAGCCGACGAGTGCGATCAACAGCAGGGCCGTCCCGATCGCGACCAGGGCGGACCTCATCAGGGCGTAGTAGGTGCCGAACTTCCTCTTGGCTACCGCCACCAGGCCGGCAACCAGGATCCCGCCGAAGTAGAAGGCGCTGAGCAGCACCCCGTAGACGTGTGCCCCGCTGCCGTACTCCGAGGCCACCTTCGGCAGGAGCGAGACGATGGGCCAGGCGAAGAAGGAGAGCAGCGCCATGAATGTGACCCCCAGGCGAACGGCCCGATTGGTCCGGATCTCCTTGAGCAGCTTGCGGACCGGGATCTTGACCGTGGCCTTCTCCTGATCCGCTTCCTTGGGCTTGCCGACCGCCTTCGGCAGCCGGGCGACCAGCAACATGAGGGGGATGTAGCTCAGCACGTTGATCGCCAGCGGGACCGCCGCGCCCAGTGCGTCGATCGCGATCCCGCCGGTCAGCGCCCCGACCGCCGAGCCGATCGAGGCGGCCGATGAGAAGAGGCCGTCGGTCTCATCCAGCTTGCCCTTGGGCGAGAGGTTCTGGAGGATCTCCTGCCAGGCGGGGAAGTAGGCGCCCGAGGTAAGGCCGCCGACCGCGCTGGCCACGAGGATCCAGACCAGGTCCAGCGCCCCCATCAGCTGGAGCACCACCACCGCCGAGTAGTTGACCAACTTGACCGCGTTGGTCCCGAGGAAGACCCAGCGCCTGTCGAACGGGCGGAGCAGACTGCCGGCAGGCTGGGCGAACAGCGAATAGAAGAGGGCAAAGGCAGCACCGACCGCGACCGCTGCCAGTGCCGACTTCGTCTCGCTGAAAGCCAGGTAGGCGAAGGTCAGCGAGCACATCGTCCCGCCGATGCTCGAAAACCCGCTTGCCAGGGACATCCGGGTTAGCGCCGGACCGGGCGACCGGGGGACGACCGAGTGGTAGATGGAGGTCAGGACTTCGCTGGCCAAGGTGGGCGGCAGTCTAGCCCCGTCCGAAAAGCCCCGGAGAGCGGCTGATACAACCCCCACCAGATGACGCCGTTCCTGTATCGGCTCGGGGGGTTCAGTGCGAGGCACCCCGCTCCTGTCCTGATCCTCTGGATCATCGCCGTGGTCGCGATCGGGATCGGCGGCACCAGCGCCGGGCTCAAGACCTCGAACTCCCCCTCCCTTCCCGACACCGGCAGCCAGGACGCGACCGACCTGCTGGAGAAGAGGTTCCCGAGCGAAGCCCAGGGCTCGAGCCCGGTCGTGGTCCGCTCGGTCGACCAGGGAGACCTGACCTCGCCGGCCAATCGCCGGGCTATCGACCGCTCGGTCGAGGCAGCCCGCAAGTCCCCCTTCGTGCTCCAGGTCGAAAGCCCGTTCGAGGCCCTCGCGGCCGAGACGGAGGGCAAACAACCAAAGGGCGGTGGCGGGGCGATCAGCCTCGACCGGAAGGTCGCCTTCTACTCAGTGACCCTGAAGGAGCCGGTCACCAACTACACCAACCAGGAGATGGCCGACCTGGCGGGGCGGATCAACCGCCCACTCACCGACGCCGGCCTCGAGAGTGCGGTCGGGGGCAACATCGGCGCGGTCGCCGAGCGCCCGGCGACCGACACCAGCGAGGGGATCGGCGTCCTGGTCGCGATCGTCATCCTGCTGATCGCCTTCGGCTCGGCCGTCTCGATGCTGCTACCGATCGTCACCGCGATCCTCGGGCTGGCCGTCTCGACAAACTTGATCATGCTCTTGTCCCACGTGATCTCGATCCCCACCGTCGGCCCGACCCTTGGGGTGATGATCGGCCTGGGGGTCGGGATCGACTACTCCCTGTTCATCCTCTCCCGCCACCGAGAACAGGCCGACCAGGGGATGGACCTGAAGGAATCGATCGCCCGCTCGGTCGCCACCTCGGGTTCCGCCGTCACCTTCGCCGGGGGCACCGTGATCATCGCCCTCCTCTCCCTCGCGGTCGCCCAGATCCCGATCATCACCGCGATGGGCTACACCGCGGCGATCGCGGTCGTCTGCTCGATCCTCGCCGCAACCACCCTCTTGCCGGCACTCCTCGGCCTGCTCGGCCACCGCTACGACTCGCTGCGCATCCCGTTCCTGAGGCGAAAGCCATCGGACTCCGACCCCGACCACGACCAGACCGGCTGGGCCAGGTGGGCCCGCTGGGTCGCCAACCGCAAGTGGGGGGCGGCGATCGTCTCGCTCGGCATCCTGCTCGTCCTCGCCTTCCCCACCCTCTCGCTCGAGTTCGGCCAGGCCGACACCTCTGAAGGGCCGAAGGACGCCCAGGCGACTCGCGCCTACGACTACCTGAGCTCCGGCTTCGGGCCCGGCTCCAACGGGCCGATCCTGGTCGCTGTCCGGCTCGACGGAAAACCGGACGACGGGCCTGCACTCGCCCGACTCGGCAAGGCGATCAAGGAGGACGGGAACGTCGCCTCGGTCTCCCCTCCGCAGTTGAGCCGCGGCAACACGGCGGCGACGATCACGGTTACCCCGAAGTCGGCTCCGCAGGTCCAGGCGACCCAGGACCTGGTCGACCGACTTCGGACCGAGACGATCCCCAAATCGCTCAAGGGCACAGGCCTGAAGGCCTACGTCGGCGGGGTGACCGCCAGCTTCATCGACCTGGGGGACGAGATAGCCGACAAGCTGCCGCTGGTCATCGCCACCGTGATCGCCCTCTCCTTCCTGCTGCTCCTGATCGCCTTCCGCTCGATCGCGATCCCGGCCCAGGCGGCGGTGATGAACCTGCTCGGAGTCGCCGCCTCCTACGGCCTGCTGGTCGCGGTCTTCCAGTGGGGCTGGGGAACCGAGCTGATCGGACTCTCCGGGGCGGTACCGATCGTCTCGGTGGTTCCGTTATTCATGTTCGCGATCCTCTTCGGCCTCTCGATGGACTACGAGGTCTTCCTGGTAAGCCACATCGGCGAGGAGAAGGAGGCCGGCGCCTCGACCACCGACGCCGTGGTCCGCGGCCTCTCCCGAAGCGCCAAGGTAATCACCTCGGCCGCCCTGATCATGGTTGCCGTGTTCGGCTCGTTCATCCTGACCGACGACCCGACCACCAAGCAGTTCGGCCTGGGGCTCGCCTTTGCGATCGCGATCGACGCAACCCTGATCCGGTGCGTGCTCGTCCCGGCGGTGATGGTGATCTTCGGCAAGGCCAACTGGTGGCTGCCTGGCTGGCTCGACCGGATCCTCCCCCGGATCGGGATCGAAGGGACCGAGTTCCTCGAGAAGCTGGACGCCGAGAAGGCAACCGCCACTCCGGGCGCTTCGAGCCCTTAACCGGGCCTCAGTTCCTTGCCGGTCGGGGTCGAGAGCATCTTCTCGATCGCCTGCGGGGTAGCCCAGTAGATCAAGGCGCCCGAGCCGGTCCCCAGCACCTCCTTCGAACACCGGGCCGCTTCGGGAGGGGAGTCCCTTCCCACGGCCAGGTTGGAGCCGGCCTTCGGGTTGGTCGAGAAGGAGATCTCGAAGCCGAGATGGTTGATCACCTCCGGGCCGATCCCGTAAGGGGTCCCGGGCTCGGGTCCTCCGCGGGCCAGCTCCCCATACTCGGAGCGGATCTGTTCGGCCACCTCGGCGATCGAGTCGGTGGTCTGGGTTCCACCGCATCGGTTCTGGCTCTGGACCAGCTGGTAGCCGAGGAATCCTTGGCTCAACTCCCGGTTCAGCAGCACCAGCTCTCGCCCGAGCACTGCGTAGTTCCAGTTGGCCCGGTACTCGGTCGCCAGACCGACCCGCGTCTTGGGCTCACCCGGGGCCGAATCGATCTTCCGGGAGATCCGCCTCAGCTCCTTCTCCGACCTCTCCAGGTTGTCCTCGAGCGACTCGCTCCATGGCCCCTTGCCGGTCTCCTCCCAGGTCGACTCCTCCCAGTCGACCACCACGCCGTCGAGGTCGGGGTTTCCGGCCAGGGAGAAGATGTACCCGGGCCGGTTCTTCTCGGGACTCAGGCCGTTGAGCGAAGAGATTCGGTTGCAGGGGAAGGCCGCGCGCAGCCGGTCGAGGATCGGCTCGGCCTTCTTCGGGGTCATAGTCCTGTACTCGGTGTTGATCAGCAGGATGTCGCGGTCGATGATCTTCGAGCGAAGGGGCTCCGACGAGAGCGCCTTCACGTCGGCCGCCGTATTGACCCTCAAGACCATGGTGTAGGCGTCGGGGCCGTTGCCCGAGGGCGCAAGGCCCCTCGGCAGGGTTGCGCAGGCCGACTTCCCGCCGTCCGAGCCTCCACAGGCAGTCAATGCCGCGACCGCGACGGCCGCGGCCGCGATCGCGGGGAGGATTCGTGAAGGCTTCAGGGGTTTCCCGATCATGGTCGAGGGTCGGAATTTTGGATCCGACCCCCGCCCCGCTAGCAGCGCACCCTCCTGCCGCTAGATTCGTAGGGTCATTCCCCGGAGGGGTGGCAGAGCGGTTGAATGCACCGGTCTTGAAAACCGGCAGGCGTCTTTCGGCGCCTCGGGGGTTCGAATCCCTCCCCCTCCGCTCCATCCCCAGTCGGTTCCCATAAGTGCCGACTCGTCTTCGACTCGAAGTCCACAGGCAGAGCGCTAAGGGCGACTCCTCCTCACCGCCGCTTCATTGGGAAAACCGCTCCCCAGAACGAAACGAGTTGTTACCTTAAAGCGGTTACCGCATCCGAAATGCCGATCGTCAGGGGAGCTTGAAACAACCGAAAAAGCCGTTGCTGGGAGGAGGGGCCATCTTCTCGGGCGTGCTCGAAAGTCGATCGCGTCTCGTGGCGATACTCGGCATGGCATTTGTGCTCCCCCTCGGGGCCGCCCCCGCGGCCGACGCCTCTGCCCCGGTCAACACCGTCGCTCCCTCGATCACCGGGACGGCAGAGGTTCGCGAGACCATGACCGCCCTGCCCGGTGACTGGACGGCTGACCCGGCACCGAGCTTCTCCTACCAGTGGCAGAGGTGCGACACGGATTCCGGTTCCTGCACCGGTATCACCGGGACCAACTCATCGACCTACGTGGTCCAACCGGCCGACGTGGGCAAGTACATGAGGGTTCAGGTCACCGCTAGCAACGGCGCCCCACCAGACGGGGTCGCCTACAGCCCGACACCGTTTCCCGGCCCCGTCCAGGCGACCCCATCCCAGACCCTCTTCGTCAATAAGTACGGACCTGGCAAATCCAGCACCCCGGGCTGTGCGAGCGCCCCGTTCACCGAGATCGGCTCGGCCGATCCCTCATTCGGTGCAGTGGGTGCGGCGGTAAGCGGAGACACCATCTTCATCTGTGGCTCACCGGATGCCGCCACCGATCCCTTGACTCCTACCACCGGCCCCTACATCCCCAACGTCGTGCTGGGGACCAAGAGCCTCACCTTCGAGGGTGATGGGCCGGACCGGACGATCCTCGACGGACAGAACGACCGGACCCAGTTCTACGCCAATCTCTACGACTCCGGTCAGGCAACCAGCTACCTGGACATCGAGTCGATGACAATCACGCGGGGCCGCGACATCAACAGCGGCGGCGGGATCGAGGCGATCTGTCGGGACGTCAACGTCTCGAACGCCAGCTTCACCGACAACAAGGCCATCGGTTTCGGCCAGGGCGGCGGGGGGATGTTCGTCTACGGGGACAACAACTGCCCGAATCAGGGGGACGTAACCGTCGACTCGTCAACCTTCACCGGAAGCATCGCGGAACACTTGATCGATTACGGCGATGGGAGCTCGGATGGCGGAGCGATCATCGCCTACGGGAGCGTCACGGTGACCGAGTCTCGATTCGAGAACAACCAGGCCAAGGCCACGGCAGCATCCGGTAGCCCGTCCAGAGGAGGAGCAATCTGGGCAACGGCGGGCGTCTCCATTTCCGATTCGAGCTTCATCTCGAACTCCGCTCTTGGGCCGGGAGCATTCGCCGGGGCGGTCTATGCCGAGGGCGGCCCGACCGTCTCGACCATCTCGGGCAGCACCTTCTCGGCGAATACGGCGACCGGCTCGGGCAGCTTCGCCGGGGCAGTCCGTCGTCAGGCTGGCGACCTGACGGTCACCAACAGCACCTTCACCGGCAACTCGGCCGTCGCTGCACCTGCAGTTTCGAGCGACAGCAACCTCACCCTGGAAAACGTGACCTCGTCGGACAACTCCGGGCCCTACGACCTCGATGCGGGTGGCGACCTCAGCATCGGCAACTCGATCGTCGATGAGACAGGTGACGCCTGCCGTGCAACTTCCAACAAGGTGAACCAGGGCGGCAACGTGATCGCGACCACCACGCTTTCGGATTGCGATCCATTCGTTGGAACGGGGGGTGCCCCAGGCACGAAGGTCGCGTCTTCCGCGATCGCCCTCCAGCCCCTCGCCGCCAACGGTGGGCCTACCGAGACCATGGCTCTCGGCCTGGCTTCGGTTGCAGCCAGCTCGGGTGGAGTGAACCTCCTCGGAGCCAACCCCAAGGACCAACGCGGCAGGAAGCGCCCGTCGGTCAACCAGTCATCCGGTGCCTACCAGCTGACCGAACCGGCCAACACCGCTCTTCCCCAGATCTCCGGAACCGCCACTGCCGGCCAAACCCTCACCTCCTCCACCGGGACCTGGTCGGTGTCCCCTCCGGTCACCGGTTACGGCTACGAGTGGCAGAGGTGTGAGGTGGACGACAGCCCCAACTACGTGAGCGGATGGGGCGCGTCCGGTTCGGGGAACGGGCAGTTCAACAGCCCGGAGTGGGTCGCAGTCGACCCGAGCGGAAACGTGTTCGTAGCTGACCGGGGCAACCACCGGATACAGAAGTTCGATGCTTCCGGCAACTACCTGGGCAAGTGGGGTACCAACGGCAGCGGGCCGGGACAGTTCCAAAACATCGAAGGCGTAGCAGTCGGCCCGGGAGGCGAGGTCTACGTCTCGGACGGCGGCAACGACCGGGTCCAGAAGTTCACCAACCAAGGGGTCTACGTCGGACAGTGGGGTTCGACCGGACCGGGTGACGGCCAGTTCAGATCCCCCGGGCCGCTCGCAACGGACTCCTCGGGGAATGTCTACGTGACCGACTACAACAACGCCCGGGTCCAGAAGTTCACCAGTAACGGCGGCTACCTGACCCAGTGGGGGTCGTACGGAACTGGTCCCGGTCAGTTCGTCTCCCCCGGAGGGATCGCGCTCGACCCCTCTGGCAACGTCTACGTAGTCGACATCTACGGCTACCGGGTCGAGAAGTTCACCGGGAGCGGTACCTTCCTTACCCAGTGGGGCTCCCAGGGGTCGGGCGATGGCCAGTTCACCGCCCCGACCGGAATCGCCGTTGCCTCCTCGGGAACGGTCTACGTCGCCGACCGGAACACCAGCCGAATCCAGGCCTTCTCCCCCACCGGCACCTACCTCTTCAACTGGGGCACCGCCGGCAGCGGACCGGGCCAGATCGACGACCCGGGTGGGCTCGCCATCGGCACCGGCT
>JBMSXD010000045.1:0-11502 GCA_049425265.1 Solirubrobacterales bacterium
GATCAGGACCCAGCCGCTGAAGATCAGGTCGATCCCGACCAGCAGGCCGATCGCCCAGTCGGCCGAGCTCGGGAAGTCGATCCCGACCAGCAGGCCGATCAGAAGCGAAAGGACGCCGTTTACGACCAGCCAGCCGGCTCCGTCGTTGCCGCGCTCGGAGATCCCGGCGCCGATCCGGAACAGTCCGGCGACGATGAAGTAGATGACCAGGATCAGGGTGAGGGTCTCGGTTCCGTCACCCGGGTTGATCACCAGGTAGAGGCCGGCGATCAGGGTGACGACCGCGACCAGGATCCGCAGCAGGATCCTCCCGATCTCGCGGAAGCCGAAGGCCGACCCGAAGATGAACAGCGAACCGATGACCAGGATCCACCCGATGAAAACGGTGATGAACCAGCTCGCGATCGCCGGGATCAGGATCGCCACCGCTCCCAGGATGATCATCAGGATGCCGGCGAAGGTCAGCAGACCCCAGCTGGGTTGGTCAGGACTCTGGACACTGCCTGTTTCGTTCATGGACCGACACTCTAACCGGCCCGGCGGGAGGTAAAAGCGCGGCCTCTGGCTGCCGGACGGCCGGTAGAGTCGGCAGGCGTTCCGGGGTGGGGTAACTGGATAACCCACCGGGTTTTGGTCCCGGTAATGGAGGTTCGAGTCCTCCCCCCGGAGTCGCCGGAAGGGACCGCCTACTTGCCGGACTTCTCGCGGGCCGGCCCGCGCTCGGGGGCGATCCCCAGGACCCTCATCGCCTTGATCCCCAGGCCGAGCCTCTCCCGGCCCTCGGTCGCGGTCGCATCGTGCCCGGAGAGCTCACGAATCCGCTCGAGCCGGTACCGGATCGTGTGGCGGTGGGTGTACATCCGCTTCGCCGTTGCCGGCACGTTCGCATCGCTCTCCAGGTAGGTCTCGACAGTCGCGACCAGGTCGGTGTCGTACTGGGCGTCGTACTCGACCAGCGGCTCGACAGTCTCGGCGAAGAACCTGCGGAGCTCCACCTCGCCGGTTCCGAGGAGCAGCCGGTAGGCCCCGGTCTCCTCGAAGGCGATCGGGCTGCGGCCCTCGGCGTCGCCGACGTTGAGTGCGAGCCTGGCCTCCGACGCGGTCCTGCCCAGCTCGACAGCCTCGGGGGTGACCCTCGACCGGGCGATAGTCACCGCCATCCCGCCGAGCGAACGTGGCAGCTCCCGGTCGAGCGCCTCCTGGGCCCTGACCAGGCGGTCCTCGTCGGTGACCGGTACCAGCAGGCCGACCGTCGCGTTCTGCTCGCCGTCCTCGAGCGTCGCCAGGGTCCCGGGGACGATCGCACGCACCGTCCGGAGCGCCAGGTCGAGGACGCGGGAGCGCCAATCCCCGGTCTGGGCCGAGCCGGCGTGGGCACGGACCATCAGGAAGCCGGCACCTTGGGAGAGGTCGCAGCCGAGCTCCTCCGCCTCGGGAACCAGGCGGACCGGATCGAAGTCGTCCTCGAGCAGGGCCCGGACCAGGGTCGCCGCCTGCTCCTCGTTGCCCCAGGACTCCGAGCGGGCCCGCTCCACCTCGAGCGCCGCCAGGGCGGCCAGGACCTCGAGCAGATCCCGGTCGGGGTCATCGCCACCTACCCAACGGACCTGCCCGACGGGGTGGTCCCCGATCACCAGGTCCCGGTAGCCGATCCCACGCCCACCCTCGGCCAGTCTCGCCTCCTCGTCCCGGGTCGCCCCGGCTGCCGCGAGCACCAGCCCGGAGCGGTCGAGCAGGGCGACCGGCATTCCCAGCCCGTCGGAGGCCGCCCGGGCAAGACCTGGGAGTCCGCGGCCCTCGGAGATCGCCGCCGCCAGGGCAGCCGCACCCGAGAGGCCGGTCCCAGGGCCGCCGCTCATCCCGAAGACCAGGGGACGATTCCGGAGATGTCGCTCGAGAAGAAGACGTAGGCCATCCCGCCGACCACCCCGACCGTGACCAGCGTCGCGAAGAGGAGGACGGAGAGGAAGCCAGCCGCGACCTTCTCGGTCGGGCGTCCGAACGACCTGAGCGTCGGCACCACGACCAGCCAGATGAAGGCGACCAGGCTGACCACCAGAGCGGCGACGAAGAACCAGACGTTGGCAGGGATGTCCGAGATCGCCTCAGGCATCGCTCAAGTTTTACGCAATCGGGTAGTCACCAACGCGATCGCCCCGAAGAAAGCGAACCAGAAGGCGGCCACGGCCCAGCCCGAGGTGACGTCGCTCAAGTAGTGGACACCGAGGTAGACACGGCTGAGGCCGACCACCGCGGTCACCGAGAGCCCGGCGACGACGATCGCCGTGCGCCGGGCGATGTCGGGCTTGATCCGGAAGGCGATGGTCAGGGCAAGCCAGGAGTAGAAGACCGACATCGCCGCGTGGCCGCTCGGGAAGGAGTCGTTGCCCGAGCCGTCCGGCCTCGGGCGGGCGACGAGGTCCTTGAGGAAGTCGACCGTCAAGGTGGTGGCGACGATCGCCAGGACGAGCACCACCGCCTCGGCTACCCGTCGCTTGACCAGCAGGGCGACGGTCGCGATCCCGGCCAGGGTGTAGACGACCGGCTTCGACCCCAGCGCAGTCACCACCCGGCCGACCGAGTCGAGCCAGCCGGCCTGGAGGAATCCGACTACCGAGGTCGCCGTATCGTCGCCCGGGGTCGGCCCGCCGTTGCCGAGGAAGATCTCGGTGAAGGCGACCACCACGAAGGAGGCGACGGCCATCACCGCGACCAGGGTGGTGAACTCAAGGCCGAAGCTGCCACCGGGGGTGAGGCGGTCGAGCACGAACTCGTACTGCGGCCGGAAGCGTCTGCCGAGGGAGACGAGCGGCCGGGTCGCCGTGTGCCCCTCCATCCACTCGACCGTCCGGACCCTGTTCTCCGGCACCTTGAGGAAGAGCCAGGCCCGGTAGCCGAGGAACACGACGACGATGATCGTGCCGACGATCACCGCGAAAAGGCCGACGTACTCGGCCGCAGCGTCGATGCTCTGGGCGAAGAAGTAGCCGACCAGGATGTGGATCGTCACCTGGAGGCCCGCCCCGAGGATGCTGTACGGCGCAAAGGCCGGGTAGGCCATCCCCGAGGTACCGGCGACGAACGGGGCGATCGCCCGGACCACCCCGACGAACCTGCCGATCAGGACGGTCCGGCCACCGTTCTTCTCGAAGTAGTCCTCGACCTTCTCGAACCTCTCGTGGGTGATCCCGACCCGCGGTCCGTGGCGGAGGACGAAGTCACGACCCAGCCTCCGGCCGAGGAAGAAGCTGAATGTGTCACCGAGGAAGGCCGAGATCCAGGCGATCGCTATCAACAGGTAGAGGTTGATCTGGCCGAGGCCGGCGACCGCACCGCCGATCAGGAGGGTCGTCTCCCCCGGTACCAGCAGGCCGACGAAGGCGCCGGTCTCGAGAAAGGCGAGGACGGCGACGATCAGGTAGGTCCAGGGCCCGAGGAACTCGGCGAAGCGGTCGAGCAGCTCCTGGAGGTCGAGCTCGGGGAAGAACTGCTTCCAGAGGAGCCAGGCGGCCAGCGCCAGTAGGAGGATGATCGCGATCCGCGCCGGCTTGCCTTTCAGCCAGGCCGGCACCTTCCGCCCCTTGGTACCGCTCATCCCGACTCGGCCACCCCACCCTCACAGAGGATCGCCTCGGGACCGAGATCTCGGGCCGCCCGCTCGGCTTCCTCCCGGTCGGGGAAGAGGCCGAAGACGGTCGGACCACTTCCGCTCATCCCGACATGGCCGGCCCCGGCATCGGCAAGCCGGTCTTTCGCCTCGGCGATCCTCGGCATCAGCGAGATCGCCGCCGGCTCGAGGTCGTTGACCAGGAGTCCCGGGTACTCGAGTGGGGAGACCCCGTTGCTTGCGACCGCCCAGAGGCGCTCCGAGATCCCGGGCAGCTCGCCAGGCTTTCGGGAGAGCTCCATCCGGTCGGCCCGTTCGAACACCTCCGGCGTGGCCAGGCCGGGCTCGGTCGCCAACAGGACGACCCAGTGCTCGGCCGGACGGGGGAGGGAGGTGATCTTCTGGCCGATCCCCTCGACCAGACAGGCCATCGGGTCTATCTGGGAGGGAACGTCCGCACCGATCAGGGCCGCGATCCCGCCGATGTCGCCGACCTCCCCTGCCGCCTGCCTCAGCACGGCCGCTGCGTCTGCGCTGCCACCGCCCAGCCCGGCGGCGACCGGGATCCGCTTCTCGATCTCGATCCGCATCGGTGGGGCCTCCCACCCTTCCGACCGCAGGACCCGGAGCGCCCTGGTAGCCAGGTTCTCGCCCTCCACCCCCGGACAGACGACCTCGTCGCGCTCGGCCTCCGAGAAGGTGAGCGAATCGGAGAGGGTGACCGGCTCGAACAGCGAGGCGATCAGGTGGTAGCCGTCCTCCAGGCGGGGGCCGAGGTAGAGGCAGAGATTGATCTTGGCCGGCGCCTCGACGGTGGTCATCGCCCGCACATCATTCCGGGAGTGGGCCGATCCGGTCGGCAAGCCGGCCGAACTCGTCCGGGCCGAGCCTCTCGGCCCGGACCGATTCGTCCAGTCCCTCGCCGGCGAGTGCCTCCCTGACCAGTGCGAGCGAGCCAGGTCGGGCCGTCTCGACCGAGCGGGCCAGGGCCTTCCGCCGGTGGGCGAACCCGGCCCGGCCCAGGGCGCCGTAGTCGGGGTCAGGTGCCGGTCCGGTCCGCTCGATCGAGATCACGGCCGAGTCGACCCGGGGCCTCGGATCGAACACCTCCCTGCCGACCTTCCGGACCACCTTCACGGTGGCCGAACGCTGGAGGATCGCCGAGGGTATGCCGTACTGGCGGCTCCCCGGGCCGGCCGCCAGCCGATCGGCGATCTCCCGCTGGACCATCACCGTCCACCGCTTCAGGGTCGGCAAGTCGAACAGCGTCTTGAGGATCACCGGAACCGCAACCGAGTAGGGCAGGTTGGCCACCATCGCGGTCGGCGGCGGCTCGAGCGCCACCAGATCGACATCGAGCGCATCGCCGAAGATCAGCTTCACCCCGGGCAGGGCAGCTACCGCTTCCAGCTCGGGCTCGAGCGAGCGGTCCAGCTCGATCGCATGGACCGTCCCGGCAACCTCCGCCAGTCGTTCGGTCAACGGACCCTCCCCCGGGCCCACCTCGAGCACGCACTCACCCCGCTCGACCCCGGCGTCCCGGACGATCGCATCGAGCAGGTTCGGGTCCCGCAGGAAGTTCTGGCCGAGTCTCACCACCCGAACAGGCGGGCCGCGTTGGCGGTGACCGTACGGTCCAGATCTTCCGGGGAGACCCCCCGCACCTCGGCGACGCAGTCGGCCGTCTCGACCACGAAAGCCGACTCGTTCCGCTCGCGCCTCCTCGATTGGGGGGTCAGGTAAGGCGCATCGGTCTCGACCAGGAGGAGTTCGTCGGGAACGGAAGCCGCCGCCTCCCGGAGCGCCCCGTTTGCCGGGTAGGTGACGTTTCCCGCAAACGAGCAGTACCAGCCGTTGGCGGCGGCCTGCCCGACCCTGTCCGGGGCCGAGAAGCAGTGGAGGACGACATCCAGCTCCCCTCCGTCTCTCTCCAGGGTCTCGAAGGCCTCCGAGACGGCCTCCTCGGAACCCTCCCGGTCGCGGAGGTGGACCACCAACGGCAGGCCCGCGGCGAGTGCGACCTCGATCTGGGCCGAGAAGGCCCGGCGCTGGGCCTCGGGCGATGCCGTGTCCCGGTAGAAGTCGAGTCCGGTCTCCCCGATCGCCACCACCCGGTCGTCCCCGGCCAGCTCGGCGAGTTCCTTCGCATCCCCCTCCCCGAAGCCCTCGGCCTGGTTCGGGTGCCGGCCGATCGCTGCGAATACTTCGGGGAACAGTTCGGCCAGCTCGATCTGTCGCCGGTTGCCCGCCCCGTCTAGCCCGACCGTGAGGATCCTGGTCACCCCCGCCTCCCGGGCCCGCTCGACCAGCTCGCCCGGCTCCCCTGCACAGCGATCGAGGTGGCTGTGGGAGTCGATCACCCTCCGGCGCCGTCCCCGGATTCGACCTTGGGGAAGAGCGGCTCGATCTGCTCGACCCGGTAGCCGCCCGGCCTCGAGCCGAACGGTGCCAGCTCGGCCTCCCTCCCACCGAGCGCCGCCAGCAACGTGGCCGTGCTCTCGGGCAGAAACGGGACCAGATGGGCGGTCACCGTTCCCAGGCCCTCGACCAGCCCGTAGAGGACGGAGTCCAGCCGTGCCGCATCCTCCGGCTCTTCCGACTTGGCCAGCTCCCATGGCTTGGTTTCCTCGACGTACCGGTTGAGGCGTCTGACCAGGACCCAGCACCGCTCCAGCGCATCGCCCAGGGCAGCCTCGTCGAGGTCGGCAACGATCCCTTCCGTGAAGCCCTCGAAGTCGGCTGCCAGCTCGGGTTCGGCCTCCGCCTCGGGCACCACCGAATCGCGGTACCGACCGACCATCGAGAGGGTCCGGGAGGCAAGGTTGCCGAAGTCGTTGGCCAGCTCGCCGTCGTAGCGGGCCTCGAACCCGGGGGTCGAGATGTTCCCGTCCTGGCCGAAGCTCACCTCGCGGAAGCAGTAGAAGCGGAGGGCGTCGGCCCCGTAGCGGTCGATCACCTCGAACGGGTCGAGCACGTTGCCGAGCGACTTCGACATCTTCTTCTCGTCCATCAGCAGGTAGCCGTGGACGAACATCCGCTTTGGCGGCTCGATCCCGGCCGCCATCAGGAAAGCCGGCCAGAAGACCGCGTGGAACTTGAGGATGTCCTTGGCCAGGATGTGCCATGAGGCCGGCCAGAAGACCGGGGTCAGGTCCTCGCCCTCGCGGGCGTAGCCGAGCGCCGTGTAGTAGTTGAACAGCGCGTCGAACCAGACGTAGATCACCTGCTCCGGGTCCCACGGGACGGGAATCCCCCAGGAGATGGTCGAGCGGGAGATCGAGACGTCCTGGAGGCCCTCCCGGATGAACGAGAGCGCCTCGTTGCCCCTGAAGGCGGGCTCGACGAAGTCGGGGTGCTGGGCGTAGAGCTTCTCCAGGTCCTCCTGGAAGGCCGAGAGGCGGAAGAACCAATTCTCTTGCTCCTCCCTGGTCAGCGGGATCTCGTGGATCGGACAGGTCTCTTCGGGGCCGACCTCCGACGATCCCTTGAAGTCGGCACAGCGCGGGCAGAACCAGCCCTCGTAGGTCCCCTTGTAGACGTGGCCGTTCTCGTAGATCCGGGTCGCCAGCTCCTGGACCCGCTCGACGTGGCCCCCGTCGGTTGTCCGGATGAAGAAGTCGTTGGTCGCATCCACCTTGCGGACCATCTCCCGGAACTCCTCCGAGGTCCTGTCGACCAGCTCCTGGGGCGTGATCCCCTCCCGCTCGGCCGCCTCGGCGATCGGCTCCCCATGTTCGTCGGTCCCGGTCAGGAAGAAGACGTCCTCGCCACGCTGTCGCATGTGGCGGGCCAGCACGTCGGCGGCCATCGTCGTGTAGGCATGCCCCAGGTGCGGGCTGCCGTTGCCGTAGAAGATCGGTGTCGTTACGTAGAAGCTCATTCTGGGGCTCGACCTCGTCCCGGTGAAGGGTAAGGCCGGACCGGGATCAGCGCCGGGGCTGGCGCCCGGTCAGGGCCGTATAGAGATCGTTGGCCCGGGTGCCGGTCAGGCTGGCGACCACGGTTGCCGCTGCCCGGGGCCTCGCTCCGGCCTGAACCAGGCGCCGGAGCGCCTCGACCGCGAAACCGATCTCGGGGCCGGATCCGGTACTCCCAGCCGGTCCTATCACCAGGACGATCTCGCCCCTCGTCTCGCCCCGGAACCTGAGGGCCAGCTCGCCCAGGGTGCCCCGAACGACCTCCTCGTGGACCTTGGTCATCTCCCGGCAGACCGCCGCCTCCCGATCGGGTGCCAGGGCGGCGAGTGCGGTCAGCGAGTCGGCGATCCGTCGGGGGGACTCGAAGGCGATCACCGTCTCCCCGGAGTTCAGGACCCGCTCCATCTCTCCCGAGCGCTTGGGCAGGAACCCCTCGAACCGCCACCGGTCGGTCGGCAACCCCGACGCCACCAGGGCAACCGGAACGACCGAAGGTCCGGGGAGCACGACCAGCTCCAGGCCGCGCTCGATCACCTCGTGGATCAGCCTGTAGCCGGGGTCGGAAATCCCGGGCATCCCGGCATCCGAGACCAGCGCGACCCGCTCGCCCCGCTCGATCCGCTTGACCAGTTCCAGCGCCCTCGACGCCTCGTTCCCCTCGTGGTAGGAGACCAGTCGTGGGCGCGGCTTTATCTCGAGGCGCTCCAGCAGCTTGCCGGTCCTCCGGGTGTCCTCGCAGGCGATGTAGTCGGCGATCACCAGGCTGTCGCGGACCCGCTTGGTCACGTCGTCCATGTTCCCGATCGGGGTCGGGCAGACGGTAAGCCGGCCGGCCATCAGGCGGCCCTCCCGGCCTCTGACCGGGCCAGAGTCGCAGCGCCGATCATCCCGGCCTGGGGACCGAGCTGGGCGGCGACCACCGGCGTCTTCGACATCGGGTCGAGAGCCCGGGCAGCGAGTTCGTCCCGTGCCGGGTCGAGCAGGAGATCCCCGAGGGCAACCCCGCCCCCGCCGATCACGATCATCTCGGGCTCGAAGGCATTGGCGAGCGAGGTTAGTGCGACCCCGAGCATCCGGCCGGCCCGCTCCAGCACCCCGAGTGCGACCGGATCACCGTCGGCTGCCGCCTTTCCGACCTCGACCGCCGTAATCTCGGTTCCTCCGGCTGCGATCCGTCCGAGGGCCGAGTCCGGCTCGGCCGCGGCGGCCTCCCTGCCCTCCCTGCCGATCGCCGTTCCGGAGGCGAATGTCTCGACACAGCCCCTGCCCGGGCAGTTCCCCTGGCAGCGGGGCCCGTCGGGGTCGACCACGACGTGGCCGAGCTCGGCACCCGATCCGGTCGCCCCGCGATAGAGCCCGCCGTCGATCCAGACGCCGCCACCGATCCCGGTCCCGATCGTCAACATCAGGGCGTAGTCGACGTCCTTCGCCGCCCCGTAGGTCGCCTCGGCGAGCATCGCCAGGTTGGCGTCGTTGTCGAGGGCGATCTGGAGGCCCGTCCGCTCGGCGAGGAGGTCACGGACCGGCACGTCCTCGAGGTCCAGGTTGACCGTCCCGACCGCATGTCCGGTCTCGAACTCGACCCGCGCCGGGATCCCCACTCCGGCCAGGGCCAACCCGGGCCGCTCGGCCCTGGCGCGGTCTATCCCGTCCGCCAGAAGGTCAATCACCTCGCCTTGCGAATAACCGGAGGATGGGACCACGTCGCTCCAGGCAAGGCGACCTTCGCCGTCGACCACCCCGGTCGCGAGCTTGGTCCCGCCGAGGTCGAGGCCGATCGCCTCTTCACTCTCCATAGCATTCCACCGGGGGCATTCTTCACCTTTATGGCGCGAAGCGACGGAAAAGGAAGGGACGGCAGGCCCGAGTACACGGTCTACAGGAGCCGGCGAAGGATCCTGCCGCGGTTCGGTCGGGGACCGAGCCTCGGTACACCGGGCCCATCCCTGAAGGACCGACTCCCCGGCAGGCGGAGGAAGGCGCTGGGCCCGGACCGCCAGAGGCGCGGCTCCGTCCCGCCACCCGATGGCCGGCCGAGGAAGAAGCGCCGCTGGGTGAGGTGGATCGTGATCCTCGTGGTCGGCTGGGCAATGGTCAGCCTGCTCGCCTTCGGGATCTCCTCCCAGATCCAGTCCTTCAAGCTCGACGGGGGCGCCCGTTCGGCGCTCGACGGCAACCCGCTGCTCCTCTTTCAGGCCCAGAACATCCTGGTCATCGGCACCGACAGCCGGAGCCCGGACACCCTCGAGCCGGGGGCCGCTCAGGAGGAGCGCTGCTACGACCAGCAGGCCTCGGGTGCGGCGCCCTCGGATGGCTGCGGCGGGGCCCGGGCCGACACCCTGATGGTCCTTCGGGCCGGGGGCGGTAAGTTCAACAAGCTCTCGATCCCCCGCGACTCCTACGCCGAGATCCCGGGGCAGGCCACCCAGAAGATCAATGCCGCCTACGCCTATGGCGGTGCCGCCCTCCAGGCCGAGACCGTCTCCGGCTTCCTCGGGATCCCGATCGACCACGTTGTGATCCTCAACTTCGAGGGCTTCGAGGGCTTCATCGACTCGATCGGCGGGGTCGTGGTCGACGTCCCCGTGAGGCTCTGCGCCGACATCTCCGGAGGGGAGGCGAACGGCGGCTGGACGATCGACCTGAAGAAGGGCGAGAACACCCTGAACGGCGAGGACGCGCTCGCCTACGCCCGGACGAGGAAGCCCAGCCCCTGCCCCGGTTCGGCCCCCAGCGCCTACACCCTGGGCTACGACGACCTCGATCGGGCCGCGGCCCAGCAGTCGATCATGAACGGGATCAAGTCCCGGATCACCTCGCCCTTCCGCCTCCCCCACAACTTCATCATGGGTCCGGTGATCGGCTGGAACGCCCCGAAGGCGTTCGTATCCGACATGGGCCTGATCGAGATGCCCCAGCTCGCCCTCTCGACCGTCTTCGCCGGATCCCCCAAGCCCGACGTGCTGGTCCCCTCCGGACCGGGCCCGGACGGGAGCCTGGAGATCCCGGTGGAAGAGCGCCAGCGGGCGGTTGCCCAGCTGACCGACTGAAGCCCGAGCGACCCTCAGGAATCGGAAGAGGAGGACTTGCCCGAGTCCGACCCCTTGCCGGCCGGCTTCGCCTTCTCCGATGACTTGGCCGAGTCCCCGCCCGAAGAGTCCGAGGAAGAGGAGTCCGACGAGCCGGAATCCGATCCGCCGCCATCTGCCCCATCGCCCGACTTCGACCGCGAGCGGGTCCCGTAATCGGTGTTGTGGAAGCCGGATCCCTTGAAGTGGATCGCCGGCGAGTGTAGAACGCGCCGGGTCGGCTTCCCGCACTCCGGGCATTCCTCGAGCGGCGGGTCGGTGATCGACTGCATCACCTCGACCTCGTGGCCGTCGTCGCACCTGTACTCGTAGATCGGCATCCCCGGCCGATTATCGCAGTGCGCCCCCATGAACGCACCGCTACCTTTCCCTGATGGCCGAACCCACGCCAGATGAGCGAAACGACGAAGTCACGATGGACGAGATCGTTGCCCTGTCCAAGCGGCGCGGGTTCGTCTTCCCGGCGTCGGAGATCTACGGCGGACTCGGCTCGACCTATGACTACGGCCATTACGGCGTCCTGCTGAAGAACAACGTCCGCAACGAGTGGTGGCGCTCGATGCTGACCGAGCGCGACGACATCGTGGCGCTCGACTCGGCGATCATGCAACACCCCCGCGTCTGGGAGGCGTCGGGGCACCTCGAGGGCTTCACCGACCCCCTGGTCCAGTGCCTGGGCGACTGCAAGAAGCGGTGGCGGGAAGACCACCTGCGGGAGGAGGCCGGACTGGGCCCCGACGACGAACTGGTCTGCCCCGAATGCGGAGGCGAGCTCTCCGAACCGAGGAACTTCAACCTGATGTTCCAGACCCACATGGGACCGGTCGCCGAGGAGGGGAACGAGGTCTTCCTCCGGCCCGAGACCGCCCAGGGCATCTTCATCAACTTC
>JBMSXD010000046.1:0-11449 GCA_049425265.1 Solirubrobacterales bacterium
CCGCCGCGCCGGGGAACTCGAGTACTGAGCTCCCGGAGCCCTACTCGAAGACTGAGACGTCGGAGATCGCGACCCCGTAACCGTCGTCGGTTGCGGTTGGAGCCGTCGCCCAGAGCAGGAGATACCGATAGCTGGTCAGGGTGATCAGGTCGATCGTCTCGCGATCATCAACCGAGTCGGTCGAACCGAGGGCCTCCCAGCCGTCGAGCGTGTCCGGCAACGGGTCATTCGCTCCGTAGACCTCGATCGGCCACCCGGGAGTCGGGGTGACGATCTGGACTGAGGAGAGCCTCCTCGGGCTGCCGAGGTCGACCACCACCCCAACCCCTGACTTGGTCCCGAAAGAATCGGTCTGGTAGGTCTCGGTCGTCCAGGCGGTGGCGTTCGGGTCGCCATCGAACGCGAGTCCGACCTCCTCCGGGTGCTCGACTCCGTCGCCTTCCGGATCGAAGTCGGTGATGCTGGAGATCTCGACTCGGTCGCCGGAGCCGGCTCCGCCTCCGCCTCCGCCGGTTCCGCCCTGGGAGATCAACCAGGCTGACCCCGCGGCGACGACCAGCGCGACCAGGAGCAGGATTGCGGCCGGCCACGGGCTGGTTCTTCGGTCGGGGAGCTGGCGCGCCGGAGCGGGTACTGCATCGAGGATCGAGGTAGCCTCACTCCCGGCACCGCCCGAGCGGATCGCCTCGACTTCGAGTGCGGTCTGGAGGTCGGCAGTCATCTCGGCCGTGCTCGCGTAGCGGTCCGTCGGCTCCTTTGCCGTCGCCCGCTCGACCACCGCAGCCGTGGTCGCCGAGAGGTCGGGACGGATCTGCTGGAGGTCCGGGAGGTCTTCGGTTACGTGCTTCATCGCAACTCCGACCTGATTGGCCGCCTTGAAGGGGACGTCACCGGTCAGCATCTCGAACAGAACCACCCCGAGCGCGTAAATATCTGCCCTGGTGTCAACTTCGTGGCCCATTGCCTGCTCCGGTGCCACGTAGTCGGTCGTCCCCACGACCTTGCCCTCAGCGGTCATTCCTTCCTCGTCGAGCTGGCGGGATATGCCGAAATCGGTCAGCTTCGCCTGCCCTGTTGAGTCGATCAGGACGTTCTGGGGCTTGACGTCGCGATGGACCATCCCCCGCTCGTGGGCAACCTCGAGCGCCTGGGATATCTCGATCCCGTAGGCCAGGGCCTCGGTCGTCTCCAGTGCGCCGACCCGTGAGATGAGCTGCTTGAGGGTCTCCCCCTCGACGTACTCGAAGACGATGTAGGGCCGGCCATCGTCTTCACCTGCATCGATCACTGCGACAACGTTCGGGTTGGAGAGCTTGGCCACCGCCCGTGCCTCCTGGTTGAAGCGCTCGAGCTGGGCCGGCTCGGAGGCCATCGAGTCGTGCATCAGCTTGACGGCCACCGGCCGGTCGAGGATCTCGTCCCTCGCGAGGTAAACCGTCGACATCCCCCCGCTTCCCAGCTTCGCATCCAGTCGGTACCGGTTGGACAGTACGGTGCCGATCATCCGCGAGCTCGGGGGTGCCTCGCTCATGGTGTCTCGGGGTTCGCTTGATCCGGATTCCACGGGCAGGGGCCGCACCGGCCCAGTCCGCGGTCGGACCGCTTCCTTCGATCGCCTTCAGACCATCCCGACATCTCTGGTGAGCCTAGCCGGAGGACTTCCCCGAAATCGCCCCGGACCGATGCCGGGAAGCCGATTTCGGCGGGTCAGTTCCCTCGCCGTACCGAACGTTCACCGGCCGCCACGAGGCCGATAGTTCGCGTTCCCGGGTGGTGGCGATCGAGGATCGCAATCGCTGCACTCTCGTCGCCCTCGGGTACCACGCAGCAGAAGCCGCACCCCATGTTGAAGACCTCGTACATCTCCTCCTCCGGAACTCCCCCACGCTCGGCGATCAGGTCGAAGAGCGGCTGGGGTTCGAGTGGTCGGTCGATCTCGTAGCGGACGTCCGCCTTCAGGCGGAGCAGGTTCCCGAGGCCGCCCGAGGTGATGTGGGCCAGCCCATGGACGTCAACGGGGGAGTCGAGGAGCTCGAGGACGGCCCGGACGTAGATCTCGGTCGGCTCGAGCAGCAGTTCGCCGAGTGGGTCACCGAGCGAGTCGTCGTCCAGGGAGAGACCCTCCAGGGCCGACCTGGCGAGCGTGTACCCGTTCGAGTGGATCCCCGAGGACGGGAGGCCGATCACCACGTCGCCGGGGCGGACCTTCGAGCCGTCGACGATCGAATCGAGTGAGACCGTCCCGAAGCACGACCCGGCGATGTCGAACCCCCTGACCAGCTCGCCGATCTGGGCAAGCTCGCCGCCGGGGATCTCGATCCCGGCCAGCTCGGCCCCTCGGCCCAGACCGATGCCGAGCTGCTCGCAGAGATCCGGTTCGGCCCGCTCGACCGCCAGATAGTCGAGCATCGCGATCGGCTCGGCCCCGACGCAAACCACGTCGTTGACGTTCATCGCCACGCAATCGATCCCGATCGTGTCGTACCGGCCAAGCTCCTCGGCCACCAGGATCTTCGTCCCGACTCCGTCGGTCGAGAGGGCGATCCCGAGTCGATCGTCCAGGGCCAGGACCGCTGCGTAGTGGCCGTCCAGCTCGACCTTTCTCGAAGGTTTGCCAGGGTCGGCCGCCGCGAGGGCTGTGACCAGCCTCGACACCGCAACGTCGGCAAGGTCCTGGTCCACTCCGGATCGCCCGTAGGCGTCGGTCTCGGGACCGCTCTTCAACCCGTTACTCGCTCAGGCCTGGTCTGAACCACGACTTCCGATTCAACACCATGCTCCGGGCGACCGGGCGGGTCGGTCGGTCGGGCGAGCCTGGCAAGGATCAGCAGCGCCAGGGCAATCCGGTAGGCGGCATACGGCGCAAGCGATCGGTCTCGCTCGACCTGGTCCACGAGGCGGGCCGAGATCAGGGTGGAGATGAAGGACGAGGCCACTCCGATCCCTAGCCAGCGGGCCTTGTCTCGGTCGATCCCACGTCGGGCAAGCCTTACCCCCTTGAGCAGTGACGCACCGGCGATCACCGGCAGGGCGACGGTGCGCGAGAGTGCGTTGGCCTGTTCACGGGTGAACCGCCTGAGCCTGGCTGCGGTCAGGGTCGCCCCGTTGCGAGAGACCCCGGGCACGAGGGCGGCTGCCTGTCCGACGCCCAGGGCCAGTCCGTCCAGGGGCCCGGCCTCGCCCCGGCTCCGTTCCTGTGGGCGGCGGTCGGCCAGGGCCATCGTCACCGCACCGGCCGCAAGGCCGGCGGCGGTCACCACGGGTCCCCCCAGTCGGCGCTCGATCTGTCGCTCGAGCCCGTAGCCGACGACTGCGGCCGGGATGAAAGAGAGGATCAGGACCGAGACCCTTCGCGCGTCCAACCGGGCCAGCTCACTCGCGAGTTCCTTTCGCCGGATCACCACCATCGCCAGCGCCGTTCCGGCATGGAGCGAGATCTCGAAGGCCTTTCGTACTTCCGGGTCGATCGACTCCCAGTCCCAGCCCGCAAGCCGGGGGATCATCTCGAGATGGGCCGAGCTAGAAACCGGCATCAGTTCAGTCGGTCCCTGGATCAGCCCAAGGAGGATCGCCTGCCCGGTGTCAGAAGGTTGGAAAACCAGGTCCGCGATGCTATCCCGGACTACACTTTCTTCCCCGATGTCCTCCCCCGCGCGCGACTCCCGGCTCCATTTCCACCGGTACCAGCTCTGGCAGATGGCGGGCGATGCCGTGCTCGTCGCCCTGGCCTATTTCCTCGCCTTCCAGCTCAGATTCCTCGATGAGGGCTGGGTCATTCCCGAGCGGTTCCTCGAGCTGTTCGTCGGGTCGGTCGCCTTCGTCGTGGTCGGCAAGGTCGCGATCTTCTACGCCTTCGGGCTCTACCAGAAGTGGTGGAGGTTCGTGGGCGGCAGGGACTATGTGCGGGTGGCCCAGGCGGTGGCCGTTGCCTCTTTGATCCTGGTCGTCGCCTTCGCCGTGCTCAAACCGTTCGCCGCCCCGTTACCCCGGACGGTGGGAGTGTTCGACTTCCTGCTCACGTTGATGCTGATCGCCGGGGCCCGGCTCGGGACCCGTCTGCTCAAGGAGCGACCCGAGAGGGGCAGCCGGATCCCGAGAGGCCGGGAAATGCTGGTAGTCGGCGCCGGGCAGGGCGGCCAGATGGTCGTCCGTGAACTCAAGCTGAACCCGAACCTGGGCGAGACCGCGATCGGCTTCGTCGATGACAACCCCGGGATGACCGGGATGAAGATCCAGGGCATCTCGGTCCTGGGGACGACCGAGCAGATCGAGTCGATCCTCGACGAGACCGAGCCCGACGGCGTGGTGATCGCGATCCCTTCCGCCCCCGGCGCACTTCGGGGCAAGGTCGTTGCCGCGTGCCGTGAGCGCCAGATCCCGGTCAGGACCCTGCCGACCGTCTTCGAGCTCCTGAGGGGAGGCGTCCAGCTCAGCCAGCAGCTGCGAGAGGTGAAGGTCGAGGACGTCCTCGGGCGCGACCCGGTCGTGGTCGAGCTCGAGCGAGTCGGTGCCTATCTGGAAGATCAGGTCGTCCTGGTGACCGGGGCTGGTGGTTCGATCGGCTCGGAGCTCTGCCGCCAGATCGCCCGGGTCGGCCCGAGGTTGCTGGTGATGCTCGACCACGCAGAGGACAACCTGTTCGAGATCGAGCGGGAAATGGTCTCCGAACGGCACTTCAGCCGGGTCGAGGCCGTCCTGGCGGACTGCAAGGAGACCGAGCGGATGTTCGAGGTCATGCAGCGGTTCAAGCCGGCAATCGTCTTCCACGCAGCCGCCTACAAGCACGTTCCCTTGATGGAGTCGAACCCGCTGGAGGCGATCCGCAACAACGCGATCGCGACCAGGATCACGGCGGATACGGCGGCCGCGGCCCGGGTCGAGCGGTTCGTCCTTGTCTCTACCGACAAGGCGGTCTCGCCCCGGACCGTAATGGGGGCATCGAAGGCATTGGCGGAGTGGTCCGTCCTCTCGGCCGACGAGCGTCACCCCGGGACCAGGTTCGTCAGCGTCCGGTTCGGCAACGTCCTCGGATCCTCGGGGTCGGTCGTCCCGATCTTCCGGCGTCAGATCGAGCAGGGCGGTCCCGTGACGGTCACCCACCCCGAGATGACCCGGTACTTCATGACGATTCCGGAGGCAGTCCAGCTGGTCATTCGCGCCGGTGACACCGGTGGCGCCAAGGGCGATCTGTTCGTACTCGACATGGGGGAACCGATTCGGATCGTCGACCTCGCCGAGAACATGATCCGGCTCGCTGGCTACGAACCCGAGGATGAGATCGCGATCGAATTCGTCGGGCCGCGTCCGGGGGAGAAGCTCCACGAGGAGCTGTTCGGGGAGGGGGAGCGCCCCCAGCCGACCGCCTCGAAACGGATCATGAGGGCCGTCCGGGACGAACCGGTGGATCCCGTCTGGGTCGAGGCAGCACTCGATCGGCTCGAGCGCTACGTGGAGAGCGGCGACGAGTCCAACCTTGCCGAACTGGTGATCGAGCTGGTCAACGCCCCGGGCGAGGAGACGGCCCGAATCCCCTGATTCGGCTTCAGGCCTTCATTCCGGGCCAGCCGTAAGGCGTTTCGCTGGGGCCTCTCTCTAAGATGCCGCGAGGAATGGGTCCAGTCGAGTCCCTGCCCCGCCAGGAGGTCTCTGGGGTCTCGAGACCGCCAATCCAGCCGTGACCAGCGTTATCGAGACAGTCGGAGCCTTCGCCGGCCTTATCGCCCTCGTCGGGCTGCTCGTCCTGGCCTTCCTGGTCATCTCCCAGGCCCGGGACCTCCGCAGGCTCAGGGAGTGGGCCGGGGGCGCGCCCGAGCGGGATGCCGAGCTCCGGGAGGTGAGTGAGGTGGTCGCCGAGGAGCGGGCGGAGGAAATCCGCGCGGTGAGCGAGCGCGAGGAGCGCAGGCTGATCCGGACCGGTGACCTGTCGCCGTCCTTCTGGGAGCGACTCGGTCGCAGCGGACAGGTGATGCTCGTACTCGCGGCCGTGATCCTGGTGGGGGCAGCCGCTGCCTGGTACCTGACTGGGCAGGACGGGGGAGGCTCCGGTGGCGGCGCAGGAGCTGGGGGCGGTGGGAACAGCGCCAATTCGGCCAAGCCCTCGAAGTTCACCGTTGCAGTCTTCAACGGCACCGGTGGTGCGGAGGCCGGCCTTGCTGCCGAGTACTCCGGCTTCCTCGAGGGGAAGGGCTTTCGCCTCGGTGCGACGGCTGATGCGCCCGAGACCTTCGACGACACGATCGTCTACTACGAGACCGGGAGCAAGTCCGGGGCCGAGCTGGTCGCCGAGGAGATCGATGCCGCGTCGGTCGAGCTGGTCCCCTCCGAGATATCCCAGCTCGCCCCGAGTGCCGACGTGATCGCGGTGATCGGGCTGAACCATTCCGATCTCCCGGCTTCCGGCGCCTGACACGGGGATCGTGGATCGAGGCGGCCGTAAGGGTTTGCTCGGCCGGGTCGGATTGGCGACGGCCCTCGTCTTGCTGGTCCTGACCGGCCTCGCCCTGGCTGTCTCCCAAAGGCTCAAACGCCAGCCCCTGGTGATCGACCGGATCGAGTATTTCGGAGGGGCCGTCTCGCCGGAGTCGCCGAACGCGACCGTGTTCAGCCCGAATGGCGACTGCAGGCGTGACGGGATGACGATCAGATTTCGGACCACCCGCTCCGATCGCGCCCGGGTTCAGGTGATCACTCCGCAGGGCGAGGTCGTCGACACCCTCGCCCGCGACAAGTTCCTCAAGAGGTACCGGATCCACCTGTTCTGGTGGGAAGGGAACGACGAGGCCGGACGACCGTCCCCCGGCGGTCCCTACAAGGTCAAGGTTACGATGCTGGGCGATGGTCGGGTGCTCTACCTCCCGGGGAAGATCCGACTCCACCGCTTCCCGTCCCGCCAGTCGGTCTGCGGGGATCGGGCTTGATCGAGGCGCTCGGCATAGTTGCGGCCGGCTTCACGGCCGGGGCGTTGCTCGATCGGGACGGTCGTCGCCGTGCGGTCTGGGTTGCCGCCTCGCTGCTGGTGGCCCTCGTCCTGCTCCTCCTCGATCAGTGGGACTCGGCGCCGGTCGAGGCACTTCGGGATTCACCGCTTCGCGCTGTGGCCCTGGCTGTGGTCGGGTTGCTGGTCGTCGTCGGCCTCGCCTGGCTGTTCGACCGCCACTCCGTCGCCTTTCCGATCGCGGCCGTGGTCGCCCTGCCTTTCCGAGTCCCCCTCGAGCTGGGAGGCGAGACGGCAAACCTCCTGGTCCCGCTCTACGCGGTGGTCGCAGGAGGTGCACTCGCCTGGCTCGCACGGGAAGCAAAGGGCGATTCCGGGGTGATCCGAGCTGCGGACGATCCCGAGCCGGGCCGGTGGGCCCGGCTGATGACGCCCCTGCTCGCCGCTTCGGTAGTCCTCTACGCAGTCGCGATCATCTGGTCGAGCAACCCCGAACGGGGCCTGCAGGACCTCTGCTTCTTCCTGATCCCCTTCGCCGCCCTGTTCGCCCTGCTGCTCGAGGTCCGGTGGGATAAGCGGACCCTTCGGCTCGTCTTCATCGTCCTCGTCGTCCAGGCTCTTCTCTGTGCGGCGGTCGGCTTCGGTCAGTACCTGACCCGTGAACTCTTCTGGAACGAGGCGGTGATTCGCACCAACGATTTCCACGTCTACTTCCGGGTCAACTCCCTGTTCTGGGACCCGAACATCTACGGTCGCTACCTCGCTCTGGTGATCACCGTTGTGGTCGCGGTGATCGCCTGGGTCCGGAACAGGAATGCTGCCCTCTGGCTCTCGGGTGTGGCCTTCGTCCTCTGGCTCGCTCTCGTCATCACCTTCTCCCAGTCGAGCTTCCTGGCGCTGATCGCCGGGATCGGGGCCGTGATCGCGCTTAGGTGGAACCTTCGGGCCGTCCTTGCCGGCCTCGCGGCAGTGGTCGCACTCGGGGTCGCCTTCCTGGCGGTGGGGGGTGGCGTTCTCAAGTTCGACTTCGACCGGCTCAACCCCCAGACCGGGGGCCGGGCGAACCTGGTCACCGGGGGACTCGAGCTGTTCGCCGATCGGCCGTTCATCGGCTTCGGCGCCGGCTCGTTTGCCGTTGCCTTCCAGGAGGAGGTAGCCGGACTCGACGCCCCGGTAGCCGAGTCCCACACCGAGCCGATCACGGTCGCTGCCGAAACGGGGATCGTTGGCCTAGCGATCTATATCGCGCTGGTCGTCTCTTCCCTGTTCGCACTGTTGGCTGGCTTCCGGACCGCGATGCCCGGGATTTCGAGGAACGGGGAGGGCGGAGAGTCCGGTCGTGGTCCACCGGTCGCCCGGGCGGCCATTTTCGCGGCCTACCTCGGTCTGCTCGTCCATACGATCTTCTATGCCGGCTACCTGAACGACCCGGCCACCTGGGTTCTGCTCGCGGTCGGGTACAGCCTGGCCTTCAGATGTCGGGCTACCTGAGGCGTCTCGCTGGGACCGGGGCCGCTTATACGGCCGCGAGCGTCATCTCGAAGCTGATCGCGGTTGCCCTGCTGCCGCTCTACACCCGCTTCCTGACCCCCGCCGACTACGGCGCAGCCGAGGTCATGTTCGCCGCAGTCGTTGCCATCAGCATCGTGATCAGGTTCGGGCTGATCGAGGCCCTGCTCCGCTTCTACTACCAGGCCGGGGAGGACCCGGACCGGGTCGTATCGACCTCTTTTGCGGCCCTCTTCTGGTCCGGGACGGTTGCCGTGATCCTCCTGATGCCCTTCGCCGGGGGGATCTCCGAACTGTTGCTGGGGGTCGACCAGACCGGGCTGGCGAGGATCGCCCTGGGCGGACTCTGGGTACTCACCCTCTCCGAGTACCTGCTCACCCTGTTTCGGTTGGACGAGGAGGCCCGGCAGTTCTTCGTCGTGACCATGCTCTCGGTCCTCCTGACCATTCCGGTCACGGTCGTACTCGTCGTCTTCCTCGAGATGGGCGCCGAAGGACTCCTCCTCGGCTCCTACGGGACCGGACTGGTGGTCGTCCTCGGCCTGATCTTCTGGCATCGCCACCGGCTCTCGCTGGTCTTCGATCGGGAGCTCCTGAGGAAGCTCCTCCGGTTCGGCCTGCCGACCATGCCGGCCGAGCTCTCGCTCTACTCGCTCAACTTCGTCGACCGGATCCTGGTCGCCCGCTTCCTCGGCCTGGCCGAGGCCGGGCTCTATTCCCTTGCGGTCAAGATCTCGCAGTCGGTGAACGTGCTGGTACGGGGATTTCAGCTGGCCTTCCCACCGCTCGCCTACTCGATCACCGACGACGACGAGGCCCGCAGGGCCTACTCGGTGATCGTTACCTGGTTCGCCGTGCTGATGGCTTTCGTCGTCGCGGCCGTCTGGCTGACCGCACCCTGGATCGTCCGGATCTTTGCCGCCCCGGACTATTTCCCGGCGGTCGAGGCAGTCGGTCCGGTCGCCGCCGGGACCGCGCTCTATGCCCTCTACATGGTCCTCCTGGTCGTCCTCGGCCGAACGGGGCGGACCGAGTTCAACTTCCCGGCGACCCTGGCCGGGGTCGGGACGAACATCGTCCTCAACGTGATCCTCTTGCCGGAACTGGCCATCCTGGGTGCCGGGATCTCCCTGGCCGTCTCCTACCTGGTGGTGCTCGTCCTGATGTTCATCTTCACCCAGAGGCTCTTCCCCGTTCCCTACGAGTGGGGCAGGCTGGCCAAGGCGATCGGTGCAGCTGCCGCGGTGATCGCGATCGGGACGATGTTCGTTCCCGACGACGGGCTCGGGCCGCTCGCCCTCCGGCTCCTCCTCCTGGCAGCCCTGCCCGGGCTGATGCTCCTGCTCGATTTCTTCACCCCCGAGGAGCGCCACTACCTGGCGCTCCTTCGCCGGCCTGGCGAACTCCGGGAGAAATTGGCTGAGTCGACCGGGAAGCCGGGATCCGAGGGCCCGGACCGCGGCCTCCCCGAGGTCTACGAGGTCGAGCAGATGAACGAGGACATGAGGGAGTGAGGCCCGGTCAGGCCGCCGCTTCCGCCCGGTCGCGAAGGCTCTCGCCCCCGTTAGGGAAGAGCGCCTGGCGGGCGTGGGCCCGGTAGACCGCGGCCGGCGCGTTCGGCATAACCAGAGCCCCCAACGATCGGACCGCGTAGCTGAACGAGGTCAGCACCCGAACCGCGAGGGCAGCGGCCCGGGAGTGGTGCTTCCTCATGTAGAGGTCGCGGTTGCGGTGGAATTCGACGATCCGCGGCAGACCGGCCGAGAGGTCGGTTGCCAGCTGGTCGTGGTGAATCGCCTTTGCCCCGGGCACGTAGAGCGTCTTCCAGCCGGCCCGGGCGAGCCTCAGGCAGAAGTCGCACTCGTCGTAGTAGACGAAGAAGTCGGGGTCGAGGTAGCCGACCTCGGCAGCGGCCTCGCGGCGCACCATCATTGCGCTCGACTGGACCCAGTCGACCTCGCGGGTCGAGGCGCCTACGCTCTGGACGGTCAGGCGTCGGTGGAGGAAGAGTGCCCCGACGATCGCCGAGCGGACTCCCGGGAACCGCCAGGCGCAGGCGTATCCCGTGCCATCGGCGTCCTCGAGCTGTGCGCCGGCCGCACCGGCCCCGGGCTCGGCCTCGAGCGCACCCAGGAGCGCCTCGACCGCACCGGGCAGGACCTCGGAGTCCTCGTTCAGGAGCAGGCAGAAGCGACCCCTGGCCTTCCGGAGAAGGAGGCTGTCGTTGGCGGCCTTGCCCTGCTTCCGGTCGAGTTCGATCAGCTCGACCTCGGGGAACCTCTCCCGCACCGCCTCGGCCGAACCGTCGGTCGAGGCGTTGTCGAGAACCAGTACTTCGGATGACTTCTCCGATGGGCCGTTCGTCCGGATCGCCTCGAGGCAGGCGAGGAGGTACTCGCGGCCGTCGTTGTTCACGACGCAGTAAGAGATCTCCAAGTCCACGCGGGCAGACGATAATCCGCCCCGTGCGCGTAAAGATGGTCGATCCATCGGCCCTCACCCCGCCCTATGACCGGAGTCTGGCTTCGGCCCTTGCGGCAAGGGGGGTGGAGGTCGAGCTGCTTACCTCTCGATTCCTCCACGGAGGGGAACCGGACGTCCCGGGCTGCCAGGTGACCGAGAGCTTCTACCGGCGCTCGGGAGCACGGGGCGGGAGCGCCTCCTTTCGCCTCCCCTTCAAGGCGATCGAACACCTGGGCGATCTCGCCCGGTTCTCGAGGACGATCGGTACCGATCAGGACCTCGTCCACTACCAGTGGTTGACCGCCCCTGGACTCGACCGCCACTTTCTCCCGGAATTCCGCCCGCGGGTGATGACTGCCCACTACTTGCCGGAAGGAAGGAGGGCCTTCAGGAGGACAGTTGGCCTGCTCTCCGGGATGGACCGGACGATCGCCCTGACCGAGTCGGCTCGGGATCGCCTCGTTGCCGGCGGTTTGGATCCCGGCCGGGTCGTCGTGGTTCCCCACGGTGCTTTCGACTACCTGACCCGGGTCGACCCGCTAC
>JBMSXD010000047.1:0-11321 GCA_049425265.1 Solirubrobacterales bacterium
CTTCCTCGATGTCCTCCCGATCGGCACTCGGTCCGGCCGCGCCGACTCCTGTGGGGCCACGGTAGGCACCGAAGACCTCCCGGAGGGTCTCGGCCCACTCACCGGTCGTGGCACCGGCCCGGGCCGCTTCGATCGTCGCCGGCATGATGTTCTCCTCCTCGGAAGCCGCTACCCGTGCGACCTCGGAGAGTGCCTGCTCTACGGCCGCCTCGTCCCGATTCGCTTTCCATTGCTCGAGGGCCTCGACGCGCTCGCGCTCGACCTCGGGGTCGGGCTTCATGATCCCGCCATCCGAGCTGGCGGTGAGCGGGGAATCCTCGGTCTCGGTGTAGGAGTTCAGCCCGACGACCTTCTGGTCGCCGGCCTCGATCCGGGCGACTCGATCGCGGTGGGACTCGACCAGTCGGGCCTTCATGTAGGGCACGGCCGCCACCGCCCCGCCCTTCTCCTCGACCACTGCCATCTCGTCACGGGCTCCTTCGATCAGCTCCTCGACCAGGCCCTCCATCACGACGGAGCCCTCGAAGATGTCCGGGTACTCGAGGATGTCGGTCTCGAAGGCGAGGATCTGCTGGATCCGAAGACCCCACTGCTGGTCCCAAGGCCGGGGCAGGCCCATCGCCTCGTTCCAGGCCGGCAGCTGGAGGGCCCTCGCCCTGGCGTCACGAGCGAGGATCACGGCCAGGGCCTCGATCACGATCCGCTGGACGTTGTTCTCCGGCTGTGCCTCCGTGAGGCCGAGGGAGTTGACCTGTACCCCGTACCGGAACCGGAGCATCTTCGGGTCCTCGACGCCGTAGCGCTCCCGGCCGATCTCGGTCCAGAGTCGGCCCATCGCCTTTAGCTTCGCGACCTCCTCGACGAGCCGGATCCCGGCGTTGACGAAGAACGAGATCCGGCCGAAGACCTTGGGGAAATCTTCCTCCGCGACCTGTCCGCGCTTCTTGACCTCGTCGAGCACCGCGATCGCGTTGGAGAGGGCGTAGGCGATCTCCTGGACGGGAGTGGCCCCGGCCTCCTGAAGGTGGTAGGAGCAGATGTTGATCGGGTTCCAGGCCGGCACCTCGTTGACCGAGAAGGCGACCATGTCGGCGATCAGCCGCATCGACGGCTCGGGTGGGAAGGCGTAGGTGCCGCGGGAGAGGTACTCCTTGATGATGTCGTTCTGGGTGGTACCGGTCAACTCCGAACGATCCACCCCGGACTCCTCGGCCGCGGCCACGTAGAGCCCGAGCATCCAGGCTGCGACCGCATTGATGGTCATCGAGGTGTTCATCTCGCCCAGCGGGATCCCCTCCATCAGGGTCTCCATGTCACCGAGGTGGGCGACCGAGACCCCCACCTTGCCGACCTCCCCGCGGGAAAGGGGGTGGTCGGGGTCGTACCCGGTCTGGGTCGGAAGATCGAAGGCGACCGAGAGGCCCGTCTGGCCCTTCGCCAGATTCGACCTGTAGAGCTCATTCGAGCGCCGGGCGTCGGAATGCCCGGCGTAAGTACGCATCACCCAGGGCCGGTCTGGCTGGTCGAGCTTGTGGGTTACTTCCTCGGCCATGCCGGAAAGATACCCGTAGGCGGCATTTGGTCGCCTCGGCAGATTCCCTTACAGGAAAGGTCCCGACGCACCGTTTGGGTCTTCGCTGTGTTTAGGTAGCCGAGTGAATGTGAACCAACCACCGCTTACCACCGACCAGTGGCAGCCCCTCGGCCGTTCGGCCGCGCGCATCGCACTTCCGTTGGTCGTCCTTGCAGGCCTCCTCGCTGCGACGCTCGGGCCGGCCGCTGCCCGGAGCGAGGCGGCGGCGACGCTCTCGATCTACAAGAACGCCCTCGATACTTCGGCGAAGCGGTCCCAGATCTTTCGGTACGGCTCCGAGGGCCAATGCAAGCGAGGCAAGGCGAGCAAGGCGTTCAGGTTTTCCCTCGGCAAGCAGACCCGGGAATGCTTCTTCCGGCTTCCGGCCGTCGGCCGCTCGGTAGAGGTCTCCGCCGTAGGGGTCCTGTTCGAATCGACCCCGGAGAAGGTGATCGGCCGAACCTACCTTGCCGTTTCCACCCGACAGGCCGGAAACGGCTCCCGCTACCAGCTGGCGGTCTTTCCCTCCCAGCGCAAGTGGGAACTCAGGAAGGTCGAGCCCAATGGTGCGATCGAGTACCTGGCCACCGGAAGGAACCAGAAGGAGATCAAGGGTCCTGGCCAGTCGAACCGGATCCTCCTTCGGTCGTTCAACGGGGTCAAGGGTCAGCCTTCGACGACGGCCCGGCTGGTCGCCCGGATCAACGGCAAACGGGTGGTCGTCTTCAACGACGCTCGTGGCCTGCAGCTGACCGGCCGGATCACCTCGTTCTCGATCGGCTCTCCGCTGTTCGCCTCCGGAGCTGCCGGGAGCTTCCGCGAAGTCGAGGTGCGTATCCCGGATCCCCTTTAGGGGCCAGGGCCGGCTCAGCCCGAGTTGCCGGCGCGCTGGGCAAAGCTGCCGGCGACCGGTGTATTCCACGACGGCAGCAGCGGCTTGTCGTAGAAGCTGATGATCTCGGTTCTGATCGCAGAGATCTCATCCGAA
Organism: Solirubrobacterales bacterium; assembly: GCA_049425265.1. Classification (GTDB taxonomy): domain Bacteria; phylum Actinomycetota; class Thermoleophilia; order Solirubrobacterales; family 70-9; genus 67-14. Next base: position 2,562 of record JBMSXD010000047.1, read on the forward strand.
AACCAATAATCCTGGAAGTCCTCTTTCCTCTTCCAGATCGAGACCTGGCGAAAGAGGAGGGGGTCGTCGATCGACCGGTAGATCCACCAGTCGAGAGCGCCGTACTCACCGGCCATCTCGGCTGCCGGGAACCAGAGGTCGATCCATTCCTGGGCACGAAACGGAGTCAGGTGCCAGTTGAGTTCACAGATCTGGTTCATCGCGTCGTCAGGACTCCGGAGTCACGGGGTGTGGTTCGCCGGGCCGCCATCGGCTGGAGAAGGACACCGATCGCGGCGTCGACGGTGCTCGCTTCCTGAAGGTCAATCGCCACGCTGCTCCTCTCGGTCTTCGATCGATGCTGGCCGCCCGAACCTTACCTGCGAGGGTCGGCGTGAGGGGGCCTCGTCCCGGTCGCCGCTCAGGGTGTCAGAACCGAGGTGCCGGACGAAACCCGGCTTGGTCCGACAGAGAGCAGGGCGGACTGTTCGGCTGCCGGCGACGCAAGGCGGTAGATGCCGGTCGGAAGGGCAAGCTGGAAGGAGGTCGTGCCGGTCCCCGGTACCCGACTCAGGTTTTCGATCGGCCCCTCGATGACCAGCGCAACCGGCCGGCCGATCTGATTGGCGACCCTGAAGTCGACGGTCGCCCCGCGAACCTGGGGGGCCTGGCCGATCTGGGCGTTTTCGTTCTGGTTGAGATTGATCGGTCGCTGTCCAGGAACGCCGATCCGCTTCGGGGTGACGAGCACGCCGCCCTCTGAGAGGTAGACGCTCACCGTGGTCGGAATCGGCGGCCGGGGAAGGTTTTCCCGGGTCTCGGCGGCGCAGCCGATCGTGGTCAGGGCTAGTCCGGCGAGAGACAGGCAGCAGGCGGCTGCCCACCTATGCCCGAGGGCACGGGATCCCTTCGACCGTCCTCCCAGGCGAATCGCTCGGACAACCACGTCGGTGAATCTATCCGACCACCGGCCGGTCAACCGGTCCACACCGAGCGTCTTGCCTCGACCTCGAGCTCTAACCGGGTCTGGATCCGAAACCGGACCTCTTCGGCCAGGTCCTGCACAGCGGCCGGATCCCGCTCGATCCCGGCGGGGAAATCCTCCGGCCTGATCGGCTCCATGAAGCAGATTTTGAACTTGGCCGGCAGGTACATCAGAGCGGCAGCCAGCCCGAAGTGGGGGAAGGCAGGGGTCAGCGGGAAGTAGATGAGCCCGGTCAGTTTCTCCAGGGCTCGGAAGTGGGCGAAGATCGGCATCGACTCCTCGGCACCGATCACCGCAACCGGCACGATCGGGACACCGGCTCGGGCAGCCGTCCTCACGAATCCACCCCTTCCGAAGCGGCGGAGCCGATACCTCTGCCAGGCGAGCTTCCTGCTGCCCTTCTGTCCTTCCGGAAAGACGATCGCCAGTCGGCCTTCGTCGCGGAGGAGTCGCTGGGCATTCTCGGGGTGCGCCGGCACGAGGCCCATCCGGGCCGCGAGCATCGAGACTCCCGGGTAGCCCTTGAACCAATGCTCGACAAGCATGTAGAGGGCCCTCGGGTTGGAGTGCTCGTTGCGGATCGCCTGCATGACCATCGGGGCGTCCGGGGGCAGGGCACCGGAATGGTTGGAGACCAAAAGGGCACCGCCCTCTGAAGGTACGTTCTCGATGCCTTCGACCTCGACCCTGAACCAATGCCGGTAGTAGAAATCGAGCAGGGGTTCGATTCGGGACACGAAGGCCTCGGATCTGCCCCAGTCGTCGAAGTCGCGACCCTCCTCGGCGGCGGGGAGGAGGTCCCGTATCGCCTCGATCGCATCGTCGTCCGGGAGCTGATCCTGGGAGCTCGAATTTCGTTCGGTGGGGTCGACGACGGGAGGACTCCCCATTCCGGGATGTCCGGACCCGCCAAAGAGCTGGCTCGAATCACCGAACGCCCCTCCCCCAAGGCCACGACTCGTCCTCTTGCGAGGCCTCTCCTCCCTTTCCTCCCCGTCGTTCAGGAGGGGTCCTCCCCCGCGGCCGGGAAGGGGAGCTCGACTACTTTCGTCTCGACCGGTCCGGTGTCGGTTGAGGCTTCGACCAGATCACCCGGGGAGGCCTCCCTCCTGACCACTGCTAACCCGATCCAGCCCTCTGCCGGTGAACGGACCACGGTGGTGACCTTGCCGAGCTCACGCTCACCATCGGTCAGCACGGAGCCGGCCGGAACCCGGTCGGCAAACCTGAGGCCCCTGAGGAAGCGGTTCGGCTTTCCCTTGTAATGGAGCCGCGCCACCGGTTCCTGACCGATGTAGCAGCCCTTCTCGAAGGAGACCGCGCGCTCGACGATCCCGGCCTCAGCCGGCATCGTCTGGGACTCGATCTCCCGTCCCATCCGGGGCCTTCCCGCCTCGACCCTGAGGATCTCCCCGGTCTCGGCGTTAACCGGCCCGACTCCCAGACCGTCGAGTACTGCCTCGACCTCCCCGGGCGCTGTATCCGGGACAACTAGATCGATCCCCCACCGGGTGACGAGCGCCAGGCATTCATGCTCGCCGACCGTCATCACGCCGGCCATGCCTTCGATGCCCTGGGGGGCGGTGGGGAGGTCGAAGGCCGCAGGTCCGAGGAGCGCGATTGCGCTTCGCTCGACGAGATCGACCTCGACATCCCGTCCGATCCTGTAGGTGTCGAGATGCGAGACCAGACCCTCGCCGGCCGACGGCTCGCAGTCGATCAGGAAGCGGCCGGGATCGATCCCGGTGATCCGCATATCTGCCTGGATCCGACCCTTTCGGTCGAGCAGGGCAGCGTAGGTCGAGCTACCCACCTCAAGTGACTCGACATCATTGGTCACCTGGCTCTGGAGGTACTCGGCCGCATCGGGACCGCTCACCTCGATCCAGGCCCGGTCCAGGGTGATCTGTCCGACCCCTTCACGCACCTGGCGGTACTGGTCATCGATCTCAGGCGCAGCAGATTCCATCGCGACCGATTCTACGGCGGGGCCGGGAGCGCTACCCTTGACCGGTGACGCTCGCCGCGGACTTCAGGGAGATCGTCGAGTCGCTTCCGGCCGATTGGACCGACCTCGAGGTCGACTTCCGGCTCGACGATGAGAGTCGGTACATCGATGCCTCGGTCGAGATGACCCTGGTGAACGCCAAGCCCTATTCCGAGGCCGACTGGCACTGGCGGGTTGCGGTCGCAAACGGCTTCGGTCATGCGGCTGCGCCCGAGACCGTCCTTGGCCTTTTCGAGCGGATGGATGCGGCCGGCTACACCGGACAGCTCCGGCTGGTCGAGGTTCGGGAGGGCCGGGTCGAGGTAGTTCAGATGTGGGGCAGGCCCGAGAGCGTCCGCGAGGAGTTCCGGGTCCGGCGGTCCCAGTAGGGGCGAAGTGACCCGGATAGCCGTCCTCGTCCCGGACCTGATGCTTGCCAGCCGGATGGTCGAGCCGCTCCGGGCGGCGGGCTACGAGGTGGTCTCTGGGACCCTCCCCGAGGCGGCCGAGGACGTGGACCTGCTGGTCTGCGACCTCGATGCGGTCGACCCGGTCGAGGTGGTGTCGGTCGGGCTTCCATCGATCGGATTCCATTCCCACCTCGACAGGGAAACCGGCGACAGGGGTCGGGCGGCCGGCCTGGGGATGGTCGTCCCACGGTCGAGGGCAGCCAGGGAGCTACCCGAACTGGTTGCCTCCCTGCTGGAGTCATGATCCGGGGCCGATCTTGCCCTCGAGCCGGGGTTGGGCCGGGTTGGCAGGCAGACCGCATCGTTCACGGCTAGACTTCTGCCGTCCGTCAATCGGCGGGCGGAATCGAACGAGACGGAGGGCTTTAGTTAATGCAGGATCGCGGAATCGCCGCCTACATCGCGGAACTGGTAGGGACCTTCTTCCTGGTGTTCTTCATCACGATGATCGGGGTGCTCTTCATCTCGGTCGGTGAATCGGCCCAGTTCGGCTCCGACTACGCGGTCGTCGGCCTGACGGTTGCCTTCGTCCTGACCTCTTTGATCATCGGGATCGGGATCGCCTCGGGCGGCCACTTCAATCCAGCGATCACCTTCGGTGCTGCGCTGATGAGGAAGATCGCGCCGATCGATGCCGTGATCTACATCCTCGCCCAGCTCTCCGGAGGGGTCCTCGGGGCCCTCTTGACAAAGGCTCTTCTCGAGGACGAGGGGCGAGCCTCCGATTACGGCGCGGCGACGATCAGCCCCCTTCTAAGCGGAGCCTTCCCCGGGTTCATCGTCGAGACCCTCGGTGCCTTCCTCCTGGTTCTGGCGGTGCTCGCGGTCGCACTGGGCAACAAGGCCAAGAAGGAGTGGGCCCCGCTCGCCATCGGACTCACTCTCGGTGCCGTGATCATGATCTTTGGCCCGCTTACCGGGGCATCGGTCAACCCGGCCCGGTGGTTCGGACCGGCACTGGTGTCCGGTGAGTTCTCGGATTCCTGGGTCTACATCTTCGCCCCGCTGGTCGGTGCGGCACTCGCCTTCGTGATGTACAGGTTCGTCATCGAGAAGAGCGACGCTTCGGCCGAGACGGGCGTTGCGCCCGGTACACAGGATTAGGACAGTAGGGGGGGCCTCGACCCTCGGGGTCCTCCGTCCTTCCTCCTCCTCCGGTCACTAGGTCGATGCGCCGAGTCACCTTCTCGCGCAATTACACGATTTCGCTCTCGAGGTCGTGCCAGTGCTACTGCAAGTACTGCGCCTTCGCGACCCACCGGCCCCACCTCCATTCACCTGATCAAGTCGAGAGGATGCTTGACGATGCCGTCAAGCGGAGGGCAAAAGAGCTCCTCGTCCTGACCGGGGAGCGGCCCGAGGTCAATTCCGAGGTCGCATCCCGCCTTGCGGAGTGGGGCCACCCCGACTTCACCTCCTACGTCGTCTGGACCTGCGAGAGGGCGCTCGAGCGTGGGCTCCTGCCACACACGAACATCGGCGTCGTCTCGCCCGAAGACATCGCCCGGCTCCGTAAGGTGACGGCATCACAGGGCCTGATGCTCGAATCCGTCTCCGAGCGATTGATGGAGACGGTGCACGCGGGCTCGCCCACCAAGCATCCCGATGTCCGTCTCGCCGTTATCGAGGAGGCAGGGCGACAGAAGGTTCCGTTCACCTCGGGGATCCTCGTCGGTATCGGTGAATCGGTCCCGGAGAGGACGGCTTCGCTCGAGGCCCTCGCGAGGCTTCACGAACGCCATGGGCACATCCAGGAGGTGATCATCCAGAACTTCGTCCCGCACCCGGATTACTACGGCCGGGAGCCAGCCGAGATCGCAGCCCGGGAGTCCGACCGCCGTTGGGGTGCCGGAGGAAGCTCGGGCCTCGCTCGACCGGTCGGGAATGAGCCGAGGGTCGCCCTACCTGGGTGGGCCTGTCCAGTCTCCCCCGAAGACCTGGTCGCCCTGGTGGCCCAGACGGCCGAGCTGTTGCCGGGGGTCGGGATCCAGGTTCCGCCGAACCTCTCCGAGTGGTGGCCAGAGCTGGTCGAGGCCGGGGCGACCGATCTTGGAGGCCTCTCCGCCAACGGGGACCACATCTCGCCCGAGCACCCGTTTCCAAGTCCGGTCGAGGCCCGGCGGGAGCTGCGCGAGCGGGACATCGCCCTCTCGGAGCGCCTCTGTGTCTACCCGGGGTACATGAACCGGGATTGGCTGGACCCGGCGGTCTTCGAGACGATCGAGGAGCGCTACCGGACTTTCGTGCCCCGCTCCGGGCGGGGCAGGTTTCAGGGTGAGTCTCCGGACCCCGGTCTCGTTCGGGAAGCAATCTCGAAGGGCAGGGAGGGGGAGGAGCTGGACGAATTCGAGCTGACGGCGCTCTTCTGCGAGACCAGACCCGAGCCGGTCGAAGAGATCAGGTTGGCCGCCGACGCCCTTCGCTTCGAGTTGGTCGGGGACACCGCGACCTTCGTCGTCAACCGGAACATCAACTTCACCAACATCTGCACGGTCGGCTGCGCGTTTTGCGGATTCGGCCAGTCGCGTCGGTCGCCCTCGGCATACGAGGTGAGTGAAGAGGACTTCGTCGCCAGGGTCGAGGAGGCGGTGTCCTTCGGGGCAACCGAGATCTGCCTCCAGGGTGGGATTCATCCCGACCTGGGACTCGAGGACTACGGCAAGTGGCTTCGCCTGGCCCGTGACGCGGCACCGGAGATCCATCTCCATGCCTACTCCCCGATGGAGATCGACCACATCGCGACCACCTCGGGTCTACCGCTCCCCGAGGTCTTCGAGTACCTGATCGGGTGCGGCCTCGGTTCGACCCCGGGTACCGCGGCAGAGGTCCTCGACGACGGTGTCCGCGAGCGGATTTCCCCCAACAAGCTGCCCGCCGACCGATGGGTCGAGGTAATCGAAGCAAGCCACGCAGCCGGGCTGCGGTCGACCTCGACCGTGATGTTCGGACATATCGAGGAACCGCACGAGCTGGCCCGTCACATCCGGGTGATCCGTTCCCTTCAGGGAAGGACGGGAGGGATAACCGAGTTCGTCCCACTCAGCTTCATCCCGTACGACACCCTGCTGGGGAGGACCCACGGAATCGAGGAAATGCCGATGGCCGACAACCTGAGGCATACGGCGGTCTTCCGGCTGGGGCTCGGTCGGTCGATCACCAACCTCCAGGCGAGCTGGGTGAAGATGGGCCTCGATGGTGCCACGGAGGCGCTTAGATGGGGCGTCAATGACCTCGGAGGCACCTTGATGGAGGAGAACATCTCCCGGATGGCCGGTTCGAGGCACGGGACCAGGCTCGACCCCGAGGACCTGATCGACGCGGCCCACCGGGCGGGGCGTGACGCAGCCCAGCGGGATACTTCCTACGGGATCCTCGAATTCCACCCGCGGCCAGGTGACGTGCCGCCAGACCCGGTGACCCAGCACCTCGTCGGGGCACCGGGCTGAGGCCGGGGCAGGCCGGGCTTACCTGAACAGGTCGTAGGCCCTGGGCCGGAGTTGCCCCGAGCAGCCCGGGCCGTGCTCTGGCCGTACGAATCGACCGACTCCCTCGATCTTCACCACCGGACTTCGGCTCGTCTTGTCGCGGGCCAGGTCGGCAGCAGCGGCCAGTTCGTCTGCGATGCCGATTTCGGTGGCGGTCAGCTCGCGACCTCCCAGGTCCCTTCTGCCACGCCAGTCGTCGAGGGGATCGATTCCTGCACACCCGATCGCCACCTCGACCTGCCCGATCCTCCAGGCCCTGCCGAAGCTGTCGGTGATCAGGACGGCCGGTCGGCCTCCGCAGTATTCCTCGATCGCCTCCCGGATCTCCCTGGCTGACCGATCCGGCTCCTCCGGAAGCAGGACCACAGCCTCGCCCTTCCCTGAGTTGGAGGCATCGATGCCGGCGTTCGCACAGACGAACCCGTGCCTGGTCTCGGTGATCAGGATCCCCCGCTCGGGATCGGTGCGGACCACCTCCCTGCTTTCGGTGAGGATCAGCTCGACGAGGCGCGGGTCCTGTCCGAGTTCATCGGCCAGGGATCTCGCCTCTTTCCCCGGTGACACGGCGTCGAGCTCCACTACCCGACCCTCTGCCTTCGAGACGACCTTCTGGGAGACTGCGATCACGTCTTCCCCGGTCGGGGATCCGTTTCGGGCAATCGCCGACCCGAGGTCGAACCCGGGTTGAACCTCGGGAATCCCATCGACAGGCACGATCCGGACTGGACCCGGCTCAGGCATCGAGCACCTTCGCCGTGTTGCTCGCCCCCCGAACACCTGCCTCGATCCTGGTCTGAAGGGCGACGATGTCGGCGGGCGTATCGAGGTCCAGGGCCAGGGATGGAAGCTCCTCCAGCCCGGCCGGAACCTCCGCCTCGCGAGCGAGGTTCAGGTGGCGCTGTGCGCTCCCCTCACCGAACGCCGGCTCGATCGCATCGACCGGGGAGAGCAGCAGGGCGTTGGTTCCAGTCCCGTGGCGATCGGGGACTATTGCGACGAACCTTTCGGGAACCGAGCCGAGCAGCCGGTCCACCTCCCGTGGGTTCAGCAGCGGGCAGTCGCCGGGGAGCAGCAGTACTCGTTCGGCCCCGAGGTCCCGTGCCGCCGCGATTCCGATCAGGGCTGCCTCGGAGTGACCCCCGTCCTCGGGGTCATCGACCACCTGGCAGCCATGGGTCTTCGCGATTTTGGCCGCCACCTCATCTCCGGTGACGACGATGGTCCCGAAGAGGAGGCGAGTCCCGTCCAGAGCGTCGAGGACGTCCTCGAGCATCGCCTCGACCAGAGCAATTCGGCGCTCCTCGTCCATCGCCCCGGCCATCCGGCTCTTCGCGCCTTCTGGTCGCTTGACCGGAAGGACGGCAAACGTGCTGACTCCCGCCTCGATCAAGGCGCGGTCACCGCACCCCGACCGAGCGTCCGACTTCGATGACTGCACGGGCCAGGGCCTGGCGACGACGGGTGGAGTCCATCAAGGTCGGTGTGGAGAAACATCGGATCGAGTCGGAGGGAGGGTCTGGGTCCTCCCGGTCGCAGACGAAGACGTCGGGGATCCCCTCGTAGAGCGACCAAACCCCCCGGCTGTCGGGTGATCGCCCCAAAGCCCTCATCGTGTTGTCGGTCGGCCCCTTGACCACTTTGCCTGCAACGTACGGGCTCACTGCCACCACCGGCGCCGGGGCCACGACCAGGGCCTCCCGCCCCCCCGGGCGGGCGCGCGCGGGCGGCAGGCGGGCCGGCAGCAGGCGGGACTCGGCAGAGAGCGGCGCCGCTGCCAAGGCGGGAGCGGCGGGAACGGCGGTCGCCGCCGGGGAGGCCGCCGGCAGCGCGCCGGGCAGACACGCCAGGACGAGG
>JBMSXD010000048.1:0-11314 GCA_049425265.1 Solirubrobacterales bacterium
GCGATCGCGGTGCTGATCGTAAGCGGGGTCGTGATGGCCGCCCACTACAACCTGTTCAGCACGCCGGAGTTCCACCTCAAGATGGGTCTGTTCGTTGCCCTGCTGGTCGCCCTCGGACTCCACATCAAGTTCTCCGACTCGAATTTCCTGAGGGCGGCGATCCTCCTGCTCACTCTGGGCGTGGTCTGGGCCGGGCTCGCACTTCCGGTCTGATCGTTCGCGAACCCCGTCCTCGATGCCGATTTCAGATGAACAGTGAGGATCCAACCTCCGGTCCGCCAGGGAGCGAGCGGGACGAGCTCCGCTTCCTCAACTGGATCGCGATCGTCGCGGTGGTGGACGTGATCCTCCTTGTCCCGCTCGTCTGGGCCTCTCGCTGGGTGGCCGACAACCATGACCTGGTCTCGGTGCTTGGACCGATTCACGGATTCCTCTTCATGGCGTTGGTCGGGATGGTCGCCTGGGGGAGTCTCAAGAAATGGTGGGGCTGGTGGTTCCCGGCGATAGTGGTAATCACACTCGGTCCGATCGGATCGCTGCTGGGCGACTGGATCGTCAGACGCAACCTGAAGGGGGCCGGATGAGCACTCTCGCCAAGGTGACCTGGCAGCTCGACGATCTGCTCGGCAATCACGCTGCCGAGCGACCCGAGGATGCGGTCGAGGCCCTGCTGGACGAGGCCGAACGCGAGGCGGAGGCATTTGCCGAGGAGTACGAGGGCGGAGTCGCCGGACTGGACGGTGACGGGCTGCGCGGAGCGATGTCGAAACTTGCCGGGATAGGCGACCTCGCGGGACGAGCGCTCAACTACGCCCACCTCCGCTTTGCGGCCGATACCGCCGACCCGGCCAACGGAGCCCTGCTCCAGATGTGTTCGGAGCGCTCCACGGCCATCCAGACGAAGCTCCTCTTCTTCGAGCTCGAATGGGCTGCGCTAGACGACGAGAGGGCCGAGGAACTCTTGGCGACCGAGGGGCTCGATTTCTGCCGTCATCACCTGCGCCTCGAGCGGCGTTACCGGGACCACCTGCTCTCCGGGCCGGAGGAGAGGATCGCAACCGAGCTCTCGGTGACCGGAGCCGGTGCCTGGAGCAGACTCTTCGATGAACTGAGCTCGGCGATCCGGGTCGGGATCGAGGGAGAGGACGAGGAGGCGACCCTTGACGTCGCGCTTTCCCGACTGCACGACCCGGACCGGGATGCCCGAAGGCGGGCCGCAGCGGCAATTACCGAGGCCCTCGAACCGGGGCTTCGAACCCGGGCCTATGTCTTCAACACCCTTCTCCAGGACAAGGCGATCACGGACCGGCTCCGGTCTTACCCGAACTGGCTTTCGGCGAGGAATCTCTCCAATGAGGCCTCTGACGAGTCGGTCCAGGCCCTGGTCGAGGCGGTCCGGGGCAGGTACGAGATGGCCAGGAGGTGGTACAGGACCAAGGCCCGTCTGCTCGGTATCGAGCGGCTCGCCGACTACGACCGGATGGCAGCCGTCGCGACAGACGAGGAGACGATCGGGTGGGAAGATGGCAGGGAGCTCGTCCAGAGCTCGTTCGACTCCCTCTCGCCACAGGCCGGCGAAGTGGTCACGCGGTTCTTCGAGGAGCGCTGGATCGATGCCCCGCCCTCACCCGGAAAGCGCGGCGGAGCCTTCAGCGCCTCGACCGTCCCGTCGGTCCACCCCTACGTGATGCTGAACTACACCGACCGTCGTCGGGACGTGCTGACTCTGGCCCACGAGCTGGGCCATGGACTCCACCAGGCCCTGGCCGCTTCCCAGGGGATCTTCCACCAGGGGACACCGCTGACCGTTGCCGAAACGGCCTCCGTGTTCGCCGAGGAGCTCGTCTTCGGAAGGCTGCTCGAGGCGGAGGAGGATCCGGCCGCGCGCCTCGGTCTGCTCTCGGAAGCAGTCGAAGGCCAGATCGCAACCGTCTTCCGGCAGATAGCGATGAATCAGTTCGAAGATCGGGTCCACTCCGCCAGACGGGAAGAGGGCGAAATCTCGGTCGAGCGATTCGGGGAGATCTGGTCCGAAACGCAAGAGGAGCTCCTGGGTGACTCGGTCGAGGTAACTGACGGATATCGCTCGTGGTGGTCCTACGTGCCCCACTTCATCGGCTCGCCGGGCTACGTCTACGCATATGCCTACGGGCAGCTGCTGGCGCTCTCCGTCTACCAGCTCTACCGAGAGCGTGGAGAGGAGATCGTGCCCGGCTACCTCGAGATGCTGGCGGCCGGCGGCTCCCGCTCACCCGAGGAACTCGGTGCGATGGTCGGGGTCGACCTGACCGACCCCGGCTTCTGGGACCGCGGCCTCGACCTGGTCGAGGGTCAGGTGGACGAGGCGGTCGCCGCCGCCGAAGCGGTCATTGCCGACAGCGACAGCTAGGTCCTGACCCGGTCGGGGCTGATGTCCTCGGTCAGCTAATCGGAGGAGTCTTCGGACGGCGGGGCATCGTCTGCTCCCTCGTCGTCCTCGCCGGATTCTTCGCCCGACTCGACCTCGGCCACTACGCCGACCTTTTCCGGCTCTGGGAGCTCGGTCGGGGTAACCGTCATCTTCAGCGGCCTGTCCTCGTCGTCGCCCGAGGGATCGCGGGTCACGGTGACCAGCGACCCGGCCACGGCTTCACCACCACCTGCCTTCAGGACTTCATCGGCGAGCGGGTCCTCGACGTAGCGTTGGATCGCTCGTCGGAGCGGCCTAGCGCCCATCGAGGGATCCCAGCCCTTCTCGACCAGGAAGTCCTTGGCCCCGTCGTCGAGTTCCAGCACGATCTCGTGCTCGGCGACCTGGTGTCTGACCCTGCCGAGAAGCAGGTCGACGATCTCGCGGACCTCCTCGCGGGAGAGCTTGTGGAAGACGATCACCTCGTCGATCCGGTTGAGGAACTCCGGCCTGAAGACCTTCTTGAGCTCGGACATGATTCGACCCTTCATGTCCTCGTAGGTGATCCCGGTCTCGTCCGAGACCGTGAACCCGATGCCCTGGTTGCGGGCGATCTCTCCTGCACCGATATTCGAGGTCATGATGATGATCGAGTTCCGGAAGTCGACGGTACGGCCCTGCGAGTCGGTCAGCCGCCCGTCCTCGAGGATCTGGAGCAGGATGTTGAAGACGTCGGGGTGGGCCTTCTCGATCTCGTCGAGGAGCAGGACCGAGTAGGGCTTCCGCCTTACGGCCTCGGTCAGCTGACCGCCCTCGTCGTAGCCGACGTATCCGGGGGGCGAGCCGACCAGGCGGCTGACCGCGTGCTTCTCCATGTATTCGGACATGTCGATCCGAACCATCGCGTCCTCGTCGCCGAACAGGAATTCAGCGAGGGTTCGGGCAAGCTCGGTCTTGCCGACCCCCGAGGGGCCGAGGAAGATGAATGAGCCTGCCGGTCGCTTGGGGTCCTTGATCCCGGCCCGGGAACGCCGGATCGCCTTCGACACGGCGACGATCGCCGCCTCCTGGCCGATCACCCGTTTGTGGAGTTCCCCTTCCATATCGATCAGCTTCCGGCTCTCTGCCTCGGTCAACTTGAAGACGGGGATACCGGTCCACATCGAGACGATGTCGGCGATCTCCTCCTCGCCGAGTACCGGCCGCTCCACCTCTTCACCCTCGGCCCACTCCTCCTCGAGCTGGCGCTTGCGGGTGGTCAACTGGCGCTCGGTGTCGCGAAGGCTCGCCGCCTTCTCGAACTCCTGGGCCTCGATCGCAGCCTCCTTGTCGCGCCGGGCAGTCTCGATCTCGTCCTCGAGGTCCCGGTAGACGGGCGGAGCCGTCATCGACTTGATCCGCATCCGCGAAGCCGCCTCGTCGATCAGGTCGATCGCCTTGTCCGGGAGGAAGCGGTCGGAGATGTAGCGGTCGGCCAGCTCGGCTGCTGCCTCGAGTGCCTCATCCGAAATCTGGACTCGGTGGTGCTGTTCGTAGCGTTCCCTCAGCCCCTCGAGGATCTTGACCGTCTGCTCGGGAGTGGGCTGGTCCACCTTTATCTGCTGGAAGCGACGCTCCAGGGCGGAGTCCCGTTCGAGGTACTTGCGGTACTCGTCGAGGGTCGTTGCCCCGATCGTCTGGATTTCGCCCCGGGCGAGCGCCGGCTTGAGGATCGAAGCTGCGTCGATCGCACCCTCGGCCGCGCCGGCACCGACCAGGTTGTGGATCTCGTCGATGAACAGGACGATGTCGCCGCGCTGCGCGATCTCCTTCATCACCTTCTTCAGGCGCTCCTCGAACTCGCCGCGGTACTTCGACCCGGCCACCAGCGCGGCGAGGTCGAGCGTGTAGATCTGCTTGTTGCGGAGCAGGTCCGGAACCTCTCCACGGATGATCCGCGAGGCGAGTCCCTCGACCACCGCCGTCTTGCCAACCCCCGGCTCTCCGAGCAGCACGGGGTTGTTCTTGGTCCGGCGGGAGAGGATCTGCATGATCCGCTCGATCTCGACCTCGCGGCCGACCACCGGGTCGAGCTTCCCGTCCTCGGCCAGTCGGGTCAGGTTCCGCCCGAACTGGTCGAGCAGCTTCGAGGACTTCTTCCCGCCCTCCGCCTGGCCAGGTCCGGCCTCCGCGCCCTGGGAGCCGGACTTGCGCCCGCCCGGACCCGAGAGCATCCGGATAACTTCGTTGCGGATCTTGTCCGAGTCGGCGTCGAAATCGAGCAGGATCCTTGCGGCTACGCCTTCGTTCTCCCGGACCAGGCCGAGCAGGATGTGCTCGGTCCCGATGTAGTTGTGACCGAGGCTCAGGGCCTCCCGTAGTGCGAGCTCGAGAACCTTCTTCGCCCGCGGTGTGAACGGGATCTGTCCCGAGGTGACCTCTTCACCGGAACCGACTATCCGCACGACCTGGGCCCGGACCCGTTCAACCGTGATGTCGAGGGACTCGAGGACCCTCGCCGCCAGCCCCTCCTCCTCACGCAGCAGGCCGAGCAGGATGTGCTCGGTCCCGATGTAGTTGTGCTTGAGCGTGCGGGCCTCTTCCTGAGCCAGGACGACGACCTGTCGTGCACGTTCTGTGAATCTTTCGAACAAGTTCCTCTTCCCTATCCCTCAAACAGTCCGGGTGGTGGCTGAGTATCGGTTACCGGTCGGCGGATGTTCCTTCTGGGTCTGGTGTCTTTCCTGTGGCTGTTTTCCTGACGGTCCCCGGGTAGGCAGAGTCGCCGGCTGCCCGACTCCCCTTCTATCCGGTTCCTGCTCCTCCGGTGGGGAATCTGACCTCCGGTCTCGGCGTCTCGGGCTGATCCCGAGTATACCCGGGCCGGACTCCCGGCCCTCACCCGTCAAACGGTCTGCAGCCGGCCCGAGATCGAGTCGATCAGACCGTCCCAGGAGTCGGCAAAGGCCTGCTTGCCTTCTTCCTGGAGACGAACCCCGAGGGCATCGAGGTCGAAGCCGTCCTCGCGGTAGGCAGCGAGGACCTCTGCACTCTCGCCTCCGTCCGCCGGAAGGGGGGGCGGCACCACACCGTGGTCTGCGAATGCGAGAAGGGTCGCCTCCGGCATCGTGTTGACGGTGTCGGGTGCGGCCAGGCCCTCGACGTAGAGCACGTCCGAGGCCTCGGGGTCCTTGGTACCGGTGCTGGCCATCAGCAGCTTCTGGATCCTTCCCCCTGCATCGCGGATCCGCCCGGCTCGATCCGAGTCGAGGAGCTCCCTGTAGGCGGCGTAGACCTCACCACCGATCGCGATCCCCAGCTTCGCCCTCAATGCGTCCGGTACCTCATCGATCACCGCTGCGTCCCACCGGCTGATGAACAGCGATGCGACCGATCCGACGATCGGGTCGAGCCCGGCCTCGATCCTCCGCTCGACACCGGTCATCCAGGCATCGGCCTGGGCCAGGTAGTGGGCCTTCGAGAAGAGCAGGGTGACGTTGATCGGGATTCCCCGGAAGGTCGCCTCCTCGATTGCCGCCAAGCCGGCTTCGGTGCCTGGGATCTTGATCAGCAAGTTGTCCCTGGCCGCCCTCTCGTGCAGCTCGACCGCCTGAGCGACGGTCGCCTCTGCGTCGTCGGCGAGGAGGGGCGAGACCTCGAGCGAAACCCAGCCATCGACTCCGTCGGTCCGCTCATGGGTCGGGATGAAGAGGTCGGCGGCCCTGCCGAGGTCATCGAGCGCCAGATCGAAGAAGATCGCTTCCGGTAGCTCGCCTGCCCCGGCCAACTCGACGATCTGTGCCGTGTAGTCCTCACCGGAGGAGATTGCCTTGTCGAAGATCGTCGGGTTCGAAGTTAGGCCGGTCACCGAATAGTCGGTGATGTACCGCTCGAGGGTGCCGTCGTCGAGCATCGCCCGGGTGATGTTGTCGACCCAGATGCTCTGGCCCAGTTCGGCAAGGGCGAGATTGCGGGGATTCGGCGTCACGATCAGACCTCCTCAGGGCGTAGGAGGCCCGAGCCTACAGCGCCCGGTACCGGTAGTCGTTCACAGGTCGGACTCAATCGCGCATCGCCGGGAAGAGCACGACCTCCCGGACGGAAGGGGCACCGCTCAGGACCATCACCAGCCTGTCTATTCCGAGTCCGACTCCGCCGGTCGGGGGCATCCCCTGCTCGAGCGCCTCGATGAACGACTCGTCATAAGGCTGTGCCTCCTCGTCACCACCGGCCAGCTCCGCCGCCTGCTGCTCGAAGCGCCGCCGTTGCTCGTCCGGGTCGTTGAGCTCGGTGAAGGAGTTGGCGATTTCCATGCCGGCGACGAATGCCTCCCACCTCTCGACAACTCCCTCCTTCGAGCGATGGTCCTTGGCAAATGGAGAGAGCTCCACGGGGTAGTCCAGTACGAAGGTCGGCCGGACGAAAGTCGGCTCGACCCGTTTGGAGAAGAGGTCATCGACCAGTTTGCCCCAGCCGATCCCGGCTTCCGGTTCGACACCGATCGCCCCGGCAAGTCCCTCGAGCGATCGCTCCTTCTCGATGTCGATGCCGGTGACTTCGAAGATCGCATCCCTCAGGGTCACCCGATCCCACGGCGGGGCAAGGTCGATCGACTCACCATCCCGCTCGATCACCGTCGTCCCGAGCACGGTTTCGGCCACCCCGGCCACCAGGGACTCGAGGTCGGTCGCCGTCTTCTCGTAGTCCGCGTATGCCTCGTACCACTCGAGCATGGTGAACTCGGGGTTGTGTTTGGGGGACACCCCCTCGTTTCGGAAGTCCTTGCCGATTTCGTAGACCTTCTCGATCCCGCCGACGACGCAACGCTTCAGGTAGAGCTCGGTCGCGATCCGGAGGTAGAACTCGCGGTCCAGGGCGTTGTGGTGGGTTGTGAACGGCCGGGCGAGAGCGCCGCCGTAGAGGGGCTGGAGGACCGGCGTCTCGACCTCGAAGAAGCCCCAATCGTCGAGCTGGCGACGGATCTCGGCGATCGTCCTGGTCCTCACCCGGAAGACCTCGCGGGTCGCCTCGTTGGCGATCAGGTCGAGCTCGCGCCTGCGGTGGCGGGTCTCGACGTCCTCGAGCCCGTGGAACTTGTCGGGCGGGGGCCTGAGCGACTTCGCGAGCATCCGCCAGTCCGACGCCTCGAGCGAGAGCTCCCCGCGCTTGGTCGCGAGGGCCCTGCCGGTCGCCCCGACGAAATCACCGAGGTCGACGAGGTCAAGGGCCTCGAAGGACTCCTCGGGGAGACGGTCGGAACCGGCCAGGACCTGGATCGTCCCGGTCTGGTCGCGCAGGTCGAGGAAGACGACCTTGCCGTGGCCGCGCTTGCCGACGACCCGCCCCGCAACCGTGTGGACCTGATCGGTCTCCTCACCGGCAGCGAGTCCGCCGTGGGCCTCGACGACCGTACCGATCTCCTCCCTACCGGGAAAGTCGTGGGGGAAGGGGTCGGTACCGGACTCCCTCAGGCGGTCCAGCTTCTCCCGGCGCTCGGCCAGGAGGTCCTTGGCCTCTGGCTCGCTCATTTCCGGCAGTCCGAGAGCCTCAGGCTGCGTCGATCTTCGTGATCTTGTACTTGCGCGGTCGGCCCTTCTGGGCCGGGACCGAGACGATCTGGTTCACCTTCCCACCGAGAAGGGCAGAGCCGATCGGGGACTCGCTCGAAAGCTTCCCCTCGGTGAGATCTGCCTCGGTCGAACCGACGATCTGGAACTTCTTCGATTCGCCGGTCTTCTGGTCCTTGATGTGGACGACCGACCCGAAGACGACCTCGCCGGTCTTCTCCCCGGGCTCCTCGACCACCACGGAGCGCCGGATCCTCTCCTCGAGTTGGGCAATCTGGGCCTCCAGCTGGGCCTGCTCGTTCTTGGCGTCGTCGTATTCGGCGTTCTCGGAGATATCGCCGAAATCGCGGGCCTCCTTGATCCGCTCGGAGACTTCGCGCCGCCTGACCGTGGTCAGGTGCTCCAGCTCCTCCTCGAGCTTCTTGAGGCCATCGGGGGTTATCTCTGCCTGCCGACTCATCTCTTCCGCAGTGCCTTCCGGACCCGGTGGGCCCAAATTTTTCCGCTATTTGCGCCCTTCTAAGGACCCGTTCCGGACATCGAAGCGGCGCTTGGAAACGCGGCAGTATACCGATCGTCAAGCCGTTTTCGCCCCGCTGGCCCGAGCCGCGACCAGGGCCTCGGAGAAGCGGTCGGGATCTTCGACCTGGGGGTAGTGGCCAAGGTCAGGAAAGGTGAATGGTTCGACCCCCGGCCTCAGCTCCAGCAAACCTTCGAGGATCGCCGGCACGGCCACCGGATCCTCGAGGCCCCAGGCGAGAGAGAGGGGGCCGCTCCAGTCGCGGACCGCGCCATGCCAGCGATCGGCATAGATGCTCCTCTCCTCCATGTAGTAGACGAGCTTGTGCCCGAGCCGACTCCCCCCATTGTTCGCGATCAGGGACCAGGCATCCTCGAGCTCCTCCGGCGAGGGAGGGTGGGCCTCGGAGAAGACGGAGGAGAACTGCCGGCGAAAGAAGGCCTCGTTCGACAGCCGGGCGGCCAGAGGGCCGATCGGCCCGCGGAGGAGCTTCTGGGCGAGGGTCGGCTGGGCGCGGTCGATCAGGATCGAGCCATTGAAGAGGAGGACCCCTGTCATCTCGAAGCCGAGTTCGTCCTCGAGGTCACGGGCCATCAACTCGGTAGCGACCGATGTCCCGAGGTCATGGGCGCAGACGAATACCGGACCGTCGCCTAACTCGGCGACCAGCGCCTCGGTCAGATCGGCCTGCCACGCGATCGTGTAGGAGTGGTCCCGGGGCTTCTCCGACAGCCCGTACCCGAGGAAATCGAAGGACAGGGTCGGGAGCCCGGCGAGCCGCTCGATCACCGGAGCGAAGTCGAACGAACTGGTGGGGAAACCGTGGAGGAAGAGGATCGTCTGGCCCTCCCCCTCCCCTCGACGGCGGTAGATCGAGTAATCCCGGAAGGTGGTGAACCCGCCCTGATCCCGCCAGGCTTCGACCCTTTCGGAGAGTCCCGACCCGCTCAAGCCGGGACCGCCCCCCGGTCCCTGATCGAGACGACTACCTGGCGCGCCCGGTCCAGGCCGGCCGACTGGCATAGCTCGTCCTTGACCCCCTTTGGCACGTCGACCCGGTCGAGGTACCAGGGGTAGAACTTCCGCAGATAGCGACCGGCACGCTCCGGGCCGAGGTGCTCTTCTGCCCGATCCATCACCCAGAGCAGCTCATCCATGATTGCCTGACGATCGGCTTCGGGCACCTCGGTTCCGGTCAGCTCGGCGAAGATCCAGGGATACCCGAAGGAGCCGCGGGCGATCATCACGGCGTCGGCTCCGGATTCCTCGTAAGCGCGGCGGGCCGCTTCGGCATCGCTCAGCCCGCCCGAGATGATCATCGGCACCGAGATCGATTCGGAGAGCTCCCGGGCGAGCTCGTAATCGGGGCTCCCGGAATGGCCCTTGCGGGCGACCCTGGGGTGGAAGGCGATCGCGGCGACCCCTGCCTCCTCGACCAGGCGTATCGCGAGGTCGAAGCCGGACCGATCCCCCGGGGCTATCCCGGAACGGATCTTCACGGTCACCGGAAGACCGCTCCCTTCCCGGGCCGCCCTCGCCAGCTCGAGCGCCAGGTCGGGATCGGCCAGCAGCTCGGCACCGGCCCCGGTCTTCATCACCTTGGGGACCGGACAGCCCATGTTGATATCGATCAGGTCCGGGCCCGACTCCGCGGCGATCGCCGCCGCTGAGCGCATGATCTCGGGATCCTGGCCGAACAGCTGGTAGGAGACCGGATGCTCCTCGGGGTGGATCCGCATTAGCTCACTCGTCGTCTTCTCATTCCCGTAGTGGAGTCCGTGGGAGGAGACCATCTCCGAGACGGCCATCCCCGCCCCGTAGCGGCGGGCCTGCATCCGAACGAACCAGTTGCCGATTCCGGCGAGCGGTGCGAGCAAGACCCGGTTGGATATCCGGACCCCCTCGATCTCGAAGGGCTCGGTAAGTGGGGGCTGCTGGCGGTCAGTCACGGTTTCGCCCTTCGATGATCCGGAGGCCCTCCAGGGTCAGGTGGGGGTCGATCCGGGAAATCGTCTCGGTCAAGGGCACGATCACCGGAGCGAACCCGCCGGTAGCGATGAAGGTGGCCTCGCCGCCCAGCTCCTGGTTGAACCTGGCGGCGATTCCGTCGACCAGGCCGGCGAACCCGTAGAGGACACCCGACTGGATCGCGGCCTTGGAACTCGTCCCGATCACCCCCGATGGCTCGGCCAATTCGATCTTCGGAAGTCGTGCGGCCCTTTCGGCCAAGGCCGAGAGCGATATCTCCACACCCGGCGCGATCGCGCCACCGAGGTAGGCACCGTCAGCAGAGACGACGTCGAAGTTGATCCCGGTGCCGAAGTCGACCCCGACGCAGACGTCCCCTACCTGTTCGTAGGCGGCGATCGCATTGACCAGCCGATCGGCCCCTACTTCAGCCGGGTTGTCGACCTCGATCGCCATCCCCGTCTTCACTCCGGGGCCGACCACGAGGCAGGGCGCTTCGAGGTACTCGGCGGCCATCGCCTCGTACTCCGGCCCAAGCGGTGGGACCACGGACGAAGTCACGACCGACTCGATCTCGGCGAGGCCGATGCCCTTCACCTCGAACAGGCCTCGGATGATCGTCGCCAACTCGTCTGCGGTTGCCCCGGCGCGGGTCTGGAAGCGCCAGTCCTCGGCCAGGTCCTCGCCACGGAACGCTCCGATGTGAGTCTGGGTGTTGCCGACGTCGATCGCCAGAAGCATGGACCCCAAGTTTGGCACGCCATCTCCAGGGTGGCCGATGCCCTTCGTCCCGGGGCACCCCCTCTCTCCCCGCTCGGCCGCTCTGGCGCGGGTCCTGGCAGCCGGGGGCCATCTGACGAACCCTTAGGGCGCGCGGGTCCTGTCGTCGGC
>JBMSXD010000049.1:0-10981 GCA_049425265.1 Solirubrobacterales bacterium
CAAGACGGCCGGCGCCGAGGCGACGGGCAGGGCTGCCGGGAAGGATCGGGAGGCGAAGAAGGGGGGTGGACGCCCTTCGGACGTATTCGGCGGGGAGCTCCGCCGCCGGGATCTCTTCCCGATGCTGGTCCTCCACCTGATCCGGAACGAGCCCTCCTACGGGAACCAGCTGATCGAGTCGATCGAGGACATGACCCAGGGCCTGGTCTCGGTCAACCCGAACACGATGTACCCGCTGCTCCGGTCGATGGAGGAGCAGGGCCTGATAGTCGGCAGCTGGGAGCACCCCGATCGTCGGACCAGGCGCTTCTACTCGATCACTCCCCAGGGCGAGAACGAATACGAGCGGCTGCTCGAGGAAATCCGACCGTTCCTCGACTCGGCGATTCGATCGATCGGACTGATTCGTTCCGAGGTCTACGGGACCGCACCGAGCGGGGATCTGGACGACTGAACCCTCTGCCGGTAGGGTCCTCGCCATGTATTCGACGGGGGGTATCGCCGATAAGTTCGCGAAGCTGGTCGAGGGTGTCGAGGAGCGGGTCGACGGGCCCCTGCCCGCCGCCGTCCGGTTCTGGGATGGGTCTGAGGTGGGTCCGGGTGAATCCGGACCGGCAGAGGACACGATCGTGGTTCGTGATCCCCGGGCCCTCCAGTACGCAGTGATGCGCCCGGACCAACTGGGGATCGGCAGGGCCTGGGTGGCCGGCGACGTCGACCTCGAGGGAGACCTCTACCGGGTCATGTCGAAGGGCTCCCGGCTCTATGGATTCCAGTTCACCCTCGGCGAGAAGTTGCGGGCCTTCCTGGCCGCGGTCTCCCTGGGCGCCATCAGGATTCCACCCCCAAAGCCCCCGGAGGCCGAGGCACGTCCACAGGGCCGACTCCATTCGCTCGGTCGCGACCGGGACGCGATCTCCCATCATTACGACGTCTCGAACGACTTCTACCGGATGTTCCTCGGCCCGACGATGGTCTACTCATGCGCCTACTTCACCGACCCGGGTGACACCCTCGAGACCGCCCAGGAGAGGAAGCTCGACGTGATCTGCCGGAAACTGCACCTCGAGCCGGGCGAGAGGATGTTGGACATCGGCTGCGGCTGGGGCTCGTTGCTGATCCATGCCGCAAGGAACTTCGGGGTCCGGGGGGTAGGGGTGACGCTCTCGGAGGAACAGGCGGAGTATGCGCGCGCGGCGATCCGTGAGGCCGGTCTTTCGGACAGCCTCGAGGTCAGGGTCCAGGACTACCGCGAGGTCTCGGACGGCCCCTACGACAAAGTCGTCTCGGTAGGGATGTACGAGCACGTCGGCGCAAGCCAGCTCGACCGGTACATGGAGATCACCAGGGACCTCGTTCGGCCCGGAGGGCTGGCCCTCCACCACGGCATCTGCCAGATCCACCAGGACGAGGACATGCCCAACACGTTCATCCAGCGCTACGTGTTCCCCGATGGGGAGCTCCACCCGGTCAACCAGGTGATCGCCGCGCTCGAGCGCTCTGGCCAGGAGCTCCGTGACGCCGAGTCGATGCGCGAGCACTACGCGCTTACCCTCAGGCACTGGGTTGCCAACCTGAATGCCCGTCGCGACGAGGCAGTCACCGAGGTCGGTGAGGAGCGGGAGCGAGTCTGGCGCCTCTACATGGCGGCCAGCGCCCTGGCCTTCGAGCGCGGTGACGTCTCGATATTCCAGCTTCTCGCGGCCGTACCGGGCGACCGTCACCAGCTCGAGCTCTCGCGCCCGCAATACGTGGCAGACGACCTCGAGTCGGCCACGGCCGAGTCGGCCTAGCCCACCGCGTCTTCGAGTCTCCGCCTCTCACCCTCCAGTCCGGCGAGGTTGAGCCAGCCCGGGTTGACCAACTCGAACCGTTCCCGGACAGCCGGGTCGATCTCCCCCTCGGCTCGTGCAACCAGATCGGCGGCAGCATCCGGACCCGGCTGGAGTTCATCGAAGGTCTCGTGCCAGCGGGCCAGGGACTCCAGGGCGAGGTCGAACATCGTTTCCGCGTCCAACCGGGCCTCGCCGAAATGGGGCAGGAGCAGCCGGCCGAGACCGGTCCCCCTGAGTCGCTCGATCGAGGCCTCCGTCGAGGCTCGACCGTAGTCGGACGGTGGGGTCGAGGGTCGGATTGTCTCCGGGTCCTCCATCTGGATCGCGACCGCATCACCACAGAAGATCGAGTCGGAGCTCCGATCGAGGAAGGCCAGGTGAGCCCGGGTGTGCCCGGGTGTCTCGAGCGCCTCGAGGATCCGCCCTCCACCGAGCTCGATCTCGTCGCCCTCGGCAACCGCGACCACCGATCCTTCGGGGGCCGGTTCGGGAAACCCGAACAGATCTTCGGTCGCTTCCCCCCAGACCGAGGTGACGGCCCGGTTCAGCCCGGTCGGATCGACGAGAAGGCCGGCAACCCTCGGGTGGACGTAGATCTTCGCCCCCGGGTTGAGGGCCGCAAGCTCGGCGGCCCCGCCCGCGTGGGCGAAGTGGATGTGGGGGCGACCGACCGCCTCGCGCCCTTCGATGCCGTGCTCGCGGAGCAGGCGATCGACCTCGACGGCCCGGTTGGCCGGTCCGGGGTCGACGATCGCGGGCCGCTCCCCCGGCACGAGCCACGGGGACTGAAGGCCCGGCCTGCCCATCAGGCCTGAGTCGAGCGGGATCGGATCCCCCACGGTCAGGTACTCCCCTGCCGGGATCGGCAGGGCCGGTCCCCTTCAGGCCCCTGGAACGCGAAGCGCCCGCTCTTGGCGGGCGCGCTCGCTCGGCTTTGTTGCCTGGTCCAGCTCAGATGGCCTCGACCGAAGCGGCGGCCGGACCCTTGGGTCCGTCCTCTGCCTCGTAAGAGACCTTGGCGCCCTCCGCAAGGGTCCTGAAACCCTCGGACTGGATCGCCGTGTGATGGACGAAGACATCCTTCGAACCATCGTCAGGGGTAATGAAACCGAACCCCTTCTCGTCGCTGAACCACTTCACTGTGCCAGTTGGCATCTATTCCTCCACTTGCTGGTGCTGCAAACGCGGAGGATGCTCTTTGGAAGCAACGACAGCGAGCGCGAAACACCTTCTTCTCGCCACCCCTAAGGGTGGCCGTACTCCCCGGACGGTAGCAGGGTGGACCGGGTCCGTGTGCCAATCGGCACATCCACCCCCTGGGGGCCGCCGTAAGGGGCCGGTCGTGGTCGCACCTCGACCGTTAGCCTTTCGACTCCACGGGTTCGCAACCGGACCCCAAGAGCCCCCCAAAGCGGAGAGGATCCCCGAGAAAAAATGTTCGTTCAAAAGGCAGCGGTAGTTGGCGGAGGCACGATGGGCGGGCAGATCGCCCAGGCGATCGCCTCTTCGGACGTACCGGTGGTGGTCAAGGACGTCAAGCAGGACTTCGTCGACCACGCGATCGAGGAAGTTCGCAACGTGACCAGTGGCCAGCTCGCGGGCCTGGTCAAGAAGGAAAAACTGACCCAGGAGCAGGCCGACGCGAGGCTCGAGGAGGTAATGGGACTCGTTACCGGGACGGTTACCTACGAGGAGTTCGGTGATGTCGACTTCGTGATCGAGGCCGTGCCCGAGAAGATGGAGATCAAGCAGGCCGTCTTCGCCGAGCTCGATGCCGTAACCCCCGGGCACGCCGTCCTCTCATCGAACACCTCTTCACTTTCGATCTCCGAGATCAGTGAGGCGACGCTCCGACCGGACAAGGTGGTCGGTTTCCACTTCTTCTATCCGGCTTCGGTCATGCCGCTGGTCGAGGTGATCAACGGTGAGGAGACTTCGATCGAGACGACCCAGGTTTCCTACAACTTCGCCCAGGCGATCGGCAAGCAGCCGATCGTCTGCGAGGAGGTGCCGGGCTTCGTGGTCAACCGGATCCTCAACTCGGCGGTCGGGGAGATCTGGCGGGCGCAGGAGGAGCAGGGCCTCTCGATCCAGAAGATCGACGAGGGAGTGGGGGCCGCCAATGTGGCGCCGATGGGACCCTTCGTACTGGTCGACCTGCTCGGGCTCGACACGGTCTTCCATGTCGCCGAGCACCTCAACGAGTCCTACGGGGATTCCTTCTACGTCCATCAGGGGATGAAGGAACTCGTCTCGGAAGGAAAGCTCGGGGCAAAGTCGGGAGGTGACGGCTTCTACAAGGACGGTCAGCCGCAGCTGGAGGGCGATGGCGACCCGGATCCCGAGGCGCTGGCCGACCTGTTCACGGCCAAGGCTTTGATCGAGGCCTGTCTGCTGCTCGAAGAAGGGGTTGCCTCGGTCCGTGACATCGACGTGGGGATGATGGCCGGCGCCGGACTCGATCCCCGCCGAGGCCTCTTCCCGCCCTTCTGGAAGGCTGACATCGAGGGACTCGACGTCTCGCTCGAGAGGATCGAGCGACTTCACGAGGAACACGGTGAGCGCTTCACGCCGCCGGTCACCCTCAAGCGCCTGGTCGCCCAGGGGCGGCTCGGCATGAAGTCTGGTCAGGGCTTCTATCCCTACCCCCAGCCCGATGAGGGCGATCAGCCCGAGAAGGTCAACCTGGAGACCAGGGGAGAGGTTGCGATTGCCTGGCTGGTCAACCCTCCGATGAACGCGATCTCACCGCAGGTGATCGAGGACCTGAGGACGGTCTGGGACCGGGTCAAGGCAGACGATTCGATCGGCGCGATGGTCATCGCCTCGTCGATCCCCCTCGTCTTCTCCGCCGGGGCCGACATCAAGGCTTTCACCCAGATGGATCCCGAGTCCGGGGCCGGCCTGATCGACAGCGGTCACGACCTGCTGAAGGAGTTCGGATCCGATCGCGTGGTGACGATCGCTGCCGTCAACGCACTTGCCTTCGGGGGAGGCTGCGAGCTGGCGATGGCCTGCGACTTCCGGATCGCCGCCGACTCGGCCGTCTTCGGCCAGCCCGAGATCAAGCTCGGAATCATCCCGGGCTTCGGTGGCTCCCAGCGTCTGCCCCGGCTGATCGGGGGCTCGAGGGCCCTCGAGATGAATCTGGTCGGGGATCCGATCTCCTCGATCGA
The DNA here is from genome assembly GCA_049425265.1 of Solirubrobacterales bacterium. Classification (GTDB taxonomy): domain Bacteria; phylum Actinomycetota; class Thermoleophilia; order Solirubrobacterales; family 70-9; genus 67-14. The sequence goes on from JBMSXD010000049.1 coordinate 5,012, forward strand.
GGCCTTCGAATACGGCCTGGTCAACAGGGTCGTTCCGGACCAGGAGCTGTTCGACGTTGCCCTGAATTGGGGGCACAAGCTTGCCGGCCAGGCTCCACTCGCGGTCGAACAGGTGAAGCAAGTCTCGTTCTCGGGCGGTGACCCGGACCAGGGAATCGAGGACGAGAAGCAGGGCTTCGCCAAGGTCTTCCTCAGCGAGGACGGCCAGGAAGGCATCTCGGCCTTCCTCGGGAAGCGAAGCCCTCGCTGGAAGGGTCGCTAGCCCGGAAGGGAGCTGCCCACCGTGACCCGGTAGCGGGCTCCGGCCGCCTGGCTGAGCTTCCCCTGTCGGACAACCAGATAGACCGGTCGCGGGTCGCGGGCACGGTTCTTCAGGAGCAGCCCCTCCGTGTTCGGGTATGCGAGATCTGAGCCAGCGAGGGTTCCCTTCGGCGAGGCGATCGTCCTGGTCGTTGCCGACCTGACCTCGACTGCGACGTCGCCCTCTGCCTGGGCGATCGCAATCACCGCCTTCGACCGGGCCGGAATCCTGATCAGGTAGACGTCGGCGGGGTCGTCACGAGACAGCGTCGCCTGGAGCGTCCGGGCCCCCGGCCCGGACACCGGCCAGAGGGGCCTGGTCCGGATCTTTTGCTTCCCGTTGGAGAGCAGCCGCCCGTCGACCCACCCTATGTCGTCGTTCGGCTCGAGCCTGTCGGCGGCCGGCGCCCGGGCACCGATAGCTCCGTCGATGTCGAGCAGTCCGGCGCCGAACCTCTCATCCCAGCCGCGCTCCCCGAGGTCCGAGGCTCCGGCGGCGAGGAGTCCCTCTACCTGGGATGGATCGAGGTCTTTCCGGACCTGACGGAGCCAGGCCACCGCCGCAGCGACCATGGTCGCCGAGTAGGCCGTCCCGCTCACCGTCGAGTGGGTGAAGAGAGGCTTCGCCGCGCCCGAAGGCTCGAGGGCGGGTGCGAGCAGGTCGGTCCCGGGCGCGGTCAGGTCGAGCTGAGGTCCGGTGTTGGAGAAGGGTGCCAGGGAGAGATTCCGCTCGACCGATCCGACCGTGATCACATGGGGATCGATTGCGGGTCGAAGCGATGCTGTCGACCCGCCGGAACCTCCGTCGCCGGAGGCCGCGACGAGAATCGCTCCCCGGTAGACGGCGTATTGGGTGGCTGCGAGGTGGGTGCGGCAGGAGGCGGCCTTGAACCCGTAACCCATGACGATCACGTCACTCCCGAGACGGGCCGCCCGTCGCACGGCCTCTGAAGTCGCGAGGCAGCTCCCGTCTCCGGACGGAGCATGACGCAGATTCATCCCGGGCCATATCCCGACGATTCCGTTTCCGCCTCCCGGAGAAGCGGCGATACCGGCAGCGGCCGTCCCGAACCGATCCCTCTCTAGCCCGCCGGACTCGGCGCCCTTGAGGTCTATCCCCTTGAGGTCGGGATGGTTCCCGTAGACCCCCGGTGCTACCAGGGCCAGTCGGGGACCGTTAGGGAGTACCTCGGGCGGAACGGCAGTCCCGGTGTCGACCACCGCCTGGAGCCACCACTGATCCTGGCTCAGGCCGTCCTCGGGATAGGCCCTCGTCTCGGGGACCACATCGGGTTCGGCGTAGAGGAGAAGCCCGTTGGTCCGCAGGCTCCGAACCAGCCGGTCGGCATCTACGGCCGGTAGTGAGTAGAGGCCGGGCAGTTCGGTCGATTCCCTCGCTCCGTGGCGTCTGGCGATCTGGTCGGCCTTTCGCCCGGCCCTTGCGGCGACGATCCAGGTGACCGCTCCGTCCGGGCTCTCGGCAGCCGTCACCGGAGTCCCGTCGAATCGGGACGGCTCGGACTCCTGGGCACCGGCGTCGGCCGATCCGAGTCCCCAGACGAGCAGAAGCGCTGCCGTCGCCAGCAGGGCCCGGTGTCGCAGGGTTCTCCGGGTGTATTCGTTCCGGTCGGTTCCGGATGGCATGGAAGCGATCACTTTCCCAGATAGATAACCCAAAAAAGGCGGTCGGGTAGCGTCGCGCCTTCGATTGATTCTCGGCCGGGGGCGGACCGACCCCGCACCACGACTCGCTCTACGCTCACACCGTGACACCGGAAAGACCGAAAGCCGCGCTGTTCGACAACGATGGCCTCCTGCTCGATACCGAGTCGGTCTGGAGTCGGGCCGAGCAGCGCCTCTTCGAGACAAGGGGGGTCGAGTTCACCCTCACCCACAAGCAGGCCCTGGTCGGTTCCTCGGCGGAGATAGCCGGCCGCAAGCTCGCGAACTTCCTCGGAGAGGAGGGTCGCGAGCTGGAGATCATGGAAGAGCTCAACGTGCTCGTCATGGACGAGCTCGAAGGAGGGGTCGACCCGATGGTCGGAGCGGTCGAGATCCTCGACATCCTCAGGGGCTACGAGGTGCCGCTCGGACTCGTCTCCAACTCCCCCCGTCCCTTCATCCTCCGCTCCCACGAGGTCGCGGGGTCCGGGATCGAGTTCGACGTGGTGGTCAGTGGGCATGAGGTGCCGGAGGCCAAGCCCGCACCCGACTCCTACCTGAAGGCGTGTGAGGTCCTCGGAGTGGAACCCGGCCTGGAAGTCGTGGCGCTCGAGGATTCCCCGACGGGCGTCGCATCGGCTTCTGCTGCCGGCCTGTTCGTAATCGGGGTTCCGTCGGTACCCGGGATAACCCTCGAAGGGGCGGATCTAGTTGCCTCCACCCTCGACGACCCTGCAGTGCTCGAGAGGCTGGGCATCGAGCCGGCCCGGCCGCTCGGAGGCTGACCGCTCAGGGATCGAGCACCCGGATCCGGCGGATCGTCCGCTCGGCCACCACGAGGGCATCCTCGACCTCCTGCCCAAGCCCAGGCCAGGCGGTGTCGGCATCGACGACTCCCTCGGTCATGATCGCGAGGTCGGGAAGCATCGCCTCCATCGCCGCGATGTCGGCCTGGTGCTCCTCATCCTCGGCCAGTCCCCGGAGCTCCCGGACCGTCATGGCAACCGCGATCTCAGTCACGCCGGCGGCCTCGATCACCCGCCCGGCATCCAGGTCTGCCCGAACCCTGGGGACCAGGACCTCGGAGGCCCGAAGGCTTTCCCTGCCCCTCAGGACGGCCGCCACCCGCCTCAGGGGTGCCGAGCGGGAGATCCTCTCCCGTCGGGGAGCCGCGGCCCCTCCCCGGACGTCGATCGACAGGGCTCCGTCCAGCTCGCCGGCGTAGGCGCCGTCCCCGTCGGCGTATCCGACCCGGGCGGCCAGCGCATCCTCATCACCCCAGGCCCTTACGTAAGGCCTACCGGTTGCAGCCGCCTGGGTCGCCAGGAGCCTGTCGAGCGAGTCGAACGCCTCTTCGAGGAGCCGGTCGCATCCCTCGCCGCCGAGGCCGGCCAGCCATTCCTCGGCTTCACCGACGTCTCCTACCTCCCGATCGGCGAAGACCGCGGTCACGATCGTCAGCGGGACCCGGATCTTCCCGTCCCGGCCCTGGTCGGGCTTCGGCTTCCGCCGATTTCGCCGTGCCGGGGGGAGCATCCCGACCGTCTCGAGGACGATGATTCGCTCGGTCCCTCCGGCTTCTTCGAGGTAGCGACCGTCGTCCGGTCCGAGCCGGCCCGGCAGCTCGATCTGGGCTATGGGGAACAGCGGCCTATCGCTCGCGTTCGGTCCCGGTCCCGGTCGGCAGTGTCCCACCCGATTCCTGGTCGGGGATCTCCGGGTTGGAGATGCTCTCGAGCCGTTCGACCAGCTTCTCCCACTGCTCGGGGCCGAGGCCGGTCGACACGTACACCGGGCCGCCCGAAGGATCTCCGTAGCTGCTGTAGCCGACGTGGATGTGGTCGTCGTGGTCGCCCATCGCGAAGCCGGCAGGCTGGGGATAGTCGAGCAGGGTGATGACTTCGTCGGGGGCCATCGTCCCCTGGAGCGCGAGGACCTCCCGGGCAACGCGGTCGGTCAACGTCCCGGGGCCCTGGGTCGCTGCAGAGATCACCTCGCCGTTGATCGCCGCAATGTCGACGGCGGATGCCCGCGAGTGGTTGGAGACGTAGCCGGAAGTCGTGATCGAGGCCTCACGTCCACAATGCATCGAACTGATCAAGAGCTCGTAACCCTGGGCGCTCAGGTAGGCGAGTACCGCCAGCACCCGCCTGTCGATCACGCCCGCTGCGATGTAGCCGCGATCGCACTCTGGGATGTCCAGCCGGGGGTCGAGCAGTACCCGTTTCTGGAGGGCGTTCTTGGAGAGCAGCAGGACCCCGCCAGCCCCGAGCTTCGACGAGAAACGGTTCTTGCCCCTCGCGTTGTAGATGTCGGTCTCGGCCAGCAGTCGCCAGCCATCGAGGAAGGGCTTCGGGTCGATCGCCGGGGCGCCCTCTCCGGCCGGGCGTATCGCGAAGTCGATCGAAGCCGTCGGGGTCTCGGCCAGGCGGCCGAGGACCGTCCCTGCCAAGACCCGCGAGCCCTCCTTCAGCGGGAGGAGCTCGGTGTCTGACGGATCGAGGCGGAGGATTCCGATGTTGGTTCCGCCATAGACGAGGTAATCGCCCGGAAGCCCCTCACCACCGGTCGGCCCCGGGGTCTTTACCGAGGTCCCGTCGACGGCAGCCCTCGTCTGGTTCTGGGGTCGCAGGGGGTTCGCATACGTCCTGCCCCTCATGTTTTCGGTGTTCATCGGCCCGGACGCCTGGTCGGCACCTTCGCGAACCTGGACCAGCTCGGCCTGCTCAGAGCGCCTGGTGTCGGCCGCCTCGATCTCGGGGCGGGAGGCCACTGCCGCCCGCTCGGGATCGACCTTGATCTCGGTGATCCCCTGTGCAGCGGCCGCCGCTGTCGGTGCCGAGGACTTGGCCCCACCCATCTCGGTGGCTCCCGTCGGTGCGGGCGCCTCGTTAGCGACGAAGGTGGAGTCGGCCGAGGCACCCGATCCTGCCCTGGGTACGGGGTGGACCTGCGCAATCGAGCCGAGACCCGAGTAGCGGTAGGCGTTTCCGTAAGCGTCCTTGAGCTCCACCACCCCTCGTGCCGTATCGATCTCGGTGATCACCCCGTCGTTGACTGCGATCACCGGGGCTCCTCCCTCTCCCTCTATTTCGATCGAGGTGCGACCCTCGGCGGCCTCGACCGGCGCTCCGGTCCGGGTGTTGGTCGGTCCCGCGTCCTCGGTCGAGATCTGCCCCTCGTAGCGTGCCTCCCCGGCAACAGGGAATCTCGCCCCCTCGGTCAACCCGGTCAGGGCGGTGATCAGCTCGTCCGGGATCGCCGCGTACCGCCGGGCGTGCTCGAGCACGTCCTGGACGTACCAGTCGGCATGGTTGTAGGCAAAGATCGCGTCGTACTCGTCCTCCGCGTAGCCGCTCGCCTCCAGGTAGCCGGCGGCGGCGCAGATCGCGTCCACGGGGTTGTAGGGATCCTTCTTCCCGTCACCGTTCGCGTCGAGCCCGTAGGCCTCCCAGGTGGGGGGCATGAACATCATCCACCCCTGGGCTCCGGCCGAGGATGTGGTCAGGAAGGTGCCGAAGCCGGTTTCGATCCGATTGATCGAGGCAAGGATCTCCCAGGGGATTCCGTACTGACTCCCGCAGGCCTGGTAGATCGGAAGCAGGAACGGCGGGATCTCGAACTTCTCGATCATGAAGTTGGGCACCGTCGTCGGCTCGATCAACCAGTCGGTCGACCCGCGATCGTCGCCGCCGTCCGGGGACGTGCCCCCGGATCCATCGGCCCCGTCGGCCGAGGCCGGCCCATCGTTCTGTGGGACTACGGTCCCCCCGCCTTCCGCCGGGCTTCCCCCCGGCACGACCCCTCCGCTCGTCCTACCCGTGCGCTCGGCCCGTACCTGGTCGGTCGTGGATGCGGGAAGGGCCGGGGCGGTGCGGCAATCGCCACCTTCGCAGCGGTCCTTGATGTCGGTCGGCAGCACCGAGTCCTTGCCCGGGGCCGGGGGCCCGGCGGGATCGGCCCCAGCCGCAGCCGGAAGGGCGATCAGGAGGCAGGCCACCGCCGGCC
>JBMSXD010000050.1:0-10948 GCA_049425265.1 Solirubrobacterales bacterium
AGAACTCGATCGGACCAAGTCGTTTCCCTACGAGATCGTTGCCCGCATGGCCGAACTCGGGCTGATGGGGATTCCTTACCCGGAGGAAGTCGGGGGCTCCGGCGGGGACACGCTCTCCTACGCGATCGCGGTCGAGGAGCTGGCCCGGATCGACTCCTCCGTGGCGATCACACTCGCCGCCCACACCTCGCTCGGGACCGCCCCGATCTACTACTTCGGATCGGACGAACAGAAGGCCGAGTGGCTTCCCGACCTCTGTTCGGGCAGGAAGCTCGGGGCCTTCGGGCTGACTGAACCGGAGGCAGGCTCCGATGCCGGGAACACGCGGACCACTGCCGAGCTGGTCGACGGAGAGTGGGTCGTCAACGGATCGAAGCAGTTCATCACCAACTCGGGAACCGACATTTCGTCGCTGGTCACGATCACCGCGGTCACCGACCGGAAGGACGGCCGGGCCGAGATCTCGAACCTGATCATCCCGAATGGAACCCCCGGGTACGAGGTGGGCGAGCCCTACCGGAAGATGGGGTGGCACGCCTCCGATACCCATCCACTGACTTTCGATGACGTGCACGTCCCGGAGGCCAACCTGCTCGGCCCGCGAGGCCAGGGCTTCCGCCAGTTCCTCGAGATCCTCGACGGTGGCCGGATCTCGGTTTCGGCGATGGGGGTCGGACTGGCCCAGGGCGCCCTCGACGAATCGATCGCCTACGCCAGGGAACGCCAGGCCTTCGGCCGACCGATCGCCTCCTTCCAGGCGATCCAGGCGAAGATCGCCGACCTTTCGGCCGAGATCGAGGCCGCACGCCTGCTCACCTGGCGGGCCGCGATCGAAAAGGACCGCGGCCTCGACTTCGGCCTGACCGCCGCCCAGGCGAAGCTGATCACTGGCCGGCTGGCCGTCCGTGCCTCGGAAGAGGCGGTCCAGATCCACGGTGGCTACGGGTACATCGAGGAGTACCCCGTCTGCCGGTTCTACCGGGATGCCAAGGTGCTGACCATCGGCGAGGGCACCGACGAAGTCCAGCAGATGGTGATCGCCAGGGCCCTCGGCTGCTAGCCGGAGGCCGGCCGGGAAGTCTCGGTGCCCCCCGGACGGGACCGGATCTCGGCAGCCCGACCGACGTCCTCCGGAATCCCGTAGTACTCGAGCACCTGCATCTCCTGGTCGCGATTGAGCGGAAGCTCGGGGTCGACTGCCGGTGCGGCGCGCACCACCTCGCGGTCGTGCGGGGTCCAGATCCTTCCGGCCGCAGCGGCACATTCGCTGACCAGTAACGGAACCGTCTTGCCGAACCGGCCCAGCTTCACGGCGAGCCAGCTCGGCTTGCCCGAATCGGCATCGACCATGAAGCCCTGTACCCGGGCGACGCTCTGCCCCGATATGTCGTCCACCCGGTAACCGACCCACTCGGCCACCTCTTCCGCTCCGGGCGGCCCGATCGATCCACCTTCTGCCTCAACCGACATCGGAACCTCCGGTCATCTCGAGCAGTCTCTCGGCCGCACTGGCGGGATCGATCTCACGCTCGGCGACCTGCCGCAGGAGAACCTCGACCTCCGGTGCGTCCGCCGCCGAGTCGAGCCGGCGCCTCAGCCTCGACGCGGCGATCCCCATTACCTCGTTGCGAAGGTTCCTCGACCGGCGCCGCTCCAGCTCACCCCGCTCGACAATCCAGTGGGAGTGTTCGTCGATCTTCTCGAGCAGCTCGGGGACACCCTCGCCGGTCGCTGCCTCGGTCCTCAGGATGGGAACCTCCCATTCCCCCGGAACCTGCCCGAGCGAAAGTGCCGCCCGTACTTCCCGAACCATCGTGTCGGTCATCGGGTGATCGGCCTTGTTTACGACGATCAGGTCGGGGATCTCCATGATCCCGGCCTTCAGGGCCTGGATCGAGTCCCCGGATCCCGGCATCAACGCCAGGACGACCGTATCGGCGTGGTCGACGATGTCGATCTCCCCCTGCCCTACTCCGACCGTCTCGACCAGGATGTCGTCCTTGCCCGAGGCATCGATCGCGAGTACCGCCTGGAGTGCCGCCTCCGAGAGTCCACCGAGCGCGCCGCGGGAGGCCATCGAGCGGATGAAGACTCCGCTGTCTAGGAAGTGGTCGGAAAGACGAATCCGGTCGCCCAGCAGCGCACCCTTGGTGAATGGGCTGGAGGGGTCGATCGAAAGCACGCCGACCTCGCGACCGGCCTCCCGGAGCTCCCGGGTCAGTGCCCCGACCAGAGTGCTCTTCCCCACCCCGGGTGGTCCCGTGAAGCCGACGATTCGGGCGTTGCCGGTCCTCGGGAAGACCTGGCGGACGAGTTCGGCCCCGGCCGGATCGTCCGACTCGATCAGGGTGATCGCCCTCGCGAGCGCCCGGCGGTCGCCCGACAGCAGGGACTCGGCCAGGGGATCCAGAGCTGTTGTCGCAGAGGACTCGGTCATCGGGGCAAGTGTAGAACCTGCTCCGGAACGAGCCACCCGGTCCGGGGCAGCGGCATCGGGCCGTCGTATCCCCCTCGCGGGTCCCGGATTAGAGTGCCACCCGATGGAACGGGACCGTCCCAGGAGGGATCCGATCAGCACCCTCGCTTTCTTTCGGAAGAACGGCATGCTGACGCCGAAGTACGCCAGGCTCTTCTGGAGGTACCTCTGGCGGAGGGTGTTCACCACAGGCGGCCACAGGTGGCGGACGGACGGCCCGGTCTTCTTCGGCCGAAGGCTCCAGCTCCAGATCTCGAGAAGGGGATCGATCTCCTTCGGTCGCTTCGTCTGGGTGGGCGACGGGACCAAGATCCGGTGCCACGAGGGGACGGTCGAGATCGGTGCCAAGACGGTGCTCGGCCAGGAGGTGACGATCTCTGCCTACCGGAGGATCAGGATCGGGGAACAGTGCGTGATCGCCGACAGGGCGATGTTCATCGACTTCGACCACGGGGTCGTCGAAGTGGAGCGGCCGATCAGGCAGCAGGGCATCTACATGGAGGACGTAGTGATCGGCTCCAACGTCTGGATCGGCTACGGGGCCTGCTTCCTGCGGGGGGTTACCGTCGGCGACAACGCGATCGTCGGGACGAATGCGGTCGTGACCCACGACGTCCCGGCAAACGCAGTGGTCGGCGGGGTCCCGGCGAGGGTCATCCGGATGCGGGGGGAACCGCAATCCCTCGCCTGGCCCGACCCGGTCGAGCCCGATCCTTCAGACCCGGGCGTCCTCGACCCGCCGACCGGCTGAACGGCCGGTGCGGCTCAGTTCGGGTCGTTGACCGGCTGGAGACTCTGGTAGAGGGCTTCGGTCTTTCCGGCGACATCGGCCCAGTCGAAGGACCTGATGTGGGCAAGGCCCTCCTGGACCATCCTGCGACTCAGGTCCTCGTCCGCCAGGACCTCGATCGCAGCATCGGCCAGGTCCTCCGGGTCGCTCGCCCTGAACCTGAGGCCGGCCCCCTCCAACGGAACGACTTCCCGAAGGCCCCCGGTGTCGGCGGCGATGCAGGGACACTCCGAGGCCATCGCCTCCAGCGCCACCAGCCCGAAGGGCTCGTAGATCGAGGGGACCACCGTGAGGTCGGCTATCCGGTAGAGCGAAGTCAGGACGTCATCACCGATCCAACCGAGAAAGGTCCCGTGATCCATCAGGCCAAGATCACCGGCAAGGCGGTGCAGCTCCTCTTCATGGGTCCCCGAGCCGGCAACCAGGAAACGCGTGCCGGGCATCTCCTCGATCACCCTGGGCATTGCCTCGAGTGCGAGCTGGAAACCCTTCTCGTAGACCAGGCGACCGATCAGCAGGACGAGTTTCTCGTCGGGTGCTGCGAACCTTTCCCTCAGCCCGGCCAGCATCTCCGGATCGGCATCGGGCAGGTCTTCGGGATCGATCCCGTTGTGGATCACCTCGACCCGGCTCGGCTCGGCCCCGAAGACGTCGATCACCTGGTCGCGCATGAACTCGGAACAGGTGATCACCCGGTCTGAGCGGTTGGCGATCCAGCGTTCGACCCCGTGGATGTGGGACTGGGGATGGCTGTCGACCCAACCCTGATGCCTGCCGTACTCGGTCGCGTGGATGGTGGTTACCAAGGGACAGTCGAACCTCCGGGCCAGGTGGTCACAGGCCGAGGCGACGAGCCAGTCGTGCCCGTGGACGCAATCGAACTCGAACCGGTCGCCGAGGTCGACCCCCGCGGCCAGCATGTCCGAGTTCATCCGCTCCACCCAGGTGACGAACTCGGCCAGGTCCGAAGGGCGCTCGGGCTCGACGATGCGATGGATGTGAACGCCAGCGACCTTCTCCTCGACGTCGCTCTCATCCCCGCCCCTCGTCAGTACGTGGACCTCGAGGCCCCGATCGACGAGGGCCTCGGAGAGCTTTCTCACGTGGCGGGCCAGACCACCCTCGATCAGCGGTGGGTACTCCCAGGAAACGATCAGTGGTCTTGTCACTTCGATTGCGCTTTCCGGTGCTCAGGGAGTGGTGAGCGAAGCCATCTCCAGATCGGGCGCCAGGGACCTCAGGTTCGGTTCTGGCTCTTCTCCGGGGGCGGAGTGTACGGCTTCGTAGGCGGAGCTGGCGTGATCGACCGCCCGTCTGAAGGGGTAGTCGCCAGCCTGGCCGGTGGCATCGAGGAAGGCCCAGTCGCTCGCCTGGACCGCGAGCATTTCCCGGGCAGCCCTCTCGGACGCCGGGGGGCGAAGGCCGGAGGCGATCGCACCGAGCACCGTGAGCTCCACCCGCCTGGCGCCGGCCGAGATGTCGGCCTGGGCCGGAGAGTCCCACGTCCTGAAGTCCTTGCCGGCGCCCCACGTCGCCGGACCGAGGGCATCCTCCCGAGCAGCTCGACCGAGCTCGCGCCCGGGAGTGGTCAGTCTGATTCCCCGCTCCGCCGCACCATCGAGGACGGCTTCGAGCCAGATCGGACCCTCCGCCCACCAATGTCCCATCAGCTCCATGTCACAGGCGAAGACGGCCAATCCGGTACCGCCCCTCTCCTGCCGGAACGCCTCCAACCGACCGGCTACACCGTCGAGGAAACTCTCGGCGTCCTCGCGCGCCCGTTTCCGGGCCGCTTCGGGGTCGTGAGGAGAGCCGTCGATCGAGAACAGGTTGAGGCCCAGCATCGACTTGCGGTGGAAGTCGCGGTAACCGGGCCAGGAGGGGTAGCCGGCGAGATCCCATACCCAGGAGACCGCCGTCCAGTCGATCGTGAAGGCGACCGGACCGGATCGGGTCGCGACCGGCTCGAGCGCTTCCTTTCCGGTCTCGTATCTGGACTGATCAACAGGAAACCACTCGATTCCGTACCGAGCGAGGAAGGCCTCGAGGCCGGGTACGTAGGCGCATTCCGGCAGCCAGAATCCGGACGGCCGCCCGAACCGGCGGGTATGGGACTTCAGTCCCGTGCCGATCTGGAACTCGATCGCCCGGTCGGTCGCGATCAGCGGCAGGACGGCGTGGGTCGCAGCGGAGGCGAGCAGCTCGATCCGACCTTCCCGGGCCGGGCCGGCGAATAGCTCCAGGAGGTCGCCATCCACGGCGGCAAGGGCCTCGAGGGAGGTCTCGTAGCGCCTTAGTTCGTCGAGGGCTGAATCCCGAAGCTCGGCCGGTGCCTCCTCCGACTCGCGCCGGGCGGAGCCGGCACGGAACTCGGCCGTGAAGTCGGTCAGCCGGCCTGCGAGGCCCGGGGCCTCGAGCTGGTCGGCCAGCACCGGGGTGATCGAGACCGAGATGTCGCGAGCGAAGGCGAGCACCGGGAGGTAGGAACGGATGACTGCGTCGAACAGCCACTCCTCCCCGAAAGGGTAGGTACCGAACCCCTCGACGTAAGGCATGTGGGAATGGAGCACGATCGCGAGGTCCCCCACGGCCCCCTCCCCGTCGGAACGCCCCTTTTCAGGCACGACAGACGGCTACGAAGTCGAGTGCCCGGTCGAGGTCGCCCTTGCGGACCCGGAAATCGTCACTCCCGATCGACGGCGTGAACCAGTCGTAGAACGACCGGGTCAGGCCGAGGGTCGCATGGACCCTGTCCCAGCCGACCGATAGCGCCCGGTCGTGCCAGGCGAGCCGTCCCGAGTGGAAAACCCCGTAGAGCTCGACCGACGAGAAGTGCGGGGCGAGCAGCTCCTCGAACTCGTCGGCCCGGTACTCGCGAATGTGCCAGGGGTTGTCAGACTTCTCGGCGCCAGGTGGGGCGAGCGTAAGGAGGTTGGGGGTGGAGATGAAGGAGACCCCGGCCGCCCGGGCAAAACCCTCGAGAAGTGTGTCGGGGTCCTCGACGTGCTCGATCGTCTGAAGGAAGACGATCGCGTCGCACGGCCCCTCGAATTGCTCGACCAGGCCCCGCCTGAAGCTGACCCGGGCAGTCGAATACTTGGCCTCGGCGTGGGCGAAGGCCTCCGGGTTGGCGTCCACCCCGACCACCGAGCGGGCCGTCCGCCCCAGCACCTCGGAGCCGTACCCCTCTCCACAGGCGAGGTCGGCCACGTCCAGCCCCGAGACCCTCCGGGCGATCCATTCGTATACGACCAGGTGTCGTCGGTACCAGTAGTTCTCCTCGGGGAGGTCCGGGAGGGTCCTCTCCCCGGTCAGCTCGAGCGGTGGGACCCCGTCTGGCTGGTCTCTCTGGACGTACGCGTCGGACAACCCGGCGATTGTTCCCTATCTTTTCCCGCCATGCCCGCATCCCCCACCGACTCCCCCGAGAAGATCAAGGACGCGAACACGCGCTACCACGACGCCGCGGCCGATTCCTACGATTCGAAGTGGGGTATCGACTTCGGGCCGATCGGTCAGCACCAGGTCCGCTCCAAGGTCGCCAAGGCATTGGGGCGCGACCCCACCGGTTCCCTCGGAGATTCACTCGAAATCGGTGCCGGAACCGGCTACTTCTCGCTCAACCTCGCCCAGCAGGGACTACTCGACCGGGTCACCGTCACCGACATCTCCCCGGGGATGCTCGAGACCCTCTCGACCTCGGCGGGTGAACTGGGGATCGAAGTCGAGACGGTGGTCTGCGAGGCGGAGCAGCTTCCGTTCGAGGACGAGTCCTTCGACCTGGTCCTGGGGCATGCCGTGCTCCACCACATCCCCGACCTCGACCGTGCCTTCGCCGAGTTCCACAGGGTCCTGAGGCCCGGGGGTCTGATCGTTTTCTGCGGGGAGCCTTCGCGGTACGGCGACCGCCTCGCCGCACTTCCCAAGGCTCTCGGCACGGCAGCCGCTCCGGTATGGCGCCTGATGGTCGGGGCATCTGCCCTGGAAGAGGCCGAGGCGAATGGGTCCGAATACGCCGAGGACCATGAGCTGGAATCAGAGGTCGACGTCCACGCCTTTGCCCCATCCGACTTGAGGGGTCTGCCGGGTGGAGCGGGCTTCACGGAGGTCAGGGTCTCGGGTGAAGAGGCGGTCGCCAACTTCTGGGGCTGGGGCATGCGCTCGCTCGAGGCGACGGCCGAGCCCGAAACGGTACCTCTGGGCTGGCGTAAGTTCGCCTTCAAGGGATACGTGACGTTCCAGAAGCTCGACGGTGCGGTGCTCGAACCCCGCCTCCCGCCGGAGCTCCTCTACAACCTCCTGCTGACTGCGAAGAAACCGACCTAGACGAGGGGCCCGGGTTCAGGCAAGGGCGACGGAGCCGCCCCGTCGTGGGTCGGCCCCTCCGGCGACGGCCCCCGATTCGGGCTCCCGGGTGACCGCCTGGACCCCGCCGAAGAAGAGGTTCAGCCGATCCCACCGGAATACGTCTTCGCCCTCGGCCTCGAGCCGCCTAAGGGCATCGGGATCGACCCCCGGCTCGGCCTGGACCACGTTCCCCTCGACGTGAATCCTCGGTGCATCAACGGCTTCCTGGGGGTCCATCTCCCTGGCCACGAGATTTACCACGCTCTGGACTACCGCCGAGCGGATCCGGTTGGATCCGGCACTGCCCAGCCCCGCGACGACCTCCCGATCCTCGAGGATCAGGGTCGGCGACATCATCGACCCGATCCGCTCTCCCGGACGGTGACGATGGAAGCCGAGCGGGTTGAGGTCTTCCTCCCCGAGCATGTTGTTCAGGTGGATTCCGGTTCCGGGGACGACCATGCCCGACCCGGTGCCGTTCGAACAGGTGACCGAAGCACAGAGGCCGTCTCCGTCCATCGCAACGAGGTGCGTCGTCGAGCCGAGCCTGTCGGTCGCCTCGATCCCGGCCACGACCGAACCATCGGAGAGCAGCTCCGCCGCGAATCCCGGCTCACTCAGGCGCTCTGCGAAATCGCCGGCCCTGACCAGGTTGGCTGCCTCGAGCGCCCGCACCTCCTCGATGACGCCTGAGCCTCCCAGCCGCTCGAGGATCGCCAGCGAGTAGGTGATCAGGATCCCCCCGGCCGACGGTGGTGGATTGGTCAGGACCTCGCAGCCGAGGAAGCCGGTACCTACCGGTGGCCGCTCGATCGTCTCGTAGGCAGCCAGGTCAGCAGCGGAGAGGGTCCCACCCCTTTCTACGACGTAGTCCTCTACCGCCGCCGCCGTCTCGCCGGAATTGATCGAGGCTGCACCCTCTTCGGCGAACCGCTCGAGGGCATCGGCAAGGTCCGGATACTGGAACAGATCGCCCTCCCCCAGGTACTTGCCGTCGGGCGCGTAGATCTCACGGGCCGACTCGGTCGAGGTGTAGATCGGCTCGAGGATCTCCAGGACATACGCCTGCTGGCGGTTCAGCGGGGCCCCTTCCCGTGCGAATCGGACTGCCGGACCGATCAGGTCCCCAAGTCCGACCGAACCGAACCTCTGGAGGGCCGACTCGAGGCCGGCGGCGGTACCGGGTACCCCGCATGATGCCGCCCCGGCGTTGAAGACCTGGGAAGTCTTCTGATCGAAGTGGACCGGGACCGGGACCAACTCCTCGGTCCGCTCATGCCCGCCCCCGCCCGGCGCCGCAACGAAGAAGTCGAGCACGGGCGGCTCGACCCCCGGGCCTCCGATGATCATGAAGCCCCCGGCCCCGAACCCGGTCAGCGCGCTCTCGAGTGAGAAGGAAGCGAGCACCGCCGCGACGGCGGCGTCTACCGCATTCCCGCCATCCCTGAGAATCCCAGCCCCCGTTTCGGCGGTCAGAGGATGTCCGGCAGCGACGACGCCCCGGGAGCTCGACACGACCTAAGCCAGGAACTCGGGGATCTCGCCGTCGTCCGGTCCGCGACGGGAGCGGTCCTCACCCGGATCCCTCGGCCGGCTGGTCGAAGGTGCCCGGGGGCCGGCCCCGCGTGAGTCGAAGCGGGTGGCAACGACCGTGATCCAGAGCTCGTCACCGAGTTGGTCATCCACGTTCGCACCGAAGATGATGTTGGCGTCGGGGTGGGCGGCGTCCCCGACTGCGCGGGCCGCCTCCGAGACCTCGACCAGCGAGAGGTCTGGTCCCCCGGTGATCGACATCAGGACCGACCTGGCACCGTCCATCGGGGTCTCGAGCAAGGGTGAGGAGATCGCCCTCTCGACCGCGACCATCGCCCGCTCCGAACCGGTCCCCATTCCGATGCCGAGGAGCGCCCTGCCGGCGTCCGACATGACCGATCGGACATCGGCGAAGTCGAGGTTGATGATCGATGGCAGGGTGACGAGGTCGGAGATGCCCTGAACCCCCTGGCGGAGGATGTCGTCGGCGACCTGGAAGGCGTCGGTCATCGGGGTGGCCTGGTCGAGCACCTCGAGCAGGCGATCGTTCGGAATCACGATCAGGGTGTCGACCTCGCCAGCCAGGGCCTCGATCCCCTTCTCGGCCGCTTTGGCCCGCTTGTTCCCTTCGAAGCTGAACGGACGGGTGACGATTCCTACGGTCAGGGCGCCGACGTCCCTCGCCAGGCGGGCGATGACCGGTGCTGCCCCGGTTCCGGTGCCGCCTCCGGCCCCGGCCGCGATGAAGACCATGTCGGCGCCCTTGAGGCTCCGCTTGATCCTGTCCTGCTCCTCGAAGGCCGCTCGGAAGCCGAGGGAGGGGTCGGCCCCGGCACCGAGTCCACGGGTCTCCTCGCCGCCGATGTGCATCGTCTCGTCGGCCAGGCAGAGCTGGAGGGACTGGAGGTCGGTATTGACCGCCATGAACTCGATGCCCGAAACCCCGGCATCGATCATCCTGTTGACCGCGTTTACTCCTGCCCCGCCGACTCCGACGACCTTGATCACGGGGCTATGGGCAACCGCACGGCCCCTGCCCTCGCCTCGGCCCTGCCTCCCGACGGCTGCCGAACCACCGGGGCGCTCGGAGAAGATCTTCTTCAGGCGGTCCTGAGGATCGGCGGCGTCCTCGGACTCGACCGACTCACCGTTGGAGACCTCGACCTCCTCGAAGCTCGAGGGCAGCGGTCGCTCGGCCCCCTCCATCGGGTCCTGGCGGCCGAAGCGGCCGGCGACATCGGGATCCGGGGCGGCGGGCACTTCCGGCTCCAACGGAGCCTCGGGCTCCTCCTCGCCACCTCGCGAGCCCCCACTGGTTGACCGGAAGAGGTCCGCCAGCGGACCCTCCCTCATGCTCGCCCGTTTACGCCTTGCCATTCTTGAGGATCTCTTCGGCCAAGTTCCGGTAGTACGACGCCGCTCTGCTCTCCGGGTCGTATTTCAGGACACTAGCGCCTCGTACCGGCGCCTCCGCGAACTTGACCGCCTTGCGGATCCTCGACTTGAAGACCAGGTCACCGAAGTTCTCCTCGAGGAGAGCGACCGCTTCCTTCGCGTGGACGGTGCGGGAATCGAACATCGTGGGCAGGATGCCGGCTATCTGGACGTTCGGGTTCAGGTTCTCCTGGATCATCCCGAGCGTGTTCTGGAGCTGGGCCAGCCCCCGCATCGAGAGGTACTCGCACTGGACCGGGACGATCACCTTGTTCGATGCAGTCAGGGCATTGATCGTCAACAGCCCGAGGCTCGGCGGGGTGTCGATGCAGATGTAGTCGTACTCGGGCCTGACCTCGGCGAGGGGG
>JBMSXD010000051.1:0-10870 GCA_049425265.1 Solirubrobacterales bacterium
TGAGCACGTACTCATCGCCCTCGAGCTTCGCCGTCGTCCGGATGGAAGCGACGTCGGAGCCGGCTCCCGGCTCGGTGATGCCGAGGCAGCCGATCCGCTTGCCCTGGATCCCGGGGGTCAGGAACCTCTCCTTCTGCTCCTCGGTGCCCAGCATCTCGATCGGGGGGAGGACCATGTCGGTCTGGACCGCGAATCCCATTCCCAGACCGCCCGAACCGGCGTGGCTGAGGGCTTCGGCGCGGACCAGCGAGTAGTAGTAGTCGCCGCCCTGTCCGCCGTACTCCTCCGGGAAGCAGAGTCCGAGGTAGCCGAGTTCACCGGCCCGCTCCATCGCCCAGTCGGGCCACTTCGTCTCCTCCCACTCCATCCGGTGGGGGTAGAGCTCGTTCTTTACCCACTCCTCCATCGACTCCCGCAGGTCCTCGTGCTCCTGGGTGAAGATGAAGTGCTTCTGCGCGGTCTCGAAGTCGGGCTTGATGACAGTCGTGCTCACGTGGCTCCTCCTGTTTGGCGACCCATCGAGCCGCCGCTTGAACGTTCTTTACGGGTCGATCCCGGGGGATCGGAAGCTTCGTCAAAGTAGAGAGTAACACTTCCAACTCCCTGTTTCCGGTAGGCTCCGGCCGGGATGGAGGAAGAGGAATTCGAGAAGATCCGCTACGAGGTCGAGGGCCACGTCGCGACGATCACCCTGGACGATCCGGAGACCCGGAATTCCCTTTCCGACCAGCTGCTCGATGAGCTGCTCTGCTCGCTCTCGATGGCCAAGTCCGACGATGCCGTTCGGGTCGTCGTACTCGCCTCGTCCGACGAGAAGGTGTTCTCGGCAGGGGGCAACCTCTCGGCCTTCGGCGGCGAGGCCGGGACGATCGACAAGTTCCGTGGAGCCGAGCGTTTCCCGGCCTGCTTCAAGGCTTTCGGCACCCTCGGCAAGCCGTCGATCGTCTCGGCCAAGGGGAAGGTGCTCGCCGGATCCCTGGGCCTGGCGCTCGCCTGCGACCTGATCGTCGCCTCAGAGGAGGCCGAGTTCGGTACGCCCGAGATCAACGTCGGCCTCTTCCCCTTCATGATCATGGCGCTGATCTACCGGAACGTCCCGAGGAAGAAGGCGACCGAGATGCTCCTCCTCGGTGGACGACTGGGGGCCGAGGAGGCCCGCGAAGCCGGCCTGGTCAACCGGGTAGTCCCCCACGCGGAAGTCGATGCAGCGGTCGCCGAGTGGGCCGGGATGCTGGCCTCCAAGTCGCCGTTGATCATGAGGCTGGGCAAGGACGCGATCTGGCGACAGATGGACATGGGCCTCGAGGACGCCCTCGACTACCTGAGGTCCCAGCTGGCGATCGAGCTCTCGACCGAGGATGCGATCGAGGGCGTGACGGCCTTCTTCGAGAAGCGTGAACCCGAGTGGAAGGGACGGTGACCAGTTGAGTGCCGAGGAGAACGACGCCGGGAAGCTCCCCGGTACCGCCCCGCTGAACGAACTGACCGACCAGCTCCACGAGCGCCGGGCCAGGGCCCGGCTCGGCGGTGGGCCGGAGAAGATCGAGAAGCAACACGCCGCCGGCAAGCTGACCGCGCGGGAGCGGATAGACCTGCTGGTGGACGACGGAACCTTCGTCGAGCTGGGGATCCAGGGCAGGCCGCACTACTCCCACCAGGCGATGGTCGGGAAGGAGGCCCCCGCTGACGGTGTGGTCACTGGCTGGGGAGACGTTGACGGCAGGCCATGCGCGATCGTCGCCTACGACTTCACCGTTATGGCCGGCTCGATGGGCCAGACCGGGGAGATAAAGGTCGCCCGGCTCCGGGAGATGGCGCTGACCAAGAGGATGCCCCTGATCTGGCTGCTCGACTCGGCCGGGGCAAGGATCCAGGAGGCCGCCGGCTCGCTCTTCGCCGGCTCGGGCCACCTCTTCCGGGAGGAGGTCGAGATGTCCGGGGTGGTACCGCTGGTCGCAGCGATGATGGGCCCCTGCGCGGCCGGCACCGCCTACATACCGGCGCTCTCGGACTTCGTTCCGATGGTCGTCGGACAGGGGGCGATGGCGCTTGCCGGGCCCCACCTGGTCAAGGCCGTCACCGGTGAAGAGATCGAGATGGAGGAGCTGGGTGGCGCCAAGGTCCACTGCCGGACCTCCGGGGTCGGGGACCTCGAGGTGAAGGACGACCCCGACTGCATCGAGGCGGTCCGCAAGTACCTTTCCTACTTCCCCTCGAACTGCGAGCAGGAGCCCCCGGTGGTCGAGTGCAGCGACCCCGAAGACCGGGCCTCTGAGCGTCTGCTCGAGATAGTCCCCGAGTCGCCCCGGCAGCCTTACGACATGTACGACGTTATCTCCGAGATCGTCGACGACGGCGACTGGTTCGATATCAAGCCCAAGTTTGCGAAGTCGTTGATCACCTGCCTCGCCCGGTTCGGCGGGATGCCGGTCGGGATCGTCGCCTCACAGCCAAAGCACCTCGGCGGGATCCTCGACGTCGACTCGGCCGACAAGGCGGCCCGGTTCATCAACCTCTGCGACGCCTTTTCGATACCGCTGCTCTTCCTCCAGGACGTTCCCGGCTTCATGGTCGGCTCGAAGGTCGAGCAGGACGGGATCATCCGCCACGGGGCAAAGATGCTCTACGCGGTCTCCCGGGCGACCGTCCCGAAGATCACGGTCCTGGTCCGAAAGGCCTATGGGGCCGGCTACTACGTGATGTGTGGCCGGGCCTATGAACCCGACCTGATCGTCGCCTGGCCGGGCGCCGAGGTCTCGGTCATGGGGGCCGAGGGTGCGGTCAACATCATCGGCCGCTCGGCGATCGATGCCTCGGACGACCCCGAGGCGACCCGCGAGGCGATGCTGAACGCAGTCCGGGAGCAGATCGATCCCTACATCGCGGCAGGCAACGCGATGATCGACGACATCATCGACCCCCGCGAGACCCGCCAGACGGTGATCAGGGGGCTGAGGATGGCCCGGGGCAAGAAGGTCGAAAAGCCCTGGAAGAAGCATGGGGTAATGCCTGTATGAGTCGGTTCGAGGACCCGGTGGTCATCTCCAATTCGATCTCGGGGGTGATCGCCAACCGGGAGCAGTGTCCGGCCATCCCGTACCGGCTCGCCGCTTCGCGCCCCGAGGCCTTCAGGTCGACGAGGGCGCGTCGCAGATCCACATCCACGCCAGGAAGCCCGACGGGACCCCTTCCTGGGACGTCGAGGACTTTCGCCTGATCACCGAGGCGATCAGGGACGAGGTCGGCGACGTGATCATCAACTACTCGACCGGGGCGATCGGGGTGCCGATCGAACAGAGGATCGAGTACCTGGCGGAGCTTCGACCAGACGTAGCCGCGCTCAACATGAGCTCGATGAACTACGCGAAGTACTCGCGCCGGCGGAAGGAGTTCGTCTTCAAGGCCGTGTTCGAGAACAGCTTCGACACGATCATCGAGTTCGTGACCGCGATGAAGGAGCTGGGGATCCAGCCCGAGCATGAATGCTTCGATGCCGGCCACGTGGCCAACGTCGACCCGCTGATCGACATGGGTCTCCTGGAGGAGCCCCTCCAGATCTCCCTGGTCATGGGCGTGGTCGGGGGTATCCGTCCCACCCCGCGGAACGTCGAGGTGATGGCCGACCAGATCCCGGGGGGCGCCGAGGGACCGAACAACTGGCAGGTGATCGGCATTTCGCGGGACCAGTGGAAGCTGCTGGGTGCTGCGGTCGTCCTCGGCGGGAACGTGCGGGCCGGGGTGGAGGACAACCTCTACCTGCCCGATGGTTCGATGGCCAAATCGAACGGCGATCTGGTCGAGAAGGCTCGCCAGATAGTCGAGGACGCCGGCCGGCGGGTGGCGACCATCGACGAGGCCCGAAAGCTCCTGGGCCTGGAGCGGAACTGAGGTCGTCGGGTTGGCCGCGCTCGAGGGGATCACAGTCCTCGATCTGACCCGGCTCTTCCCGGGAGGGTTCTGTACCCAGCTTCTGGCCGACTTCGGGGCCGATGTGATCAAGGTCGAGGACACCGGGGCCGGCGACTACATCCGGCAGGCCCCGCCCTTCTACGGCGGTGAGCTCGATCCCGGACAGACCTCTTCGGCCCTGTTCCTCTCGCTGAACAGGAACAAGCGCTCGATCCGGCTGGACCTGAAATCCGACGGGGGGAGGGAGGCCTTCCTCCGTCTCGCCGAGTCGGCCGACGTCCTGGTCGAGGGATTCAGGCCCGGGGTCACTGCCCGCCTGGGGGTCGACTACGAGACGATCCGGAAGGTAAACCCCGGGATCGTCTACTGCTCGATCACCGGCTACGGCCAGGACGGACCCTCCCGCGACCGGGCGGGCCACGACATCGATTACCAGGCCCAGGTCGGAATCCTCGGTCTCACCGGAACGGCGGACGGCCCTCCGGTCCAACCGGCTGTCCAGGTTGGCGACCTCGGCGGCGGGGCGCTTCCGGCCGCCTTCGGGATCCTCACTGCCCTGTTCGAGAAGCGGCGCTCAGGCCAGGGACAGCTGGTCGACATCTCGATGACCGACGGCGCACTTTCCTGGCTGGCGATGGTCGCCGGCCGCCACTTCGCCGACAGCCACGACCCGGCTCGGGGCGAGCTCGAGCTGGCAGGTGGGATCGCCTGCTACCTCCCTTACGAGGCGACCGACGGTTGGGTTGCCTGCGGCGCTTTGGAACCGAAATTCTGGAAGGCGTTCTGCGAGGGGGTCGACCGCCCCGACCTGCTCGAGCACCAGTTCGCCCGACCGGGGAGCGAAGGCTGGGAGGCGGTAGCTGCCGTCTTCAGATCCCGAAGCCGGGACGAATGGAAGGCCTTCAACGACGAGCACGACTGCTGCATCGAGCCGATCCTCGGGGTGGGGGAGGCGCTCGATTCCGATCTGGTCAGGGAGCGAGGGATGGTGGTCGAGTTCGAGCAGCCCGGAGTCGGGACGGTCAGGCAACTCGGTAATCCCGTTCGGCTCTCCGAGACGCCTGCCGATACTTCTGGCCCCGCACCGGCGATCGGGGCCGATACCGAGACGGTCCTGGCTGAGGCAGGCTTCACCGAGGAAGAGGTTGGCGCCCTGCTCGAGTCCGGGGCAGCCGCCGGTCCAGGATCCTCAGGAGGCCAGACGGGCGGTTTCAGGCTGTGAAGACCGCGGGCAGACAGGCCGGGCTGATGAAGATGTCGGAGCTGGTCGACGCCTCGGGCGTCCCCGCGGCGACGATCAAGCATTACCTTCGCGAGGGCCTTCTCCCGGAGCCGATCAAGACCAGCAGGAACATGGCCTGGTACCGGCCGGAGACTGTCGAGCGGATCGCCCTGATCAGGCGCCTGCAGGAAGAGCGGTTCATGCCGCTCAAGGCGATCCGGGCCGTGCTCGACGAGGACTCTGATCAGGCCGTCGCCCTGCTCGATGTCGAGGATTCGATCCTCGAGCGTGCCCTCTCCGGTGAGCGGACCAGGACCGCCCCGGCAGAGGTCCGCCGGGCTTACGGGGTCCCGGCTGAGGTTCTCGACCGACTGGCCGAGATCGGCATCCTCACCCCCAACTCCCGGGGCTACTCGCCCGAGGACGTCCGGATCATCGAGGCGATCTCCCGCTTCAGGGCCGGTGGCTACGACGAGCAGACCGGCTTCACCGTCTACGACACGCTGCGTTACCGGGCCGCCCTGGATGACCTCGTCAGGGAAGAGGTCGACGTGCTGATGGAACGGCTGGGGGATGAGCTTTCCGATGAGCAGGCCCGGCGGCTGATCGAATCCGGGGTGGAACCGCTCAGGGACTTCATCGCCGCGCTCCACACCAAGCTGATGCTCGAAGAGGTTCGGCGCCGCCGGGACTGAACCGGACCGCGCTACTCGTCGGCGCCCCGCTCGGGCACCGGTATCTCGAAGCTCCCACGGGTGACCGAAAGGATCTCCTCGGCCAGGCGAGGGCCATCGTCGGGGTCGACCGGGGAGGCCGAGATCCTCACCACGACCTCGTTACGGTCGATCTCTTCGAGCCAGATGGCCGGGGGCCTGAGGGTCGGGACGGTGATCGCGTGGCCGAGCATCTCCTGGATCTGGGATGGACTCACGTGACTGTCGAAGCGCGCCTTTACGTCGATTCCCTCGGGCTCGTTCAGGGGGACGACGGTGGCACCGAGGACAGCGCTGTTGGGGATCATCACTCGCTCGCCACGGCGGGCGAGCGAAAGGTAGAAGAGCCCGAGCGAGCTGATCGTGCCCTCGATCGGGTCGGTTACCTGTCCTCCCGAGAGACGCACCCGGTTACCGACTCGGTAGGGGCCGGCCCCCTGAAGTACGACCCCCGCGAAGACATTGCCGAGGGTCTGCTGGGCCGCGAGACCGAGCACGACGACGGTCAGGGCACCACCGACCAGGATTGTTCCGGGCCGTACCCCGGCGATCGCCAGGGCGATCACAGCAATTACCAGGATCGAGACCAGCCGGATGGCAAAGGCAACCGTTCCCGCAGTCCCTGGGTCCAGCCGTCTCAGCACGAACGGGGTGATCGTCCGTCCGAAGGCTGCCGCAAACCCCCATCCGAAGGCGAAGAGGAGGACCGCGGTGACGACCCGCACTTCGGTCCCGTACTCGGGGAAGAGCCCGGGGAAGATCTCCTTGCGATTGATGAAGAGGACCAGGACGAGCGCGGTCAGCAGGCCGAAGACCACGAGCCTCGTCCAGGGGAGCGGGCCCCCGGTGCGCTCTAGCTCACCGCCGAGTCCGGCCCGGTGCCAGGCATCCGTCCTGGTTTCGAACATCCAGGCTGGCATCTGGCCTCGTCGAGGCTCCCTCCCGGAGCCCTCCGGACCGTTCCCGGCCGTACT
Source organism: Solirubrobacterales bacterium (assembly GCA_049425265.1). Classification (GTDB taxonomy): domain Bacteria; phylum Actinomycetota; class Thermoleophilia; order Solirubrobacterales; family 70-9; genus 67-14. The sequence continues at coordinate 6,819 of JBMSXD010000051.1, forward strand.
CTGCTGCTCTTCCTGCGGTTCAGTCACGGTCCTCTGAGATTAGCCCCAGGTCTCGTTTGCCCCGCTTTTCGGGCCCGGGCGGTGGGTCCGTTACAGCCATTCGGATCCTTCCCAACCGGCCTCCAGTGCGATACCTTTCCGGGACGATCGTGTTCAACGATTGAGAGCGGCAGGGGAGCCGCCTCGGAAAAGACACCGAAGGGGGAGGGAGAAAACCTTGAAGTTCGTCCGTTTGGCCGTCCTAGTTCTCGTCGGGGCAGCCGTTGCCCTCGGCCCGTCAGTCGCTTCCGCCGACGCCTCGAACCATTACGCGAAGCAGGCGAAGAAGAAGTGCAAGAAGAAGACGGGGGCCGCCAAGCAGAAGTGCGTCAAGAAAACGATCCGTGCCCTGAAGGCAAAGGACAACCCACCGGTCACCATTCGGACGACCGAGTACGGGATCCCGCGGATCGTTGCCGATTCCGACCGGGGAATCGGGTTCGGCTACGGCTACTCCCTGGCCAAGGAGAACATCTGCACCCTTGCCGAGAACTACCTCAGCCTTCGGGGAGAGAAGTCGAAGTACTTCGGCCCCGACAACGGGAACCTCAACTCGGACTTCGTCCGCAAGCAGTTCATCCAGCAGGGCAAGGTGAAGCAGCTGCTGAACGGCAAGGGCATCAACGCGGTCAAGTCCGGTGCTCGCGAGGTGGTCAAGGGCTACGTGCTCGGGTACAACAAGTACCTCAAGGATGTCGGTCGGGCGAAGATCCCCGATCCGACCTGTCGCGGGGCGGCATGGGTCAGGCCGATCACCGAACAGGACGTCTATCTGCGATTCATAGAGCTCCTCGGCTATGCCGGAACCGGTAACGCGCTCAATGCGGTGGCCGAGGCTGCCCCTCCGGGTGCACCGGTCCGGGCGAAGGACCTCGGCTCGGACTTCGAGCCGGAGCTGGACATCTTCAACACAGATGAAGGCTCGCTTGGCTCGAACGCTGTTGCCCTTGGCTCCGAGGCGACCGACACTTCAAGGGGAATGCTGTTCGGCAACCCCCACTTCCCCTGGAGCGGTCCGCTCCGGCTGTTTCAGTCCCAGCTGACCATTCCGGGCAAGCTGAACGTCAGTGGTGGAAGCCTTTTCGGGGTGCCGATGGTGATGATAGGTCACACCCAGAAGGCGGCCTGGAGCCACACCGTCTCGACAGCCCGACGCTTCGTGCTGTTCAGGCTCGACCTGGCGGCCGGTAAGCCGACCACCTACCTCCAGGACGGCCGGGAGATCAAGATGACCGCCCGGAAGATCACCGTCCAGTCGAAGCAACCCGATGGTTCTTTGGTGGACGTGACTCGGACCCTCTACTCGACCAAGCAGGGACCGGTGGTGGAGTCGTTCCCGGGTGTTCCTTCGAGCGTTCTCAACCTCGAGTGGACCGACCGGTACGCCTATGTGTTGAGGGACCCCAACCTCGACTCCTTCCGGGTGCTCAATCATTTCTATGACGTCAACCGCGCCCAGAGCGTCAGCCAGATCGAGAAGATCCTCGATAAGTATCAGGCAATTCCCTGGGTAAACACGATTGCTGCCGACTCCGAGGGCAATGCCTTCTATGGCGACATCGGAATGATCCCGAATGTTCCGAACTCGAAGGTGGAGGGGAGCTGTGGCGTAAGCATCGCCCTCTGGGCCGCAGGACGGGTTCCGGTGCTCAACGGCTCGGACTCCGACTGCCTGCTCGACAAAGCCCCTGGAGCGGCGGCCGAGGGGATCCTGCCCCGGGACGCGAACCCCCGAATCACCAGGCAGGATTACGCCACGAACATGAACGACAGCGCCTGGCTGGCAAATCCGGCCCAGCCCCTGACCGGGTACCCGCGAATAATCGGTGATGAGAACCTGCCCAGGTCGCTCCGGACGAGGAACGGTCTGGTCCAGATCGCCCAGAAACTGAGCGGTGGTGGCCGGTTCGGCATCTCCGACGTTCAGAACCAGCTGACCAACGGCAAGAATTACGGGGCGCAGCTGCTCAAGGGCGGCATCTTCACCGTCTGCAACAGCGCACCTGGCGGAGCCCTGACGGCGACGGATGGGACCTCGGTGACGGTGAGCGGGGCCTGCCCGGCCCTCGCCGCCTACGGGTCGACCGACACCCTCGACGATCCCGGCGCACTCCTCTGGAGGCGGATCGCGGTCAAACTGCCGTTGTCCGACAGCACCGGTCTCTACGCCGGCTCGCTCTACCAGAGTCCGTTCCTGACATCGGACCCGGTCAATACGCCCAACGGCCTCAACGCCTCGAACTCCAGGGTCCCGACGGCGATTGCCGATGCGGTCAAGGAGTTCCAGAGCGCGGGCGTACCCTTCGATGCAACGCTCAGGGATCACCAGTACGTGACCCGTAACGGCGTGCGAATCCCGATCCCGGGCGGTCCGGGCGGTTTGGGCGTCTACAACGCGATCAACGTCAACAGCTCGGTGTTCAATTCGTCGTCGCTCGACTACTACGACGTTCCGTCCGGTTCGAGCTTCGTCATGGCGGCCTCCCTCGACGGAAACAAGTGCCCCGACGTGAGGACGATCCTGACCTACTCCCAGGCCGCGACGAATTCGACATCGCCCTACTACGACGATCAGACTCGACTGTTCTCGGAGGGAGGCTGGCTGACCGACCGGTTCTGCAAGAGCCAGCAGCTCGCCGATCCGACAGTCAAGACCAAGAAGCTGAACGGCGGATCGAAGACAGATAGCAAGGACTGGTACTTCCCCACCCGATCCGGGCGGTGATTGCCCCAGAGCCTGCTTGCGGGGCCGGGGGCGAGGTTTGAGGTAATCACACCCGGTATATATTTGCCAGGTTGATTGACCAGTCAGTCAACCCCCATGAAGGCAGCGGCACTACAGATGAACACGTCCCGCGATCGGGACCGGAACCTCGCCACGGCGGCGCGGCTGGTCGCCGAGGCGGCCTCAGCCGGGGCCGATCTGGTCGTCCTCCCCGAGAAGTGGCCCTGGATCGCCAGGGATGAGGGGATTCGAGACGGAGCCGAAGAGCTCGGGGGCCCGGCGATCACGGCCGCCCGCTCCTGGGCCCGTGAGTTCGGGATCCACCTCGTGGCCGGAAGCTTCACCGAGGACCGGGGGGAAGGGACGCTGAGCAACACATCCCCTGCGATCGGTCCAGACGGGGAAATCATCGCCCTCTACCGCAAGGTCCACATGTTCGATGCTGAGGTGGACGGCATCGAGTACCGGGAATCGGCCTTCGAGGAGCCCGGCGACGAGGTCGTCGTCTTCCCGGTCGGAGAGGCGTTGGTCGGTTTGGCCATCTGTTACGACATTCGGTTTCCGGAGCTGTTCATGGCCCTGGCCGAGCGAGGTGCGACCGTGGTCTGCCTGCCCTCGGCCTTCACCCCGAAGACCGGTCGTGACCACTGGGAGGTCCTCGTCCGAGCCAGGGCGATCGAGAACCAGTGCTTCGTGGTTGCCGCCGACCAGTTCGGGGAGGCCGAGCCGGGTTTCGGGTTCTGGGGGCACTCCCTGATCGCAGGTCCCTGGGGCCGGGTGGTTTCCGGAATGGAGGAAGGCGAGGGCTACGTGATCGCGAGCCTCGATTTCGATGAGCTCGAGCGCGTGAGGAGAGAGCTTCCGGCGCTCGAGCACCGCAGGCCCGACCTCTTCCCCGTAGCCAGTGGGGGGGTGGCCTGATGCCAAGTGATGTAGCCCTCGAGCGGAGGCGCCAGATCCTCGATGCGGCCGTGCGGGTCTTTGCCCGACAGGGTTTCCACTCCACCAGGGTTAGCGACATTGCCGATGAGGCGGACGTCGCTTACGGCCTCGTCTACCACTACTTCCCCTCGAAGGACCAGGTCCTCGACCAGCTCTTCACCGAGCGGTGGTCCCTTCTCCTGACCGCGATCGAAGAGGCGGACCGAAGCGAACTCGAACCTCGCGAGAAGCTGGGGGCGGTCGCCCGCTTCATCATCGAGTCCTACCGGTACGACCCCGACCTGATGAAGGTGATCATCGTCGAGGTCACCAGGGCGGCCAACTCCTTCGGCCGGACCCACCTCGA
>JBMSXD010000052.1:0-10287 GCA_049425265.1 Solirubrobacterales bacterium
CCCCGAAAGCGCAAAAAACGCGACGCCTGAATCGCGTCCGCTCAACCGCCTTCCCGGCGGCGTGAGGCGAGGCGGTTGATCGCCCAGAGCAGGACCCCGACTGCGATCAGCACTCCGGCCCGGGCAAAGATCTCGGCGTCCTTGGTGGTCATCAGGGCGATCGAGGCGAAAAGCCCGAGGACCGGCATCGCCGTCGGCGCGCGGAACCAGTCTCCCGGTCCGGGATCCCTTCTGCGTAGGACGAGGACGGCGACGTTGACCGTGGCGAACACCCCGAGCAGGAGGAGGACCGTCGTCTCGGCCAGGTCACCGAGGTCGCCCGAGACCAGGATCAACGCGGCGAGGGTCGCGGTGAAGGCGATTGCCGCCCAGGGAGTGAGCCGGTTCGGAAGTACCCGGCCCAACCCCTCGGGCAGCACCCCTTCCCGGGCCATGCCGTAAGTCAGACGCGAGGCCATGATCAGGTTGATCAGTGCTCCATTGGCAAGTGCGAAGAGGGCGATCGCCGAGAAGACGCGGTCGGGCACCGCGAGCGGGCCGACCGAGGTCACCTCGAGCAGTGGGGCGCTCGATCCGGCAAGCATCGAGGTCGGCACTACCATCGAAGCGATCAGGGTCACCGCCACGTAGATCCCGCCGGCTATCAGCAGCCCACCGAACAGCGCCCAGGGGTAGTCGACCCGGGGCCGCTTCGTTTCCTCGGCCAGATTTACCGAGTCCTCGAACCCGAGCAGGGCGAAGAAGGCGATTCCTGCCCCGCCCAGGATCGCCAGGAATATCGGCGTGTCCGGACTGAACTCGACCGCCCGGGCCGGTTCGCCCAGTCCGTCGGCCAGAGCGGCCACCCCGATCGTGATCACGAGGAAGAGGCCACCCAGCTCGATCAGGGTCAGCCCGAAGTTGAACCTCATGCTTTCGGTGATCCCCCGAAGGTTGATCAGGGAGATCAACAGGAGGAAGACCAGCCCGACGCCGATTACCGGTAGCTCGATGAAGCTGGAGAGGTATTGGCCGCCGAAGGCCCTGGCGATCGTGGCGGCCGAGGAGAGGCCAGATGCAAGCACCGCGAAGGCGACCAGGAAGGTGAAGAACGGGGTCCGGAAGGCCCGGTTGGTGTAGAGCGCTGCGCCGGCTGCGCCGGGGAATCGGGTGACCAGTTCAGCGTATGAGAAGGCAGTGAACATGGCGAGGACGAGGGCGAGCAGGAACGGTGCCCAGACGGCTCCGCCGGTCTCTCCGGCGACCTCACCGACCAGGGCGTAGATACCGGCGCCGAGGACGTCCCCGATCACGAAGAAGAGCAGCATCCGCCGGGTGATCGCCCGACGAAGTGCGGGACGGTCCTGCCTCGGAACGCCGGCCGCGGACGACCCGGATTCCTCTACCGCGACTGCTCCACCTGCTCTTTCAGCTCTTCGACGATCTCGGGATCACGCAATGTCGTGGTGTCGCCAAGCTCCTGGCCCGAGGCAAGGTCTCGCAGCAGTCGCCGCATGATCTTGCCCGATCGGGTCTTGGGCAGGTCCTCGGCGTAGTAGATCGCCGATGGACGGGCCAGCTTGCCGATCCGGTCGGCCACGTGCTGCTCGATCCCGGCGGTGAGCCCGTCATCTGGCTCCGAGCCGTCCCTGGGGATTACGAAGGCGACCAGGGCCTGACCGGTCTGCTCGTCGTCGATCCCGATCACGGCAGCCTCGGCCACCGAGGGGTGAGAGTCGATCGCCGCCTCTACTTCCATGGTCGAGAGGCGGTGGCCCGAGACGTTGATCACGTCGTCGAGTCTTCCGACGATCCAGTAGTAGCCGTCCTCGTCCCGAAAGGCTGCGTCGCCGACCTGATAGGTCTCCTTGCCGAACCGGGTCCAGTAGGTCTCGACGAAGCGCTCCGGCTCCCGGTAGAGCGAGCGGGCCATCCCGGGCCACGGTCTGTCGATGACCAGGTTCCCCCCCTTCCCGGCACCGACTGCCCGGCCCTCGTCGTCGAGGATCGCCGCCGATATGCCGGGAAGTGGGACGGTCGCCGAGCCCGGTTTGGTCACGGTGATCGCCGGCAGCGGACTGATCATGATTCCGCCGGTCTCGGTCTGCCACCAGGTATCGACGACTGGGCAGCGGCCACCCCCGATCACGTCGCGGTACCAGAGCCAGGCCTCGGGGTTTATCGGCTCACCGACCGACCCGAGCAGCCGGAGGCTCGAGAGGTCATGCCCTTCGGGCAGCTCGTCGCCCCACTTCATGAAAGTCCTGATCGCGGTCGGAGCCGTGTAGAGGATCGTCACCCCATACCTGGCGACGATCTCCCACCACCTGTCCCTCCCGGGAAAGTCCGGCGCCCCCTCGTACATGACCGAGGTCGCTCCGTTGGCCAACGGCCCGTAGACGATGTAGGAGTGACCGGTTACCCAGCCGACGTCGGCCGAGCACCAGTAGACGTCCTCTTCCCTGAGGTCGAAGACCATCCGGTGGGTGGCGCTCGCCTGGGTCAGGTAGCCGCCGGTCGTGTGCAAGACGCCCTTTGGTCTGGCGGTCGAGCCGGACGTGTAGAGGATGAACAGCGGATCCTCGGAATCCATCGACTCGGGTGGGCAGGTCGGCTCGGCCGCCTCGATCAGATCCGCCCAGTGGTGGTCGCGTCCCTGTTTCATCGGGGGATCGGTTCCGCACCGGTCGAGCACGATCACGCTCTCCATCCGGTCCAGGCGGTCCAGCACCGGGTCGATCTGAGCCTTCATCGGCACCGGCTCGCCCCGCCTCCGGGTCGCGTCGGCGGTGACCAGAGCCTTTGCCTCTGAGAACTCCATCCGGTCGGCCAGCGACTCGGGGGAGAAGCCGCCGAACACGACGTTGTGGATCGCCCCGATCCGGGCACAGGCGAGCATCGCGGCCGCCGTCTCGGGCACCATCGGCATGTAGATCCCGACCACGTCACCACGGCCGATGCCGAGCGACCGGAGGGCGTTGGCCAGCCGGCAGGTCGTCTCGAGCAGCTCTGTGTAGGTGACCTCCCGGCGCCGGTCGCCGTCGGGTCCAGTCCGCTCGGGCTCCCAGAGGAAGGCCACCCGGTCACCGAGCCCGGCCTCCACGTGGCGATCGAGGCAGTTGGCCGAAGCGTTCAGCCGCCCTCCCTCGAACCATCGGGCATGGGGCGGTTCGTCCCAGTCGAGGACCCGTTTCCATCGCTCGATCCACTCGAGCTGCTCGGCCCAGCCTTCCCACCATGCCTCGGGATCGGCGGCTGCCCGATCGTAGATCCGGGGGTCGCTGAAGGCCGATCCCTCGGCGAACCCCGCCGGCGGCGGGTATTCCCCGATGCCTTCGAGGTGGAATTCGATATCGCTTCGCTCCGGCAAGGGACCTCCCTCCCGACCGACCGCAATGGACCTGGTCAGGGTAACGAGAGTCGCTTGCATGGGTGGGGTGTAGGCTCGGTTCATGGGATCTCCAGATGAGTCCTCAGACCAGGGGCGCCCCAAGACCGAAGCTGAGTGGAGGAACGAGCTCTCGCCCGAGGCCTTCCAGGTAACCCGTCAGGCCGGCACCGAGGCTCCTTTCACCGGGCCCCACCTCGAACGCAAGGACGACGGCACCTACCACTGCGTCTGCTGCGGGGCCGAACTCTTTTCATCGGATACGAAGTTCGATTCCGGAACCGGCTGGCCGAGCTTCTGGGAGTCCTCGGCGCCAGAGAACGTCGAGCTTCGGGAGGACGCAAGCCATGGCATGGTCAGGACCGAGGTCGTCTGCTCACGCTGTGATGCCCACTTAGGGCACGTTTTCGACGATGGTCCCCAGCCGACCGGTCAGCGCTTCTGCATGAATGGGGTCGCCCTCGACTTCAAGGACCGCGATTCCGGAAACGGCGGGTAGGTAGCCCCGCCGGGGCGGTTCAGTACCTGGGCCTGAGGTACGAGTAGCGGACGGCCAGGGCGATCGCCTCGCCTCGCGTCCTCACCCCTAGCTTCGCCATCGTGTTTCGGACATGCGTGTAGACGGTCGCTCGGCCGATGCCGAGTCGTTCACCGATCCCCTCGGCACTCTCTCCGTTTGTGACCAGGTCGAGGATCTCCCGCTCCCGGGGGCTCAGGCTGAGCAATCGGTCGATCCTGTCGCCACCACGATCACCGTCCGGAAAGCTTTCGCCCCCTTGGGCCACGGCTTCGATGATGTCCACCAGGCCTTCGTCGGCATCGGCCTTGGGGACGAATGCCGAGGCGCCGCGACGGCGGGCCTCAGAGATCAGTTCGGGATCCACGTGGGCCGAGAGGATCACCGATCTGGCCGACTCCTCCACCTCTGCGACCCTCTCTATCGCATTGAAACCGTCGTCGTCGGGCAGCTCTATGTCGACGACGACCACCGAAGCGCCGTCCCTGCCGACCGATTCCACCAGGGTCTCGACGTCGGCGACGGCCGAAACCTCACCGAGCTGACTCGCCTGCGAGAGCTTCTCGACCAGGAGGTTGCGGACGATCGGGTGGTCGTCGCAGATCACCACGGAAGGCGCTCCAGAGTCCGGGGCCCCCTTCCCCTTACGGCCGGTTTCGGCTTCCTGTCGACTTCCGGTCTGGACTGGCAAGGTTCCTCCCGAACAGGCTCGTTTAGGCCCTCAACCTCTCGACCGTTTCAATGAAACGGTCGTTACACCTTGCGCGCCGATGATAACGGCTGTTACAGATCCCTGCTCAGCCGAGTCGCTCGGGAGCCCCGAACTCCTGGAGTACGGTGGGCAGGATGACCGTTCCGTCGGCCTGCTGACCATTTTCGAGTAGGGCGATGATCGTTCGCCCGACGGCGATCGCAGTCCCGTTCAAGGTGTGGACGGCCTCAGGTTTCCCGTTCGGGTCCGAACGGAACCGACAGGCCAGGCGCCTTGCCTGGAAGTCGGTCGTGTTGGAGCAGGACGTCAGCTCCCTGTACCTCCCCTGGCTGGGGATCCAGGCTTCGCAGTCGAACTTCCGGGCGGCGGGGGCACCGAGGTCGCCTACCGGAATGTCGACCACCCGATAGGGGAGGCCGAGTTCGCCGAGGATCCGTTCCTCGATTCCGAGGATCCTCAGGTGCTCTTCGTGCGAGCGATCCGGAGCGACGAACGAGAACATCTCGACCTTGTCGAACTGGTGGACACGGAAGATTCCCTGCGTATCCCTGCCTGCGGCACCGGCCTCTCGTCGGAAGCACGGGGAGAACCCGGCGAAGCGGGCCGGGAGCTGGTCGGGCTCGAGTATCTGGTCGGCCAGGAGGGCTGCGAGGGGTACCTCTGCCGTGCCCGCGAGGAAGAGCTCGTCCCTTTCGATTTCGTAGATCTGGTCGCGGTCCCCGGGCAGGAATCCCGTACCGAAGAGCGCCTCTTCCCTGACCAGCACGGGCGGGATGACCGGCTCGTAGCCCTCCTCCGCGAGCAGGCCGAGCACCCACCTGACCAGGGCCAGCTCGACCAGCACCAGATCACCCATCAGGTAGGCGAACCTCGCCCCGGAGGCCTTCGCCGCCTGTTCGAGTTCGATTCGGCCCTCGGCCAGCTCGACGTGGTCCTTCGGCTCGAAGCCGAACTCAGGCCTCTCGCCGACCTCGCGCAAGACCACTGCGTCGGAGTCGTCCTCCCCGTCGGGCGCCTCCGGTTCCGGCAGGTTCGGCAGGGCCGCAACCAGGTCGTCGAGCTCGGACTCGACCGACTCGAGTTCGGACTCGAGCCCCTCGATCTGCCCCTTCAGGACCCGGACTTCTTCCATTTCGGCCTCGGCTTCCCGGCCCTCGCGCTTGGCCGCCCCGATCTCCTCCGAGGCTTCCTTCCGTTTGCCACGTGCGGCCTCGAGTTCCGGCAGGATCTCCCTCCGCCTGGAGTCGAGTTCGACCACCCGGTCGAGGTTCCCGGCTGCACCCCGGCGTTCCAGCCCGGCCCGGACCGTGTCTGGGTCGGACCGGATGAGCTTCAGGTCGAGCACGACGCCCTGGGCGGGCTAGTTGCCACCGGAGACGTCGCTGCCGGCGTAGCGGGCGACGAATCGGGCGACCTTTTTCGCTTCTCTCCCGACCAGGATGTTCTGGGGCATGACCGCACCCGAGTAGCCGCCGTTACGGATCGCGTAGAGAACGGCATCGACTGTCTCCTTGCGCTGGTTGAGGTTCGGTCCTTGAACCCGGGAGCTGTCGTTCCCGGAGCCGACCACACCGGCCGCGCTCAGGGTGTGACAGCCGCCGCAGTTGGCAGCGAAAAGTTCGGCCGCCTTCTTCTCGCCGCTCCCCTTGGCGACGTCGACCCCGTCCTCGCCGAATCCGCAGCCCGACGACGGTACGACGACCACCGCCGCCGCCACGAGGGCGAACAGGGCCCACCTGCCTGACTTGCCGAAGGGATGCTCCAAGGCCGGGCCATCATAGAGTCTGGCGCGGAGAATGTCCCCGCCGGATGAACAGGAGTTCCGCAGGACGGTCGGCCTGATGCCGAGCGGAGTAACCGTGGTCGCAGCCCTGGGACCGGAGGGGCCGACCGGTGCAACCGCCTCGGCGGTCTGCTCGCTCTCGCTCAGGCCGATGATGATGCTGGTCTGCCTCGACCGCGACTCCCGAACCCTCGGTGCGGTACGGCAGGCGGAGCGTTTCTCGATCAACGTCCTCTGTGAGGACCAGCGCCGCGAGGCCGAGCTGTTCGCGTCGAAAGTGGAACAGGGAGAGAAGTGGGCAGCGGTCACTTGGCATGGCGAACCGGAAGTGCCGCTGATCGAGGGCTGTCCGGCCACGGTCGTCTGCAGGCGGGTCGACATGATCCCGGCGGGGGACCACGTGATCGTCACGGGGGAAGTGCTCGAAGTCGACTATGAGGCTGGTGGAGCCGAGCCGCTCGTCTACCACGGGGGACTTTTCCGAACCCTCGACCCGGCTCCCGGCGACGGTTAGCTCAGAACATCCCGGCAGTCGTCTCGATCGCCCTCCACACCAGGAAGGCGACCACGAAGCAGGAAACCGTCATCACTCCCGTCTCACGACGGATGATCGCCATAGCGAGGGACGCCTTTTCCTCCTCGTCGAGGGAGCTGAGCTCGCGCTCGCCGAGCTCCAGGCGGCCGACCGAGGACCGCATGCCCTCGGCGAGGAACATCGCGACCAGTGGCAGGAAGCCGTAGAGGTAGTGGAGGCCGTACTCGGCCCTCGCTCCGGCCACGTAGAGCCCGGTTTCGACCAGTACGAAGAGAGCAGCGAACAGCTGTGCGGAGCGGAGCAGCGGCCAGAAGGAGGCGGAGATTGAGTTCCTCGTCCAGGCGAGCCCCCCGGCGAGCCCGGCGGTCAGGTTCAGGCCGATCGCGAGGAGCCCGGCGAGCATGTAGACCGTTTCCATCAGGACCCTCTCTCCGGGTATCCGACCCGGCTTAGGCAACCCTTCATCTCCCGCTTTCTAATGCGGAAAATCACTATGTAGCAACCTGCCACAAACTCGCTGAGCGTATCGGTATAAAGGATGTGTCAGGCCCCGCATCCGATGGCAGTCAGGTCACCGGTCGGGACGGATTCACCGATACGGGAAGTCGGCCCCAGGTCAGGGGCCCGGTCCCGGAAAGAGAGCCCAAACCGAGCGAGATGCTCCATCAGTACCTCCCAGTCCTCGTATTCGGCTTTCTCGGCGTCGCTATCGGTGCCGCTTTCGCGACCCTGAACACCGTGCTTGGGCCGAAGCGGGTTCCCAGGGGCCTCTCGAGCGCTGCCGCCCGACAGTCGGATCCATACGAGTGCGGCCTGCCCTCGGAGGTATCGAAGAACTTCAGGTTCGGAGTCAGCTTCTACCTGGTGGCGATGCTGTTCATCCTGTTCGACATCGAGGTCGTCTTTCTCTATCCGGTAGCGGCGATCTTCTCGGCAGCCGATTCGGTGTTCGTCCTGGTCGAGGTCCTGATCTTCGTCGCACTTCTCCTGATCGCCCTCATCTACGTTTGGAGAAAGGGGGCACTGGATTGGAGATAGAGCGGATCAAGGTTCGGCCGGAGGCCCCGCTCGAGCAACCGTCCAGTCCGGAGGAGTTCCGGGCCAGGCAGCTCAAGGCAAGGGACATGCTCCGGGGCGACCTGGAGGGCGCCGACCTCGATGCCTACGTCGAGGAGAGGGTGATGACCACCACCCTGGAGAAGGTCCTGAACGTCGCCAGGGCGAACTCGATCTTCCCGGCTACCTTCGGCCTGGCCTGCTGTGCGATCGAGATGATGTCGACCGTCTCGCCGCGGTATGACATCGCCCGGTTCGGGGCCGAGGCCTTCCGGGCCTCGCCCCGCCAGGCCGACCTGCTGATCCTCTCGGGCAGGGTCTCGATCAAGATGGCGCCGGTGGTTCGACGGATATACGACCAGATGCTCGAGCCGAAGTGGTCGATCTCGATGGGTGCCTGCTCCTCCTCGGGCGGGATGTTCGCCAACTATGCGGTGGTCCAGGGGGCCGATCGGTTCATGCCGGTCGACGTCCATGTGCCGGGTTGCCCACCCCGTCCGGAGGCCCTTATCTACGGCTTCAACAAGCTCCAGCGGATGATCATGGGAAACCCCGATCCGGGTTGGCGGGCGCGCTACAACGCGACCGGTACCGAGGAGTGGGCCCGGGGCGGGGCAGGATCGAAGCCTTCGCCCGAGGCAGTCGAGGCCTACAGGAAGGCAAGGGAGGCACTCGGTGCCTGACGGCCCCGGACTCGAGCTGATCATGGCCGAGGTCAACCGGGCGCACCCCGGTGCCGTGCTCGACACGGGCTACGACCGGGAGCAGGCCTCGCTCGTCGTTCCGGCCGAGCGGGTCCGCGAGGTCCTCGAATGGCTCCGCGACACCCCGGGCCAGGAATACACCTTCCTCTCCTCGCTTCACGCGGCCGACTACCTGCCGGCCGAACCGCGGTTCGCAATCCATTACGAACTCCTCAACCGGGATCGCTACGAGCGGATCCGGGTCAAGGCCCTCCTCCAAGACCCGGCCTCCTCGGGCGACGGAGCTTCGGGATTCGCGCCCGGGAACGGGAAGGTCCCGACCGGGTCGGAAAGCGGGGCAGGTGGGGAAGGGCTGGGCAACGGCGTCGGGGAAAGTGAGGCGGGACCGGCCGACGGTGAAACTTCCGGGGGGGTTGGCAGAGGGGGCGAGGAGGGTTCCGGAGGAGCTCCCGGCGAAGGCCGGCCGACGGAATCCTCCTCGCCCCCTGGTGAAAACGGCGAAGGCCGGCCGACGGAATCCTCCTCGCCCCCTCGTACGAACGGCACAAGATCACTTCCCGAGATCGACTCGGTGGTCGACCTGTTTCCGACCGCCGACTTCCAGGAGCGCGAGGCCTACGACTTCTTCGGCATCGTCTTCCGCGGCCACCCGGACCTGAGGCGGATGTTCATGCCCGAGGACTACGTCGGCCACCCCCAGCGGCGCGACTTCCCGATCGGCGGGGAGCCGGTCATCTTCACCCGTGACGAACCGGCAGATCCGGGGTGGTGGAAGTGACCCTCGATCCGGGAGGCAATGGACGGGGCGGCCAGACTGCGGCCGAGATCGTCCACGAGATAGAGGGCAGCGCCCCGGGAGTGACCGTCGAGCTCGAGCCGGAGCAGGAGCTGCTGATGGTCAACATGGGCCCGCACCACCCGGCGACCCACGGGGTGTTGAGGCTCGAGGTGGAGCTCGAGGGCGAAGTCGTCCGCGACCTCAGGCCGATCGTCGGCTACGTCCACACCGGAATCGAGAAGTCCTGCGAGTCGATGGCCTTCTGGAAGGTGATCCCGTTCGTCGAGCGGATGGATTACCTCTCCTACTTCTTCAACTCCGAGGCTTACTGCGGGGCGGTCGAGAAACTGATCGGGTTGGAGGTTCCGCGCCGGGCCCAGTATCTGAGGGTGCTCCACATGGAGCTCAACCGGCTCCATTCCCACCTGGTCTGGCTGGGGACGACGGCCCTCGACGTCGGTGCGATGAGCGTCTACTTCTACTGCTTCCGCGATCGCGATCGGGTGCTCGACATGTTCGAGATGTCGGCCGGGCAGCGGATGCACACCCGCTACTTCCAGGTCGGCGGGGTGGCCGAGGACATTCCCGAGGGCTGGGAGGCCAAGGCCCGAGAGCTGATTGGCGTGATCAAGAGGGGGCTCTCCCAGTACGAGTCGCTGCTCGACCGCAACGAGATCTTCCTGATGCGGACCAAGAACATCGGGGTGGTGGATCGGGAACGGCTGCTCGAGCTGGGGGTGACCGGGCCGCTGCTCCGGGCCGCGGGGGACCCCTGGGACCTCCGCAAGGAGGCGGGCTACCTGGTCTACGACGAGCTCGACTTCGACATCCCAGT
>JBMSXD010000053.1:0-10311 GCA_049425265.1 Solirubrobacterales bacterium
GCGGGCTGCCGTAGATCGAACGACCAGCGGAACGGGTGCCGCAGGCCGACCGCGAAGACCGGCGACCGGCCTGACCCATCGCCGGGAAACGGGTTGGAGGCGGGGACGGAATAGGGGCTCCCGCCCGACTGCCGGGGATCTATCCGGATCAGCTTGCCGAGCAGTGATCGGCGGTTCTGGGCGTTCCCGTCCGGGTCACCGCCTCCCCCGCCATCCCCGGTCCCGAAGTAGAGGTCGTTACCGAGGAAATGCATCTGGCCACCATTGTGGTTCGAGTAGGACGGGTGGGGGATCCGGAGGACGACTCGCCTAGAGCCCGCCGCAGCCCGAAGCGGACCGCTCCGCCGGTATTCGTCGATCTCGATGTCTCCGTTCCGATTGGTGAAGTAGACGTAGAACCGCCGGCTCTCCCGATAATCGGGTGGGAAGGCGATCGAGAGCAGGCCCTCCTCACCCCCGTAGTTGACCCGCGAGCGAAGGTCGAGGAAGGGCTTTGCGACCTTGCGCCCACCCGAGAGGATCCGCACGGTTCCCCGCTGTTCGACCACGAACAGCAGGCGGGGGAATCCCGGTGCCGTCTTGACCTCGACCGGCTCGTCGAACCTGGCAACCCGGACTGCCCGGGGGGTGGCTGCCCGGGTGGCGGGACTCCTGTCACTGGCCCGGGTCGTCAGGTCATTGGCGGGAGCGTCGGCGCAGGCGGCGCCGGTCACCGTCGCGAGGGAAGCCAGGGCGGCCGCCAGGGTCAGGGCGGACCCGAAGGACCGGCGGCTACCTTCAGTCCGAGTTTTCTTCTTCGATCTCGACTCGTCGTTGGACATCTGGGGGTAAGGGTACGACTTCGCCCTCCTCGTTCACCCGGGTAAGGGTCGGTCGGTTGCTGATCCTTACCCCGAACAACCCCTCAGGTGGCTCTCCGCTTCGGTCCAGGGCCCGGACTTCCGGCGAAAGCCCGGCATCGACGATCCAGGCGACCTCTTCTACCCCGGGCTGGACCGCGGTGACCCTCCAGACCATCGTCGCCGCCTCGCCGGGAGAGACAGTGCCGAATTGGAAGGTCCGTCGGCTTGCAGTCGCGGCCCCTCCGCGACCCTCGGTCCCGGCCAGCTTCGGATAGCCCTCCTCGACGACCCAGACCGGTCGCTGGGGCGCGGCGACCTCCTCCTGGTCGGAGCGATAGGCGAAGGCGAGGGTCGAATCCTTGCCCGGGAGGTCGATCGAGACGTTGATGTCGGGAACGGGACGATCGCCGACGTTACGCACGGTCAGTACGAGGTCGTAGGTGTCGGCCACGGTCTGTTTCTCGGGGAAGGTGGCCGACTCGACCTCGACCGTGTAGTCGCCCGGTTGCTGGTCCGGGAATTGGTTCGGCTCGCCACTGCTCGAGCAACCGGCCGCGGCGATGCCCAGCACCGCCGCTGCGAGCGACACGGCCGCCAGTCGAATCCCTTTTCGCCGTGCCTCGCGCAAGCCGAGTCGAACATTACAGGGGGCTTCCACGGCCGCTCCGAGGCCGGAGCATCCCCTAGACTTGGGCGCAAGGAGGAGGCCTCGGGAGTCGGAGACCGGGGGCGAGGAGATGGTCAGAGCAGCAGCAGACAGGGCGTTCGCCCCGGCTCGCGATTTCTTCACCGAGATCGGAGAGTTGGTCCTGCTCACCGGCCGGACGATCGGCTCGGCCGTGAGGGCCCCGTACCCCTACGGCAACGAGTTCATCGGCCAGTTCCTCTTTGCCCTCCAGCTCTGCTGGTTCCCGCTCCTGATCTCGACCGTCGCCTTCGGCTTCGGCGCTCCCGGACTCCAGGCAGCAAACTTCCTCTCCCTCTTCGGTGCCCTCGACCGCCTCGGCGGCTTCTTCGTTCTCGCATCGATCCGTGAGTTCGCCCCGTTCGTCACCGCGGTCGTCGTAGCCGGCGTCGCCGGTACTGCGATCACCGCCGACCTCGGAGCGCGGAAGATCCGCGAGGAGCTCGACGCGCTCCAGGTCCTCGGCGTCGACCCGATCAAGAACCTCGTCGTCCCTCGCTTCCTCGCCCTGATGCTGGTCACCGGCCTGTTCGACATCTTTGCCCTCCTGTTCGGCATCGCCGGGGGGATCGGAGCCGAGCTCCTCTACCAGCAGCCGCTCGGCGGCTTCTTCGGCACCCTCTTCGCCAACGCCTCGACCCTCGAGCTCGGTGCGTCGGTACTGAAGTGCACCCTGTTCGGGGCGATCATCGCGATCGTCTGCTGCTACAAGGGCATGACTGCCACCGGCGGTGCGGCCGGCGTCGGCCGGGCGGTCAACGAGGCGGTCGTGATCTCCCTGCTCGGGGTATTTGCCTTCAACTACGTGTTCACCCAGACCCTCCTGGCGACCAACCCGTCGCTTCAGACGATCAAGTAGATGGGAAGCGCCTGGCTGACAGTTCCGCGTGACTGGATCGAATCCCTCGGGGAGATCACCCGGTTCTCCGGGATGGTCCTCGGCCAGGTCTTCTCCGGTCGGGTCTTCAAGTACTTCGGTGAGGCATTGAGCCAGGCCGGGATCCTGATCCTCGGTTCGACCGCGGTCATCTTCGGGCTGGTCTTCACGATCGGTCTGACCTGCGGGGTCGAAGGGGCCTACTTCAACCGGTCGGTCGGTGCCCCGGCCTACGCCGGGGTCTTCGCCGCCTGGTGCAACCTGAGGGAGGCGATCCCGTACGCCTTCGGCTACATGCTCTCGGCAAAGGTCGGTACCGGGATCGTCGCCGAGCTGGGAGCGATGCGGATCTCGGACGAGATCGACGCGCTGGAGGTCATGGGAGTGCCCCCGGTCACCTTCCTCGCCGCGACACGGATGCTCGGGGCCTTCATGACCCTTCCCTTCATGTACATCGCGGCGATCGGCGTCGGCTACATCGCTTCCTACCTGGTCGTGGTCGAGCAGATCGGGGACGTCTCGGCCGGCGGCTACCTGCTGATCTTCTGGATGTTCCAGAACCCGCCAGACGTGCTGTTTTCATTGATCAAGGCGATGGCCATGGCGACCGTGATCGTCCTGGTCGGCTGTTATTACGGATATACGGCCTCGGGGGGGCCGGTAGGAGTGGGCACGGCCACCGCCAAGAGCATGGTGCTAAACATTGTCATGGTCCACATCATCGGGAGGCTGGGCACGCTTGTGCGCTGGGGCGCCACCCCGCGCGCCCCGATAGGAGGGTGAGGTTCATGGACGGCGAGAGACCCGACGGGGCAAGGGGAAATCCGGAGGACGGCCCGGAGCTCTCGCCCGAGATCGAGGAGGCCCTCGGGGACCTCGGACCGAACGAGGAAGAGGTGGCGACCGAGATCGAGGAGTACGACGAAACTGCGGCCGCCGATGCCGGTCCGGAAGTCCCGGTCGGGACCGTGCCGCAGGTTGCGGCCGGGGATGAGAAGTTCGTCGCGTCCGACGGTGCGGTCCTCGGACGGGATTTCGTGATCCCCGGGGTCGGCCCGAACGACACCGATCCCTACCGCTGGCACACCGGAACCAAGCGCGACCATGGCGGTACCAACGCGATCGAGGTGATCGACCTGGTCAAGCAGTTCGGCAGGACGAGGATCCTCAACGGCCTCAACCTCGGCCTTCCCGACGACCAGATCTCGATGGTTCTGGGGCCGTCGGGGACCGGGAAGAGCGTGCTGATCAAGCACATCGTCGGCCTGCTCTACCCCGACTCGGGCGATGTGATCGTAAAAGGGGAGTCGATTCCGGCCCTGTCCGATGACGAACTGTTCGAGACCCGGAAGAAGTTCGGCCTCCTCTTCCAGGACGGCGCCCTGTTCGGTTCGATGAACATCTACGACAACGTGGCCTTCCCGCTGCGCCAGCACACCGACAAGGGCGAGGAGGAGATCGAGTCGATCGTCACCCGGCGGCTCCGTGAGGTCGGCTTGGGCGAGGCGCACTTCAAGATGCCGAATGAGCTCTCGGGAGGAATGCGCAAGCGCGCAGGATTCGCCCGGGCCCTCGTCCTCGATCCCGAGATCGTGATGTTCGACGAGCCCGACTCCGGTCTGGATCCCGTCCGGACGGCGCTCCTTTGCGAGTTGATCAAGGAGGTCCATGCCGAGAGCGGTGGCTGCTACCTGGTGATCAGCCACGATCTGGGCACTGCACGACGGATCGCCGACTTCATCGCGGTGCTCTGGAAGGGACGGATCGTCGAGAGCGGCCCCAAGGAGGAGCTGTTCGAATCGGAGAACGAGTTCGTCCACCAGTTCCTCGGGGCTGACGTAACCGGCCCGCTCGCGATGGATTGAACCTCCGGGAGGTTCCAGGCGCGGCCGCCTCGGCCCTCGCCGGGAGGCCGTGGCCCTTCCTCGCGGTCGCCGGAATCGCGGTTGCACTCGCCCTGGTGGCTATCGTCCGGGCACCGGTGCAGCCGGTCGAAGATGCCCTGCTCGATCGGGATACCGAAGCCTGGGCAGCGACCGAACGGGCCGAACGGGATTTCGGGCGAGACCCGATCACGATCGTCGCCTCCGGTGACCTGGACCTGATCCTCGATCGTGCCGGCCTCGACCGCCTCAGCGTGCTCGAGACCTGCATCGCCGGCCGGATCGAGCGGGGGAGGGGTGACCTCTTTCCCCTCTGCAGGCGACTCTCTCGACTCGATCCCGCCGTCGTCTTCACCGGGCCGGCGACCTTCCTCGGCCGGGCGGTGGCCGGCCTGGGTGGCGTCTACAGGGCACAGCTCCGGCGCCTGCAGGAGCTGCCCCAGGGACCGGCCCAGGCAGCCGAACGCCGCTTCCTGCTCAGACAGCTGGCCGGGGTGGTGGCCCGCTACGGACTCGTTTCCCCGCCCAGCCTCGAGGACAGGGCGTTCGTCGATCGGGTCGTCTACGGGGCGGGAACCCGCAGGGAGGGACCGAAACCGCGGCTCTCCTACCTGTTCCCCGGTGGTGATTCGGCGCAGGTCGTGGTCAGGATCGACCGGAACCTCGGCAAAGCCCGGGAGGCCGAGGTGATCGACCTGATCGAGCGGGTGGCCGGGCACCCCGACACGGCGATCGACCAGGTCGACTACCTGGTTACGGGGGCCCCGGTAGTGCTGGGGGACCTCGACGGTCCGGTTCGTGTCGGAATCGGGGTAGTCACCGTCGTGGCCCTCCTGCTGATGGCACTTGCCCTGTTCGTCGTCTTTCGATCGGCCTGGAGACTCCTGCCGCTTCTCCTCGCAGCCTTTGCCGTCGTGGTGGCGGCCGGGCTACTCGCAACCGTTGGAGGGCGCCTCTCACTGGCGACCCTCGCCGCTGCACCGATCCTGGTCGGACTTTCCGTCGACTACGCGGTCCAGATCCAGGCCCGCTTCGATGAGGCCCTCTCCACCGACGGCGAGGTCGGTCGGCATGCTGCGGCACGCTCCGCCGCCCGCTCGGCCGCGATCCCCGGCATCCCGGTGCTCGCGACCGCCTCCCTCGCAACCGCTGCCGGGTTCCTCGCGATGGCACTCTCCGACTACCCGCTGATCTCCGAGTTGGGGCTGCTGCTCGGGATAGGGCTCCCCGTCTGTCTCCTGCTCGTCGCCTTCATCGGCTATCCAATGCTGGGCCTGCGGGAGCGAAGGAAGGGGGAGGCCACCGACGCGGACGGCCCATCCCGGCTCCCGACCGGTCCGCTCAGGCGGATCGCACGGTCGGTCGTCGGTACCGGACTGCTCTTCCCGGGCCGCGTCCTCCTGGTCGCATCGCTCGTTGCCGCCTGTGGCTGGGCAGTCGGGACCCAGGCGAAATCGGCCACCGCGATCTCCGAGCTGCTCCCTTCCCGGAGCGAGGTCATGGCCGACTATCGGGAGGCCGAGGAGGCAACCGGCAGCTCAGGCGAGGTCGACCTGATCGTTCGGGCCGATGACGTAACCGAGCCGGCCGTGGTCGAGTGGCTCGCGTCGGTTCGCTCGGAGATCCTCACCGAAGCGCGCTACCTGCGCGTTGACGAGGACGGGCAGCCGGTCGAGAGCTGTCGCGGGGCCGAACTCTGCCCCGGACCGTCGATCCCGGACTTCGTACCGGTCGCCTCGGCCGAGTACGACGCCGCTGGGGTGAGGGCCGGTCTGGCCGAACTACCTCCCGAGGAGCTTGGTTCCATCATCCCCGGCGGCCTGGTCGGGGAGGACAAGCGGACGGTCACCCGGGTCCCGTTCGCCCTTCGCTCCCCGTCGGTCCAGGGTCAGCAGGAAGCGATCGAGATGATCCAGCGGGCAGTCCGTCCCGGGTCGGCCGCGGGATCGCCTCCAGACGGGGTCACGGCCGAGGTGACCGGGGTTCCCGTAGTCCTGGCCCAGTCGCTCGATCGCCTCTCGGGTGAGCGCTACATCCTGCTCCTGGTCTCGCTCGTAGCGGTGACGGCAGTCCTGCTGGTCACCGGCAGGTCTTTCTCCCGGATGTCCTCGGTGATGCTCCCGGTCCTGATCGCAGTCGGCTGGTCGTCCCTGCTCCTGGCGACGATCGGTCTTCCGCTGAATCCGCTCTCGGCGGTCCTCTCGGTGATGGTCGTTGCGGTCTCGACCGAGTTCGGGGTGATCCTCTCTTCCAGATACCGGGAGGAGCTCGCCTCCGGTTCCCGGTCGGTCGAGGCGATGCGAGCGGCCTACGGTCGGACCGGCATGGCGGTGGCGGCTTCGGCCGTGACGGCCCTGGCCGGTTTCGCCGCACTCGGTGCCAGCGACATCCCGGTGGTCAGGGAGTTTGGCCTCGTCGCCGTGCTCGATCTAGCTGTCGCGGTCGCAGGGGTCGTCTTCGTCCTTCCGGCCGCCCTCGTGCTGGCGGGAAGCAGACGGTGAGCAAACGGCGCGAGAAACCGGACTACGGGGTCGGCAGGACCTCACTCGTCGCCCTGGTGGGGGTGGTGGTCGCCGCGGTCATCGGGATCGTGGTGATCAACATCCTTGCCGGACAGGAGTCGAAGACGGTCGGCCTGGGGGACTACCGGGTCGGCGAGAAGGTCGATCCCTTCGCCATCCCCGACGTTCGTTCCGGTCTCGAGGGCGACGCCAACGTCGATCGGGAAGAGGCCTGCGCGGTGGACGTCGAGGGAGCGCTCCGGGTTTGCGACTTTTTCGATCGACCTCTGGTGATTTCGTTCTGGTTCACCCGGGGGGCCGAGAAGTGCGTCGAGGTACAGGACGACTTCGATCGGGTCGCGAGGGAGTACGGGGATCGTCTGGCGATGCTCTCGATCAACGTCCTCGACGACCGCGACCGGGTCGAGGAGATCGTCTCCGAACGCGGCTGGGAGGTGCCGGTCGGTCACGACCGCGATGGTGCGGTGGCAAATCTGTTCCGGGTCGGGGGCTGTCCGACCTTCCTGTTCGTCGCTCCCGGCGGGACCCTGGTCAAGGCCGAGGCAGGCGAGACTGACTACCGGCGTCTAAGCGCGCAGGTACGCTCGTTCCTCGATGGCCAGGCGAAAGAAGCGCAAGGCTAAGGGAGCGCCCCCGACCGCCCCCAGGCGTTCGTCCGAAGACGCGGACGTAAAGACGGGCGACGAGCGCCCCCCGGCTCCCTGGGGGAATTTCCCCCTCACCCAACTCGCGGTCCTTGCAGGCCTGGTCCTGATCGTGGTCGGTCTGGTCTCCGGCGATCCGGCACTTCTTCTGGGGGGGCTTCTGCTCGGCTCCCTGGGGGGACTCGAACTCTCGATCAGGGAACACTTCGCCGGCTATCGCTCGCACACCACGCTGCTCGCTGCCGTAGGGGCAGTGGCGGTCGCCCTGGTCACCTGGTTCGTGATCGGCCTCCCCTTCGCGGTGAGCGTCGGCCTGGCGGCAGGGGCATTCGTCCTGCTGTTCCTCCTGCTTCGCCAGGCCTTCATCCGGTCCAGCGGCGGACTTTCCTACAAGATCAGATAGCTGCTCGGGCGAATCAGCCGCCGAGGCGTTCCACGAGAAGGGTGCGCTGGCGCTCGGTCAGGGTCCCTATCCGCTTGTTCTCGCTCAGCCCGAGCGATCCGAGAAGTTTCCTGGTCCGGGTCCTTCCCCAGCGAGGCTGGGCGGTGAGCAGCTCGGAGAGGTTCATCGTCTCGGCTTCCCAGGGCACTTCGGAGATCACCTCGACGACGCTGGTCTCGCGGGCTGCGACAGACCGCTTGAGGGCGGCCCGGGCGAGTCGGACTTCGTTTGCCCGAGCGAGTGCCCGGAGGTGCTGGGGAGGCGCTGCCGCGCTGTCATCATTCTCGGTCTTGGCAGTGGCGGCAGCTGATGAAGTCACGTCAGGTCCTCCCTTGAGGGTCGAGGTTCGGGGTTTGGGTTCGCCTCGGGTCGAACTCTCGGTCCGACCCCGGTCGTATCCCTTGCCGGCCGAGCCGCCTCCCGGGCTTGCCGACGCATGGAAACTACAACGCAACCTACAACTCGTCAACGCGTCCGTGAGGAGGTTTTGCGCTAAGAGCACCAACTTCTTCCAGAGTCGTACGGACGACCGGATAGGACTCCCCGGCGGCCGACCGGAGGCCGCCGTCAGGAGTCGGACCGGGCCGGCCGGGCCGAGCTCAGTCGGAGGTCAGGCCGTCGAACTCGGGAATGACCCGCTCGACGATCTCGAGCGCCCGGTCGAGCTGTTCGCGCTCGTGGGTCGCCATCAGGGAGGTCCGGAGCAGTGCCCCGCCGGGTGGGACGGCCGGGTGAAGTGCGACGTTCGTGTAGAGACCGGCATCGAATAGCGCCTTCCAGAGCAGGACGGCTTTCCAGTCGTCTCCGACGACCACCGGGACGACCGGCGTAGTGGCAACCGTCCCGTCGGGGAGCGTTCCCGGCTCGACCACCTTCAGGCCAAGCGACTTGAGGCCTTCCCTCAGGTAATCGGCGTTGGCGAGCAGCCGTTCGAACATCTGAGGGCCCTCTGCCCGAATGATCCGGAGCGCCTCGAGCGCAGCGCCGACTGAAGCCGGGACTCCCGAGGCACTGAAGATGAAGGAGCGAGCCGAGATCTTCATGTAACGGACCACCTCCTCGTCGGCGGCGATGAACCCGCCGCAGGAGGCGAGGCTCTTCGAGAAGGTCCCCATCCGGATGTCGACTTCATCCTCGAGGCCGAATAGTTCGGTTGCGCCGGCCCCCCTTGCCCCGAGGACGCCGACCCCGTGGGCCTCGTCGACCATCACCCGGGCGCCGTAGCGCTTGGAGAGCTCGACGACCTGCGGGAGGTCGCAGACGTCGCCTTCCATCGAGTAGACGCCATCGACTACGACGAGGATTCCTCCGCCGTCGTCCTGGGCTCGCTGGAGCATCTTCTCCAGCTTCTCCATCTGGTTGTGGCGGAACGGCCTCAGTTTGGCTCCGGAGAGCTTGCAGCCGTCGAGCAGGGAGGCATGGTCTCCCGAGTCGCAGATGACGGTGTCTGCCGGCCCGAGGATCGCCTGGAGGCAGCCGACGTTGGACTGATAGCCGGTCGAGAAGACGACCGTGGCTTCGCTCCCCATCCAGTCGGCCAGTTCCCTCTCGAGTTCGACGTGGAGTGGGGTGGTGCCGTTCAGCAGACGGGACCCGGTTACCCCGGTCCCGTACTGGTCGAGCGCCCGCGCTGCGGCTTCCTTGACCCGGGGGTCCCCGGTTAGGCCGAGGTAGTTGTTCGACCCGAGCATGATCGTCTCGCGGCCTTCCATCTCGACCACCGGGCCCGCCTGGGAGGTCAGAAGCCTGAAGTAGGGGTTGAGGTCGGCCGCCTCGGCCGCTTCCAGCTGCTCGCGCCTTTCGTGGTTGAAGACCTTTTCGAACAGGTCTGCAGGGGCGACCCCGGTCTCGCTCATGCCCCAAGTCTGCCAAATACCGATGATTCCGGCCCGAACTGGGCCCCTTGGCATAATCGGAGGCCCCTCCAGGCCGGTCGGAAGGCGTTTCCGCACCGGATCCGGCGTCTCGTCCGCAATAGCCGTACCGGAGGGGAGCTCGCCCAGTTATTGAGGGGCGGGGCAGCGGGCAGAGGAAGATTTGAGGGCAGCCGAGGAAGGCATAATCGCGGAGGACCTGGTCCGGGAGTTCCGGAACGGCCCCCGCGCGGTCGACGGGATTTCCCTGGCGGTCGAACCGGGGGAGATCTACGGGTTCCTGGGGCCGAACGGGGCTGGCAAGTCGACCACCGTCCACATCCTCACCACCTTGCTTCCTCCGACCTCCGGCAGGGCGACGGTCGGTGGCTTCGACGTGGTCGACCAGGGCCCGGCGGTCCGGGGGGTGATCGGGGCCGCCCTGCAGGAGGCGGCGCTCGACCCACACCTGACCGCCCGCGAGCACATGCGTCTCCAGACGGCCCTTCAGGGCCTGCCCCATGCCGAGCGGGAGCCTCGGGGGAACGAGCTGATCGAACGGG
>JBMSXD010000054.1:0-10151 GCA_049425265.1 Solirubrobacterales bacterium
CGAAACCCTGGTCCGGCTCGATCTTCCCGTCTCCCACCACCACGGGATCGGACGGGACCACGCAGGGGCTTTCGCGCGGCGGGTCGGTCAGGTGGGTCTGGGTGCCCTCGAGGGGGCCAAGGAGTCACTCGACCCAGCCGGGATCATGAACCCTGGTTGTCTCCTCCAGCGGCCCTCCCGCCGCATTCCCTGACCAGGGCCTGGCGGGTCTCGTCCGGCATCGAGATCGGGCCCTCGAGGACCGTAGTTCCGACGTACTCCGGAAACGGCCCCGAGCCGCCCCTCGCGGCAACGGCCTGCCTGAGTGCCCTTCGAAACCGCTGGTCACTGCTTCGCGAGAGCTTCACATCGGTGAACAGGTCAGCTGCAATGAAACAGATGATTGCCTGGTTGATCCTGGACTGCCCGGCCACGACACCCTGAGTTCCGACCGTTGCCCTGTCGAAGGGGAAGGCACCAACCGGTCCGTCCAGCCACAACGCGTAGCTCTCCCCTGGGTTGCTCGGCCTGAGGGAAGTGAAGGAGACGTTGGCCGCGAACTCGTTTCCGGAGAAGCCGAACTCGACGGTACCGCCACCAGTCTCCCCACGGACCGGGGTGAGCCTGGCCTCGGTCGGGGCCTCGACCGGGTTGGACCCCGGATCTTCGCCATTGACCAACAGGACGACGGCGACGACGACCGCCGCGAGTCCCGTGGCCGAGATCAGGATCGAGAGCAGTCGTCGCTGCCCTGGGTCCATCTCCCTCCGTCGGCCCTCGCCCGACTTCTGCGCGAGCTGGTCCCCGTCGGCTTCGGAGTCACTCGATCGGGATTTCTTGTCACCCTCGCCGGTCCCTGCTTTTCTAGTTGGTTGGGCCGTCGGCGCCCTGGATGGAGACGCGGTCCCGAACTCGAGGGAGAGGGCCTCCCGGATTCGATCGGATCTCTCCTGAAGCTCAGGTTCACGCTCGAGCAGGGAAGCGCTATCGGCTCGGGTTATCGGGTCTGCCGACCCCACCAGGTAGAGCGCCACGGCGGGCGGTACGTCCGGCCCGCCGGGGGCAAGGGCCTCCAGCGCAACGGCCGTCCTGGAACCGATCTCGTCTTCCTCTACGTCGAGGATCGAGGCGATCTGGTTCGGACTCTTCTCCCTGATGACCAGGAGTTGGAGCAGCGCCCGCTGATCATCCGAAAGTGCCACGGGAAGAGCCTACGGGGTTATCCTCGTGGGGTGACCGAGCCCGCTTTCCCGCCGTCGCCATTCGACAAGCTGATCGCAACCGAGTGGGTCTCCAGCGAGCCCGATCGTGCCGTCGCACGCATATCGATGCGGGATGAGCTTCGCCAGCCGATGGGCATCCTCCACGGGGGAGTCATGGCCAGCCTCGTCGAGTCGGTTTGTTCGATGGCAACTGCCAAAGAGGTCTTCCTCGAAAACCGTGTGGCGATGGGCCAGAACATCTCTGTCAACTTCCTTCGCCCCGTATCCTCGGGTGGGATCGAAGTTCGGGCCGAGGCGGTCCACAGAGGTCGAATGACCTGGGTCTGGAGGGCAGACGTTCTCGATTCCGACGGCAGGACCTGCGCAGTGGCCCAGATGACGATCGCGGTCAGGGAGGCGCCGGAGGGTGTCGACCTGGGTGAGTTGGCCAGGGCCGCGTCGAGTGATCAGGAGGCTCCGGGCCGGTAGCGGTTGGTGATCGGCATCCGCCGGTCCTTCCCCAACCCCCTGGTGGTGATCCTCGTGCCGGGCGGCGACTGGCGCCGCTTGTACTCCGCACCGTCGACCAAGGCGACGACCCGATCGACCGTCTCGTGCTCCAGCCCTCGCGCGGCCAGCTCATCGGGACCGAGGTCTCCCTCGATATGCAGGCGAAGGATTTCGTCGAGGATGGCATAGTCGGGGAGGGAGTCGCGGTCGAGCTGGCCCGGCCGCAGTTCAGCCGAGGGTGGCCTGTCGAGGACCCCTCTTGGGACCGGAGATCCTTCACGGTTTCGCCACTCGGTCAGCTCGTAGACGAGGCCCTTGGGAACGTCACGGATGGGCGCGAACCCCCCCGCCATATCGCCGTAGAGGGTGGAGTAACCGACCGAGGCCTCACTCTTGTTCGAAGTCGTCAGGACCAGCCAGCCACGCGAATTCGACAACGCCATCATGATGTTTCCCCTGATCCGTGCCTGGATGTTCTCGGCAGCCAGGCCACGGTCGTCGTCGCCGAGGAGCTGCTCGTAGCCATCCATCAGCGAGTCGATCGGGTATTCGAGGACCTCACATCGCAGGTTGCCGGCGAGGGTCCTCGCGTCTTCCTGGGTCTCATTGCTCGACCAGGGGGAAGGCATGACGACCAGGCTGACCCCTTCGGGGCCGAGGGCGTCGACCGCGAGCAGGGCGACCAGAGCGGAATCGATCCCTCCCGAAAGCGCAACCCCGACGTGTCCGAAGCCGTTCTTCTCGACGTAGTCCCGGAGGCCGATTCGAAGTGCGGTGTAGACCTCTGCGAGATCACCGTCGGATGGCGAGGGCGGATTCGGCTCGCCCCAGTCGACCATCAGGATCTCCTCCTCGAACTTCGACGCACGACAGACGGTCGCGCCTTCTTGATCGATCGCAACACTGGAACCATCGAAAACCAGCTCGTCCTGGCCCCCGACCGCATTCGCAACGACAACCGGCACGCCTTCCCGGCGGGCAGTCTCGCGAAAGATGTCCTCCCGTTCACTGCCCTTGCCCCGGTGATAGGGGGATGCGGAGAGGTTGGAGATGAGCGCAGCCCCGGGGGCGAGCCTTTTCACCGCCGGATCGCTCGGCTCCCAACAGTCCTCGCAGATCGTCAGGCCGAGTGGTGCCCCGCCGGCCTCGACCACGAGTGGGCCCCGTCCGGGGAGGAAGGTTCTGCGCTCGTCGAAGACCCCGTAATTAGGCAGGAGACGTTTTCGGTAGCTGGCTACCATCGCTCCGTCCTCGATCACCGCGGCGGCGTTGAAGGCAATCGGTCTGCCCGGCCCATCGGGGTGCGCCGGTTCTGCGTATCCGACCAGGAAGGTCGCGCCTTTAAGGTCCCCGGCCAGCTCCGAAAGGGCAACGGAATTCGCCCGGATGAAGTCCGAGCGCAGGTAGAGGTCCTCGGCCGGGTAGCCGGGAAGGCACAGCTCGGGAAAGACGACGACTTCGGCTCCGCTCCGGACGGCCTCAAGGGCAGACTCGAGGACCTTCGTTGCGTTGCCCTCGAGGTCACCAACCGTCGTGTTGACCTGAACCAGGGCGATGTTTGGCAGTGCGGTATCCACCTGCGGAGGTTATCCCGGCAGTTTGCCATCGGGCATAATCGGTGCGTGGGTAGCGCGGAATCACGGAACCTCGAAGCAATCTCCAAGGCGATCGACCAGCACAACGGCTCATGTCCGTTTCCGGCGGCCGAGGTCCGGATGAATCCATTCGAGGTCGAACGACTTGGATGGGAGGAGATTCGAGGCCTCCCGGTAGTAGGGGACTCGGCGATCGGTACGGGTCGTTTCGAGATCGTCTGCTCGCGTGACTCCGACGGCAGCGACCTGGAGGAGACCGAAGCGCTCGAGTCTGTCGCCGCCGAACCTGCTCGCAACTAGTTGCCGCTCAGACCTCGTTCCAGAAGTCGAGACCGAGGCCCTCCAGCCACTTCTGGACCTCGATGTTCAGGCGGAACAGCTCGCCCGTCACCACCAGGATCCCCATGCCGATGAGGATCAGGCCCCCGATCGCGATGACCAACCCGTAGTGGCGACGAACTGGTGCCAGGACTTCGCTCATCCTTCCGAAGGCGATTGCACAGAGAAGGAAAGGGAGACCGAGTC
Source organism: Solirubrobacterales bacterium (assembly GCA_049425265.1). Lineage (GTDB taxonomy): Bacteria > Actinomycetota > Thermoleophilia > Solirubrobacterales > 70-9 > 67-14. The sequence goes on from JBMSXD010000054.1 coordinate 3,812, forward strand.
CGAGCGAGTAGACCGCGAGAAGGAGGCCTCCCCTTGCCGCCGATTCGGTCAGTGCGGCCGCGGAAAGTATCGCCCCCAGGGTCGGCCCGATGCAGGGCGTCCAGGCGATCGCGAAAGCCACGCCAGCGACCCAGGGACCCCCCTTGCCGGCCCGCTCGATCAGGCCGGAGGGCCGCCATTCCCGGTTGAGTGAATCGATCCAGCCGGCGGCCACGAAGAGAATGCCCATCAGAATCATCAGGGCCCCGGCGATCTGTTCCAGAAGGATCCGGTTGTCCGAGAGAAGACCGCCGATCCTCGTGGCGGTCAAGCCGAGCAGGATGAAGACGATCGAGAAGGTCAGGATGAAGGCGAGGCTGGGCAGAAGGACCCGCTTCCATCCCGAGGCCTCCAACTGGTCCGGCTTCAAGCCCGAAACGGCGGAAAGGTATCCGGGTACCAGGGGGAGGACGCAAGGGGAGAGGAAGGAGATCGTGCCTGCGGCAAAGGCGGCCAGGAGCCCGATCCCGGCAGCCGGATCAACGACGGCGATTAGGCTGGTTGGTGGCACCCACGAAGGGTAGAGAAACGTTGCCGGACGGCCCCCTCCAGGCCAGTCGGCGATAGGGTTGGATTCCGCTTCGAAAGCAAGGAGGAAGCCAGTTGGACAGGGACCTAGTTTCAGTGGACGGAATGGTGGTTGCGATCACCGGGGGGTGTGGCGGAATCGGGATGGCAACGGCCCGGTCCTTCGCCCTTCGTGGGGCGAAGGTGGCCCTCGGCGACCTCGATGGGGCGGCGGCCGAGGCAGCCGCGACGGAGCTGGGAGACCAGCACATCGGCTTGGGTGTCGACGTGGGGGAGAGTGATTCCTTCGATGCCTTTCTCGACCAGGTCGAGGAGAAGCTGGGACCGGTAGACGTTCTGGTCAACAACGCCGGGGTGATGCTGCTCGGGCCGCTCGATCAGGAGAGTGAAGAGTCGACCGAGACCACCGTCAGGGTCAATCTGATCGGGGTCATCAACGGAACCAAGTTGGCGATGCGTCGGATGAAGACCCGGGGGCGGGGAAGGATCGTCAATATCGCGTCCCAGGCCGGGAAAACCGGATTCCCCGGGGGCGCCACGTACTCGGCCACGAAGTTCGGGGTAGTCGGTCTTTCCGAGGCAGCCCGCAACGAACTCGTAGGTACCGGGGTCGGGATCACCTGCGTGATGCCCGGACCGGTCAGGACGGAGCTGGCCGGAGGCATCGGGAACGCGAAAGGGGTCCGGTGGCTCTCCCCGTACGAGGTGGGGGAGGGAATCGCAAGGGCCGTCGAGATGGGCGACTCAGAGGTCTGGCTGCCGCCGATCACCCGGTGGCTCCAGCCTCCGACCTCGCTCCTGTCTGCCGACCTCCGGGACCGGTTGATGAAGGTTTTCGGGGCCGACAGGGTCCTGAGCGGCGCCGTCGACGAGTCGGCCAGGAGTGACTACGAGGAGCGGGTTCTCCGCTAGACCATTACCGGGGCTGCTGCACCCGGCTCCGGTATTCTGGGGGATTCGAGATTGGGCCTCCGGCTCGTCCCGAAGCGGTAGCGGGGTCTGCCTGGACCCTGCGTGAAAGCCGACGAAAGGTTGATCTGAGCGGTCTCCCAACAGCAACAGGTCCTTCGGGCCTCTACGACCCCCGTTATGAGCACGATGCCTGCGGGGTCGCGATGGTTGCGCGCCTCGACAACCGGCCAACCCACGAGGTAGTCGAGCAGGGACTGACGGCGCTGCTCAATCTCGAACATCGGGGAGCTGCCGGCGCCGACCCCGGGACCGGGGACGGCGCAGGGGTTCTCGTACAGATCCCCCATGAATTCTTCGAAGAGGAGACCTCCTTCGAGCTGCCCGGCCCCGGCCAGTACGGAGTCGGGATGTGCTTCCTCCCGACCGCCGAGGAAGAGCGCCGGATCGTTCGGCGGCGGATCGAGGAGGTCGTCCGGGATGAGGGGCAGGAGTTCCTCGGCTGGCGTGACGTTCCTGTGGACACCGACCACGTCGGGTCCACAGCGGGCGAGACGATGCCGTTCTTCAGCCAGGCCTTCGTAGGCGCAGGTGATCGGCAGCGGGGGGATCAGGACGCTTTCGAGCGCAAGCTGTACGTGATTCGGCGGGTCCTCGAACGTGAGTTCGGAGACGAGGTCTACTTCTCGTCTTTTTCCTCGCGGACGATCGTTTACAAGGGCATGCTGATCTCCAATCAGGTACCGCACTTCTTTCCCGATCTGGTCGATCAACGGTTCAAGTCAGCGATGGCCCTCGTCCACTCGCGGTTCTCTACCAACACCTTCCCGAGTTGGCCCCTGGCACATCCCTTCCGGCTGATCGCCCACAACGGAGAGATCAACACCCTGCGGGGCAACATCAACTGGATGAGGGCGCGCGAGTCCCAGCTCGCCAGCGAGCTGTTCGGCGATGACCTGGAAAAGGTGATTCCGGTGGTCACCCCTGACGGGTCGGATTCCGCCACCTTCGACAACGTCCTCGAGCTGCTTCTTCTCGCGGGGAGGACGTTGCCCCACTCGGCGATGATGATGATTCCCGAGGCATACAGGGACCGTGAGGACCTCTCCGAGGAGCTCAAGGGCTTCTACGCCTTCCACTCCTGCCTGATGGAGCCCTGGGACGGTCCGGCGGCCGTTGCCTTCACCGATGGGAGGGTGATCGGTGCCACCCTCGACCGAAACGGCCTGAGGCCCGGCAGGTGGCTCGAGACGACGGATGGCCTGGTCGTCCTCGGCTCGGAAATCGGTCTCCTCGACATTCCGCCAGAGAGGATCAAACGCCTGGGCCGCCTCCAGCCGGGGAAGATCTTCCTGGTCGACCTGGAGCAGCACCGGATAATCGAGGACGAAGAGGTGAAGCAGGAGGTTTCGACCCAGCGCCCTTATGCCGAGTGGTACCGGGACTCTGCCGTCCACTTCGACGACCTGCCCACGGCTCACGTGACGATGACCGGGGTCCAGCCAACCCCGAGACGCCAGCTCGCCTTCGGGTATACGCAGGAAGACCTCCGGGTCCTGATCGCACCGATGGCTGCCACGGGGGCGGAACCGATCGGTTCTATGGGTAACGACACCGCGCTGGCCGTCTTCTCCGACCATCGCCCCCCGTTGTTCAGCTACTTCAAGCAGCTCTTTGCCCAGGTGACCAATCCCCCGATCGATCCGATCCGGGAGGAGGTCGTGATGAGTCTCTCCTCGGGCGTAGGGGGGGAGCTCAACCTCCTTACGGAGAGTGAGGACCACGCCCGCCAACTCTCCCTGGACCAGCCCATCCTGCTCAATTCCGAGCTGGAGACGATCAGGCATGTGAACCACGATGTCCTGCGGGCCGAGACGATCGACATAACCTGGGATGAGGCCGACGGCCCGGGCGGGTTGGAACCGAGGCTCCAGCAGGTCGCCGAAGAGGCAGAGGCCGCGGTCGAGGACGGGGTGAACATCCTCATCCTCTCCGATCGACGGACCGGACCGAGGAGGGTTCCGATCCCATCTCTGCTCGCGGTCGGCGCGGTCCACCAGCACCTGGTCGAGAAGGGGACCCGGCTCCGGGCAGGGATGATCCTCGAGTCTGGGGAGCCCCGGGAAGTCCACCACATGGCGACCCTGATCGGTTATGGATGTGCTGCGATCAACCCGTACCTGATGCTCGATTCGGTCGACGAGCTGGTGGCGGAGGGGGAGGTGCCCGATACGGATTCCGTCGAGGTCGCCCGTCGCAATGTCGTCAAGGCGATCGGGAAGGGTCTGCTCAAGACGATCTCGAAGATGGGTATTTCGACGATCCAGTCCTACTGCGGAGCACAGATCTTCGAAGCCGTAGGCCTCGAATCGGCGATCGTCGACTCGTACTTCACCGGAACGGCCTCCCGGATCGGAGGAATCGGACTGGATCAGATCGCGACCGAGACGATGGAGCGCCACCGCGCTGCCTTCCCGGGTGCACAGGACGACCTCCTCCCGGTCGGGGGAATCTACGCCTGGCGTCGGGATGGTGAATTCCACCAGTGGAACCCCGAGACGATCGCCCAGCTCCAGCACGCGGTCAGGGGCGAGGGAGGTGATCCCCAGGAGACCTACGACGAATTCGCCCGCGAGGTCAATGACATTGCCGTCCGTAAAGCGGCACTACGCGGACTGCTCCGGCTTCGGGAGGCCGACAAGCCGGTCCCACTCGAGGAGGTCGAGCCCGCATCCGAGATAGTCAAGCGGTTCTCAACCGGGGCAATGTCCCTGGGCTCGATCTCGCGCGAGTCCCACGAAACGCTGGCAATTGCGATGAACCGCCTCGGCGGGAAATCGAACACGGGTGAGGGTGGTGAAGACCCCATCCGCTTCACACCGGATCCAAGCGGCGACCTGAGGCGGTCGGCGATCAAGCAGGTTGCATCGGGCCGTTTCGGCGTGACCATCCACTACCTGAGCAATGCCGACCAGCTCCAGATCAAGATGGCCCAGGGGGCGAAGCCGGGCGAGGGGGGACAGCTCCCCGGACACAAGGTGGATCAGTACATCGGATCGGTAAGGCACACCACCCCCGGGGTCGGCCTGATCTCACCACCGCCCCACCACGACATCTACTCGATCGAGGACCTGAAGCAGCTGATCTACGACCTGAGGTGCGCCAACCCCGAGGCCTCGGTCTCGGTGAAGTTGGTTGCCGAGGTAGGGGTAGGAACGGTCGCGGCCGGGGTTGCCAAGGCGAACGCCGACCACGTGTTGATCTCCGGACACGATGGGGGCACAGGGGCCTCGCCACTCTCCTCGGTCCAGTCAGCCGGGATTCCGTGGGAGATCGGCCTGGCCGAGACCCAGCAGACATTGGTACGGAATGACCTCAGATCGAGGATCCGGGTCCAGACGGACGGACAGCTGAAGACCGGAAGGGACGTGGTCGTCGCGGCCCTGCTCGGCGCCGACGAGTTCGGATTCTCCACGGCTCCTTTGATCGCTTCCGGCTGCATCATGATGCGGGCCTGCCACCTGAACACCTGCCCGGTCGGCATCGCGACCCAGGACCCGGAGCTGAGGAAGCGGTTCAAGGGCCTGCCGGAGCACGTCGTCAACTACTTCTTCTTCGTCGCCGAAGAGGCCCGGAAGATCATGGCCGATCTCGGCGTCCGTTCCCTCGACGAGCTGATCGGACGAACGGACCTGCTCGACGCAGACCAGGCGATCGACCATTGGAAGGCCCGGGGGGTGGACCTTTCGGCGCTGCTCGACTTCCCGGCCGGTGTCCCCGAGGACGCTCCGAGGCACCAGACGCGCAGCCAGGAGCCCGTCCTGGACGGAAACCTCGACTGGGGCCTGATCGAGCGTTCTGAAGAAGCACTGGAGGGGAAGGGTAAGGCCCGTTTCAGTACCGAGGTACGAAACGTAGATCGCTGCGTGGGCGGGATCCTCTCCCACCGGATCGCGACCCTGCATGGCTCGGCTGGCCTGCCACCTGACTCGATCGAAGTCCAGTTCACCGGGTCTGCGGGCCAGTCCTTCGGCGGCTGGCTGGCGCCGGGTGTGAGCTTCTCGCTTGCAGGGGATGTCAACGATTACGTCGGCAAGGGGCTGTCGGGAGGTACGCTCGCAGTCTTCCCTCAGGAGGGGTCGGGCTTCCGGCCGTCGAAGAACGTGATCGCCGGCAATACCTCCCTTTACGGTGCCACCGCGGGCAAAGCCTTCTTTCGAGGGGTTGCAGGTGAGCGCTTCGGGGTCCGAAACTCGGGGGCGAGCGCCGTCGTCGAAGGCGTGGGCGACCACGGCTGCGAATACATGACAGGGGGGAGGGTCGTCGTACTTGGTCCGACGGGAAGGAACTTCGCCGCCGGAATGAGCGGTGGCATCGCCTACGTTTACGATCGGGAAGGGGTCTTCGGGCAGAAGATCAACCCGGCGATGGCCAGCCAGATCGAGGACCCCTCCGAGCTCGACCTCGAAGAGGTCCGCGAACTGCTGGAGGAGCACGTACTTCGAACGGGGTCTGACGTGGCTGCGGCCCTGCTCGCCGATTGGGAGGCCCAGTGCCGCCTCTTCGTCAAGGTCTTCCCGACCGACTACAAGCGAGTGCTCGCCGAGCTGGAGGGCGAGGGTGAGGGAGCGTCGGTGGGGGCTGGAGCGTCACAGGTGGAGCGGAGCTGATGGGGAAGGTAGGGGGCTTCCTCGAGGTACACCGGGCCGGAATGGTCCACCGCGACCCTGCGGAGCGTCTCTCCGACTACTCGGAATTCGTGGTCCAGCGGACTGATGAGGAGCTCGCAGAACAGGGGGGTCGCTGCATGGAGTGCGGAGTCCCCTTCTGCCACAACGGTTGTCCGTTGGGCAACCTGATCCCT
>JBMSXD010000055.1:0-10141 GCA_049425265.1 Solirubrobacterales bacterium
GGCACCGCCACCGGTGGCTCCGACCGAGACGACCTCGAGCCTGGTCAGCTCGGCGCGGTGGCCGGCCCTCCGGCTATAGCCCTTCTTCGCCTTGTACTTGAAGACCCTGATCTTCTCGCCCCGGAGGTGGCCCGTCACCTTGGCCTCGACCTTTGCCTTGGAGAGTGCAGCGGGGTCGACGACGACGTCCTTGTCGCGCAGCATGACCGGGCGAAGCGACACCTTGTCGCCCTCCTTCGCCTCGAGGCGGTCGACCTCTATCACCGAGCCCTTCTCGACCCGGTACTGCCTTCCGCCGCTTTCGATTACTGCGTACATCTTCAGACCCTCCTGGGTGTGGCTTGGTCCTCTGCCTTAGCCTGGAACCGGAGCGCTGACCGAGCCCGGAGAGGAGCCGAAGCAGTCTAGCGACTACCCACCGGATCCCCCGGCGTCGGCTCCGACCGCGGTCGCGTCCCTGCTGGACCCGTCGTCCTCCCCGTCGGAGTCCCCGAGCAGGATCGCCTCGGCCGAGGCACGGTCGACGGCCTCGATCCGGACCATCTTGCGCTGGCCGACCATCCCGGCCGCCCCTTCGACGCTGACGATGTAGGAGTCGATCCGGGCGACCCCGGCCCCCTTGCTGAACATGTGGGGCTCCTCGATCGTCACCAGGACCTCATCCCCCGGGCTGAACGGCAGGGCCCGTGCCTCGATCTCTTCCCGGCCACCGGTCTCGATCAGCTCGAAGTTGTCGATCGCCAGGGCGTCACCTCCCTCGAACAGGAACCGCTTGCCGGTCTCTTCCTCGAGCAGGGCGAGGCCGCTGTCCTCGGTGTTGAGCAGGGCGGCAACCTTCGGGTGGACCCTGAGCAGGAAGGCCTCGGCTTCGGGGTCCTCAGCGGCGAACTCCTTCATCTTCCTCAGGCCGTCGAGCGCAACGGTTTCGGCGGAGAGCACGACGCCATCCCCGTCACAGGTGGGACAGGTGGTCGTCAGGATCTCCCTGACCCCGTCGGTGATGTTCTGTCTGGTCATCTCGACCAGTCCGAGGGGCGAGATCTCGACCAGATAGCTCTTGCTCTTGTCGGTCTCGAGCGCCTTCCGAAGGGTCCCGAGGATCCTCTCGCGGTTCTTGGCCCGCGCCATGTCGATGAAGTCGATGACGATGATCCCGCCGATGTCGCGAAGCCGCAGCTGGCGCACGACCTCCTCGGCCGCCTCGTTGTTGACCTTGGTGATCGTCTCCTCGAGGCCACCCTTCCCGCGGCCCGTGAAGGACCCGGAGTTGACGTCGATGACGGTGAGGGCCTCGGTGTAGTCGATGATCAGGTAACCACCCGACGGCAGGTCTATCCGGCGTCCGAGGGTCGACTGGATCGCCTCGTCGATCTCGTACTTCTCGAACAGGGGCTTCGAGCCCTCGTAGAGCTCGACCTTCTCGACGAGCTCGGGCGCGGTCCGCTGGAAGAAGCCGGTCACGCGGTCGAACTGCTTCTGGTCGTCGATCACGGCCTTGTCGAACTCATTGAGGAATACGTCCCTCAAGACGCGCACCGGAAGGTCCTGCTCCTGGAATACGAGCGACGGTGCCTTGAGGCCCGTCTGTCGCTTCTCGAGCACCTCATTCAGCCTGTGGAGGTAGGCGATCTCCCGGACGAAGTCCTCCTTCTTCGCTCCGTGGGCGGCGGTCCTCACGATCAGCCCACCGGGGCCTTCGTAGGTCCGCTTGACCATCCGGCGAAGGCGCTCGCGCTCGCTGTCGGACAGCCGTCGACTCACCCCGACGCCGGAGCCCGCCGGGGCGTAGACCAGATACCGACCGGCGATGCTGACGTTCATGGTCAGCCTCGCGCCCTTCGACTTGATCGGGTCCTTGTTGACCTGGACCAGGATCTCCTGGCCCGGTTTGATCAGCTCGTTGATCCGCCTTCCCTTGCCACGACCGCGCCGGGGCGCCGCCTGGCCGTCGGGCAGGAGGATCTCGTCGACGTGCAGGAAGCCGTTTCGTTCGAGGCCGATGTCGACGAAGGCGGCCTCCATTCCGGGGAGGACGTTGTCGACCTTCCCGAGATAGATGTTCCCGACGAGCGAACGCCCGCCCTTTCTCTCGATGTAGACCTCGGCGACCTCTCGCTTGGAGCGGGCCGTCTTGGCTTCGAGTACGGCTACCCGGGTTTCCCCGGCGTCAGCCGAAACGACGATTGTCTTTTTCATATCGGTCTTTCGTTCAGATTGGTTGACGTGGGACGATCATCCGACCCACGGTCCCCTCTGACCGACATGCGACCTGATGTGGATGCTCTGCAGTACCCCGACCATCAACAGGGTCGAGATGACCGCAGATCCTCCGTAACTCATCAGCGGAAGGGGGATGCCGGTGATCGGCATGATCCCGAGGTTCATCCCCACGCTTACGAAGACCTGGAAGAGGATCGCGCATGCTATTCCGGCAGCGACGAGCTTTCCGTAGGAGTCCTTCGAGAGTGACATCAGACGCAGTGCCCGCCAGAGGAGCAGGGCAAACAGGGCCAGGACCAGAAAGGCCCCGGCGAAGCCGTACCGCTCGGCAACGACCGAGAAAACGAAATCGGTGTGCCGCTCGGGTACGAATCCGAGATTCGATTGGGTGGCCTGGTCGCCGCGGCCGGTCAAACCCCCGGCACCCGCGGCCACCTTGGCCTGGTTCTGCTGGTAACCCGCACCCCTCGGATCGGAGGCGGGCGAGACGAATGAAGTGAGTCTTTCCTGCTGGTACTCCTTGAGCAGCGGCACGCCCGCTGCCGGCATCAAGACCAGCACGAAGGCGACCAGGGCCACTGCTGAGGCACCGATGGCCCCCAGATGGGACCACCGAACCCCGGCCGCAAGCATGATCGCAATCGTGATCGCGGCGTAGACCAGCGACGTACCCAGGTCCTGCAAGAGGACGAGGGCCGTCGGGACCATGCCTATCGCCAGGTACCGCAGCGTTCGCTTCGTTTCCGATCCGGCCCTGGTGCCGTCGAGGATGAACCCCGCCAGTGCCAGGATGAGCAGGAGTTTGCCCGGCTCGGCCGGCTGGAACGAGAACAGCGGGAGTTCGATCGCCTGGGTCGAACCCCGTGCTGCGAAGCCGAAGACGAATGTCGCAATGATCGATATGCAAAGGAGTGCGTACAGCCCCGTCCTCAAGTCGCGGAATCGCGAGTAATCGAAGCGGGCCAGTAGGACCATTCCCACAATACCGATCAGGCCGTAGATGGCCTGTCTCTGGGGAAGCAGGTCGGGAGCGCCCGCGATCGGTTTTTCACTGGCCTCGCCAAGGGTGAGGACCGAGGCCAGCACCAGCCCGATTGCCGCGAACAGCATCCAGCCGTCGAGGCCGCGAAGTCCGAGCCGGTCTACCAGCCCGCTTCCGAGGGGCTCCTCGAGCCGATCCCTGCCTGTCAGACGGGAGGACTCCACCTACTCGACGTTCCCCCCTCCACCGCCGACCGGGGAGGCACTCTCGTCGAAGTAGCTGGAGAGGATCGCCAGCGCTACCGGGGCCGCCGTATCGACACCGAAACCGCCCTCCTCGACCGTGACCGCGAGCGCTATCTCGGGATCCTCGTAGGGCGCGAGGACTGCGTACCAGGACTGGTCCCCGTAGGGCGGGCGCTCTGCGGTCCCCGTCTTGCCCGCAACCTTGACCGGGAATCCCCCGAATACGGGGTAGGAGGTGCCCTCGGGCGCCTGCGCGGCCAGGTTGAGGCCCTCCATGATCGCCTGACGATCGTCGGCCTCGATCGGGACCTTCCGGACGGGGTCGGGTTCACCCTCGGAAAGGACCCGGCCTGCAACGTCCTCGACCTGGCGGACGAGGCTGGGGCGGAAGACGGTACCCCCGTTACCGAGGGTCGAGTACCCGAGGGCGATCTGGAGCGGATTCGCCTGGAGGTCGCCCTGGCCGATCGAGAGCTGGATGTTGTCGCCGACCGCCCACGGCCGGTCGGTGTCACCGTTCTCGTAAAGGGCGTTGCGCCAGGCGGGGGTCGGCAGGAGGCCCTCGGTCTCGCCGACCAGATCGATCCCCGTCAGCTCGCCGATACCGAACTGGCTGGACCACTCCTGAAGGGTGTCGGTCTGGTTCATCTCCTGACCGAGTCGGTAGAAGTAGACGTCGGAAGAGACTTCGAGAGCCCGGCCGAGGTCGACCGGCCCATGAACCTTCTGACCGGCGTTGGTGAAGGTCTGACCGGCGACCGTGATCTTGCCCCCGTCTTGTACGACGGTCGTCGGGTCGATGATCCCGGAATCGAGCGCGGCGATCGCGGTGAATGGCTTGTAGACCGACCCGACCGGGTAGGCGCCGGCGATCGCCCGGTTGAACATCGGGGCCCCCTGATCCTCGTCCCAGAGCCGGTCCGCCTCCGCCTCGCTCAGGGGCCTGGTGAAGATCGCCGGGTCGACGGTCGGATAGGAGCCGAGTGCGAGGGTTTCTCCGGTGCGAACGTCCAGTGCGACGAAGGCCCCCGGCAGGCCAATGCTCGCCAGTGCGGCCTCGCCCGCTGCCTGAAGGCCGAGATCGATCGTCAGCCTGATCGAGTCCCCGGCCACCGGGTCGACTGAATCGAGCGTTCCCCTGATCCTGCCCAGCGAGTCCACCTCGAGTCGGGTGGTGCCCGGATCACCGCGGAGCACCGAATCGTAGGTCTGTTCGATCCCGGCTTTACCGATCGTGTCTCCTGCCTCCAGCTCCCCGGACTGATCCCGGTCGAGCTCCTCGGCGGTTACCTCTCCGACGCTCCCGAGCAGGTGTGCCGCCAGGGTCCCCTGGGGATAGCTCCGGACGAAGACCCGGCTGATCACGACCTGGGGAAAGCGTTCCCGGTTCTCCCGAAGGTAGAAGACGACCGAATCGTCGACGTCGTCGACCAGCGTCACGGGGGAGCCGGGCGGGTTGTCCTTTATCTCGGCCCGGTATTTGCTGCGAATCCAGTCGGTCGATCGATCGATCACGGGAGCGAGCTTCAGGAAGAGCTCCCGCCTCTGTTGAGCGTCGATCGGGACCCTGGTCGGGTCCAGCTGGAGAGCGGTCCGGGCCCGGTTCCCGACCAGGATCCGGCCGTTTCGGTCCAGCACCTCGCCCCGGGGTGCCCGAATCCTGAACTCGAGGGTGCGGTTCGCCTTGGCCTCGGCGAGGTACTCATCCCCCGTAACCACCTGAAGCGACCAGAGCCTGACCACGAGTACGCCCAGGAGGATCGAGGCGAGGATGCCGAGGACCATCCCTCGGGTTAGGCCCCGACGTCCCGCCCGGCCGTTTGCGTTGATTCCCTGACTCTTGTCGAAAATGTCCTTCATCGATCCCTGACGCCCTCCCAGGGAACGTTCCCGCGGGGGGTCGCATTCCTGCGTCTCCGCCGGCGCCGGTCGCGATCATTCACCAGCCCGGGTGCCAGTACCTTCCTGGACAGCAGGAAGATCGGAATCCCGAGCAGGAAACCATAGAGGGACTGGACCACCAGCTCGGCCGGTACCCCCCAGCTGAGCGGCCCGGACAGACCGAGCGCCGCAGTCAGGAGCCCGATGACGAGGTTGGCAACGAGCGTTCCGAGACCGCAGGCGATGCCGGCGGCGAGCCACTCAACCTCGGTTCCCCGCTCCCGGTAGGTGCCCGCCAGGTAACCGGCTGCCATCAGGGCGAGCGCGGTCGAACCGAGCGGTGAGTTGGTCAGTGCGTCGGAGAGGAGGCCGACCACGAAACCGGCAACTCCACCGGTCAGGCCCCCGCCCAGCAGGCCGAAGACCACGACGGATGCCGGCAGGATCCAGACCACTGTCCCGGCCAGCTCGACCGGGGACAGCAGGTAGGTCTGGAGCACGACGGCAAGCAGGAGGAGCAGGCCGGAGCGGACCAGGATCGACGGTGTGAGGATCATCCCCTGCTCCCCCCGGTCAGGACGGTGAGGTATTCCAGAGTGGCGAAGTCGGGATAGGGCTTGATGTCGACGCTCTTGACGGCCTCGCGGGTATCGATAGGAACGGCCTTCAGCTCTCCGATCGGAAGGTTGGGAGGGTAGATCGATGCGAGGTCGTCCTCGCGCCAACCGGCCGTGACGACACTCTCGCCATCCTCGAGACCCCGGGTCTCATCGATGAACTCGAGCACGAACTCGCCGGTAGTCCCGATCTTTGCGGTGACCACGCCCTGGGAACCCCCGGGGACGACTTTTGCACTCACTGCGCTGCTTCCATCGGGAAGCAGGGTGACGACGGCTTCCGAAGGGGCCACCGAGCTGACCTTGCCGACCAGCCCCTGATCCGAGACCACCGGGTCGTCGACCTCGATGCCGTCGGACGAGCCCCGGTCGATTCCGGCCGTCGTGATCCAGATCGTCGGGGATCGGGTGGTGATCCTTGCCGTCACCGGCCGGTAGCCGGACGGAATCCGGCCGCTCCTCTGGAGCCCGAGCAGGCGCCGGAACTGTCGGTTCTCCTGAACCGCAACCCTGCCGGCAACCACCTCGGCCTCTGCATTTGCGAGCCTCGACCTGAGTCGCTCGTTCTCCCCCCGGGCGGCAAAGGTCTCGTCGAACCACCCGATCAGATCCCGTGCCGGCTTGAAGGCGTCACTGATCACGTTGCCGATCGGACCGGTGACCGTCCCGACCGCCTGGCCGAACCCGCCCGATCCGCCGCCGAAGGTGACCGTGATCAGGATGAAGGCAAGGGCCACCAGGCCCAGAAGGACCGCTCGCCTGCGCCTTATCTGCTTCCTGTACACGTCACCTTTCGTCCAGACCCACGCCTGCCGGTCCCCTGAACGGTTGAGAGACGACTCTGCCACTGCCGGGGGCGGAAGTCCGGGAGGGGGCGGTAGCGGAGCTCCGCATTCACTCGGCGCCTTTTCGTTCGGGGACGGCGATCCCCGGCTGGATGCGAAGTTCCGGAGCGAGCTCGGCCAGCAGGGGCACCGGAAGCCCGATCACGTTCGAGAGGTCGCCCTCGATCGACTCGACGAGGGCGGAGCCCGCTCCCTGGACAGCGTAACCGCCTGCACGCCCTTCCCACTCACCGCTCGCGACGTAGGCATCCACCCCCTCCCTGGTCAGCTCCCGGAAGACGACGTCTGTCTCGGCGATGCCGGTTCGGACGTCCTCGGGGCCGGGACCGATCACCGCGAGACCACTGAGGACCAGGTGGGTCCGGCCCGAGAGCTGGGCGACATACTCGTGAGCGCGCAGGGAATCCCCAGGTTTGCCGAGCAGTCGACCGTCGAGGACGACCTCGGTGTCGCAGCCGATCGTCAGGTTGCCGGGCTCGGCGATCGAGCGTGCCTTGAGCAGGGCATTGGCGAGTACGACCTCTCTTGGCTCCCCATGGACGATCTCCTCGACTTCCGGCACGGAGACTACGAAGCGGATCCCGAGCGTCTCGAGCATCTCCCGCCTCTGGGGGGAGGCCGACGCGAGTACTACGGGTGGTGGCGCAGAGTCGCTCATCTTCGACCACTGGCTCCGGGGGGACGGGCGTTCCGGCAGGGAGGCGGTACCCCGGGACCTCGCTCAGAGACCCTCGGGAAACCAGATCGCGATCTCGCGCGCCGCCGACTCGTCGGAATCGGATCCATGCACCATGTTGAAGGTCACCTCCAGGGCGAAGTCCCCCCGGATCGATCCCGGGGCCGCTTCGGTCGGATCGGTTGCCCCGATCAGCTGGCGAGCGGCCTTGACGGCCTCCGGACCCTCCAGCACCGCAGCGACCAACGGGCCACCGGTGATGAAGCTGACAAGCTCCCCGAAGAAGGGCTTCTCGACGTGCTCGGCGTAGTGCTCACGAGCGATCTCCTCGGTGGCAGTCATCTTCTTGAGCGCTGCGATTCGAAGTCCTTTCCGCTCGAAACGGGCAAGGACCTCTCCGGTGAGCGCCCGCTCGAATGCATCGGGCTTTACGAGGATCAATGTCTGGGTCATTTCGGGTTACTCCGTTCGGGTCGGCCGAGAGGGGGCTCTGGTCTACCTGTCGCCCTGATCCTCACCGGCGTTGATCGGCTTCTCCCCCTCGCGCGTCGGTACCTCGGCTTCTCCCTGGGCACCCTCGTCGCCAGCTCCGCTGCGAACACGGCTCCGGGCCGCCTTGGCTGGTGATCCCGTCGAAGGTGCGCCGGCCGCGGCCTGCTCGGGCTTCCTGCCCCTGGTCCGGCTCCTGCGCCCCTCCGGCTTTCGCTTCGGCTCGATCAGGGTCGTCTCGCAGTAGGGGCAGAGCTTCCAGCCGAGACCGACCGGCCGATCACAGGAGGGGCATGGTTCGCGCAGCCGCGAGCGACAGCTCGGACACCGGAGGAAATCCGACTCGGCGGGGTAGCCACACTTCCTGCAGGAGCCGGCCCGGACCCGCCTGAGCTGGGCCTGGGTGGCCCGAACGTCCCACTCGCGTTCCTTGACGTCGTCGAGGAACTCGGGTGGGCGGAGGATCGTGTAGACGAGGGTGCCGACGAACGGGAAGAAGGATGCTGCAGTCGCACAGCCGATCAGGAAGGGATCGGAGATCCGCTTCCGGGCATCGTTGTAGGTGAAGACGATCAGAGCGATCCAGACCGCGATCAGCCCGAAAACGGCGAGGGTGAGGAAGAGTCCGAGGACCCCGTCGCCCAGACCGAAGATAGCTTCGACCGGGGCGGGTGCCTGCAGTGCGATTGCCGTCGATGTCAAAGGAAAAGCCTCCCGAAGGCGTAGCCGATTCCGAAGAAAACGAGGATCACCACCGCTACGACGGCGGCGACGAGGGCCATCATCGTCAACAGCTGGGTTCCGGACTGACGATCCACCCGGCAATCCTGCCACAGCCACCGGACCGGCAGGCGGGCTGCCGGATCCGGCACTCAGGGCTGCAGCGCCGAAAGCGATGCGACCAATCCGTGCGACCCACAGACCAGCACCGCACCGCCGAATGAGCTCGCGGCGGAGCTTGCGGCATCGAGCGCCTCCACCGGTACCGGGTAGACCTCCACCTCCATCCCCAATTCCCGAGCCGCAGCGGCAACCCGCTCTGCCGGGAGTCCGCTGCGGGCCCTCGAGCCGACCAGGTCCGGGGCCTGGCAGGCGAAGAGGGTCGTCGACCTGGCGACAAGTGGCTCGAGGAGTTCGGCCGGGTCGCGATCCGAGAGGCAGCCGAAGACGACTTCCAGCCGACGGGCCCCGATCACCTCCTCGAGGGCCTCGACGACTGCCTCGATCCCGTCCCTGTTGTGGGCGACGTCGAAGATGACGGGGGGGTCGGATCCCGCCACCTCGAGCCGTCCCTTGACTCCAGCGCGATCGAGCGCCAGAAGGCGGGTTACCTCGTCGATCGGGCCGGTGAGGGGCTCTACCGCGGCTAGCGCGAGGGCGAAGTCGATCCGGGCATATCGACCGAGGGGAACAGCCGGACCGGGTCCGGGGTCTCCCACTTCGACGACCTCGCAGCCCCGTTCGACAGCAGTCCGGACCGCGAGCTCCTTCACCCCGGGCTTCAGAGGCCCGACCACCAGCCGGGTGCCGGGCCTCAAGACTGCGAGCTTCTCCCCCGCTATCTCGAGCTCCGTCTCACCCAGCCACTCGGTGTGGTCGAGGCCGATCGAGGTCAACACGGTGGCCTCGGACTGGATCACGTTGGTCGAGTCGAGTCGGCCACCCATGCCGGCCTCGATCATGGCGACCTCGACCCCTGCGTCCGCCAGGGCAAGGAAGGTGGCTGCGGTCGCGACCTCGAACTGGGTGAGGCTTCCGTACTCGGGCAGCCCCGCCTCGACCCGGTCGACCGCCGGGCGAACCCGTTCGAGGGCGGACCCCCAGGCCGCCGTCCCGATCGGCTCCCCGGAGACCCGGATCCGTTCCGTCCAATCGGTCAGGTGGGGCGAGGTGTGGGAGCCGGCCGGTATCCCAGCGGCGTCCAGCAGGGCCGCGCCGTAGAGAGTGGTCGATGTCTTCCCGTTGGTCCCGACTACGTGGACCGTCCGGTAGCGCTCCTGGGGGGAGTCGAGCGCCTCCATCAGTGGCCGCATGCGTTCGAGTCCGGGGCGCCACCCGACCTCGGCCAGCGAATCGAACCACTCCCCCGTCGACATCTCGGGAGTCGGCCCGGTCAACCGAGTCCGGCGATCCTCTCCCGAAGCTCCTGCTCGCGACGGCGCTCCTCCGAGACGACCTCCGGTGGT
>JBMSXD010000056.1:0-10021 GCA_049425265.1 Solirubrobacterales bacterium
CAGCGGTCGCGAGGCCGGGCCTGGCGACCGCCTCATTCGTGCCCCGTGAGAGGGCCGAGATGAACAGGCAGATGTCGGTGGGATCCTCGACCAGCCGCTTCCGGTTTGCGACCAGTACCAGTTCGTCGTAGGAGGGAACCCCGAGTCGGTCAACTGGCTTTACGGTCGGCTTCCGACCCTCGAGCTTCAGCTTGACGCCCTCGATGTTCCAGAACGGCCCGAGGGTCGCGTCGGCCCGGCCGCTGATTATCGAGGGGATGAGTCCCTGGCCGACCGAGACCGTCCGGACGGTTCCCGGGTTCACCCCGGCCCGTCGCAGGATCGTCTCGAGGTAGTCCTTCTGGTACGGGATTCCGGCCGTGCTTACGGTCTTGCCCTTGAGGTCGGCCGGTGAACGGATCTTCGAAGCGGGAAGCCAGATCATCGAGGTCAGTGGTCGCCCGACCAGGGACGCGACCGCGACCACGTCGCTCCCCTTCTCCCTGGCCAGCAGGACCTCGGGCTGGTAGGAGATCGCGAGGTCGACCTCCCCGGCTGCCACCAGCTTGAGCGGGAGCGAGGGGTCGGTCGGCTCCTGGAGGTCCACTTCCAGACCGGCATCCTCGAAGAAGCCCTCGTCCCGGCCGACCAGGAAACCCGCGTGGTCCGGGTTCGCGTACCAGTCGAGCGCCACCGATACCGGCGTCCGCTGGGGATCGCTGGGGTTCACGGTCTCGGGTTTGGATGAGCAGGCGGCGAGCAGGAGGGCTGCCGACGCCAGCGCGATGCCGAGCAGCGAGACGCCCATGCGGGGCCGTCTGGTTGGAGTCCGACCGGAGATCATCGAAAACGGACTCTACCCGCGCCGATCGACTCCTTCCTGTACCCCCGGAGGAAGATCACCGCCACTTGATCGACAGGCGTTCAACCAGGGAGACCACCCCGAAAAGGACCAGGGCGATCACTGAGAGCAGGAATACCGAGGCGAAGAGTCTTGCCGTCTCCAACTGGGCGTTGTCCTGGAGCATCAGGTAGCCGAGCCCACTACTGGCCCCGACCCACTCACCGAAGACCGCGCCGATCACTGCCACGGCGACTGCGATTTTCGCGCCGCTGAACAGGTAGGGCAGCGAGGCGGGCAGTTCGACGGCAACCAGGATCCGGGACCTTCGGGCGTCGAGCGTCCGCATCATCTCGACCAGGGGGACCGGAACCGAGCGGAGGCCGTCAAGGGTGTTGACCGCGATCGGGAAGAAGCAGATCAATGCGATCACTGCCAGCTTCGGCCCGATCCCGTACCCGAACCAGACGACCAGGATCGGTGCGATCACGATCACCGGGATCGTCTGGGAGGCGACCACCAGCGGGTAGGTCGCCCGTCTGAGCGGCTCATGGAGGTGGAGCAGGACCGCGGCGCCCACTCCGACCACCAGGGCAAGCGCGAACCCGGCCAGGACTTCCCAGAGGGTGACCAGAGCGTTCTCTGCCAGCAGGTCCCGGTCTTCGTAGAGGGCCGACGCGATCTCCGATGGGGAGGGGACCAGGAGCGGGTCGAGGCCCAGGGTCTCGGCCAGGAATCCGGTGGCGGCTGCGGCCTGCCAGGCGGCGAGGAAGAGGATGGCGATGACCAGTGGCGGCACGACTCGAGAGGCCTTCATGACCGGGGTCCCTTGGTCGAATCACCAAGCGCTGTGGCGTCCAACAGCTCGGCCAGGTCGTTCCTCGCCTCGATGAAGTCCCGGCTCCCGGACGCCTCGACCGGCTCCATATCGCCCCGCTTCGGGGCCTCCCTGAGTTCGAGGACCCGGCCGGGTCGCCCCGAGAGCACCAGGACCCGGTCGCCCAGATAGAGCGCCTCGTCGAGGTCGTGGGTAACCAGGACTGCGGAACGTTCGCCACCGGCAAGGAGCGGGGCGAACCAGGCCTGCATGCTTCGACGGGTCAGGCCGTCGAGCGAGGCAAGCGGCTCATCGAGCAGGAGGACCGACTTCCCGGCGAGCCAGGTCCTCGCGAAGGCGACTCGCTGACGCATGCCTCCGCTCAGCTCGGTCGGCCTCGAATTCTCGAAGCCTCCGAGCCCGAGCCGTTCGAAGACCGGCAGTGCCTCCTCCCGGGCCGCCTTCCTGCCCTGCCCCTGATTCCGAAGGGCCAGCGCGGCATTGTCGAGGGCGCTGAACCAGGGGAGGAGGCAGTCGTCCTGGGGCATGTACGCACAACGGGCCAACCGATCCTCGGGACTCGTCCCTCCACCGACCGTGATCGTCCCGGTGGTGGGCCGGTCGAGGCCCGCTATCAGGCCGAGCAGGGTGGACTTCCCACAGCCAGAGGGTCCGATGATCGAGAGGACTTCGCCCTCATCGAGCCTGAAGTCGATCCCCTCGAGGACCTCGAGTTCACCGAATCGGCGGCCAACACCGTCTGCCAGGACCATCGCGGTCATTGCCGGCCCGAGTGTAGGAGCGCCCGCCCGCTCCGGTCAGTACCGCGGCCGTGGTGGGGCCGTGGCAGCCGGGTGGACCGACGGGGTGCCTCCGCCCGCGCGGGCGAGAAGATCGACGAAGTCTTCCAGCTGGTCGGTCGTCCAGCACTCGAAGACTCCGTCGCAGAACGGTGCGTAGGCAGCCATCGCCGAGTCGCCGTAGTTCCAGTAAGCGGCCGGTTCGGGGTTGAGCCAAAGGGTCCGTCTGGCCTGGTCAGCAACGGCCCTGAAGCTTTCGGATCCCGGAGGGCGGCCGTTGGTCCGGGCATCGCCGAGGACTATTACCGTGGAGCGCGGCCCGAGGTCGCTCGAGACGTCCTCCAGGAACTCCCGCCAGACCCGGCCGTAGTCGGTGTAGCCCGAGACGTCGGCGACCCCACCCTGGGCCGTTATCCGCTCGGAGATCGAGGCGAAATCCCTCTCGGTCTCGAACAGGTCGGTGACCTCGGAGATCCTTTCGATGAACACGAAGCTCCTCAGACGGCGGAAGGAGTCATGGAGCGCGTGAACCACCGAGAGGAAGAAGGTGGAGGCGGAGCTGACCGACGAGGAGACGTCACAGAGGACATAGATCTCCGGCTTCCGGGGCCGCCTTGGCCGGTACCTCAGGTCGAGCGGGACCCCGCCCGTCTCGAGCGATGCCCGCGCCGTTCGGCGGAAGTCGATCGACCGTCCCCTTCCTCCCCTGCGGGGATCGTGTCCGACCGTCGCCAGTCGCCGCTTCATCCGGAATATCGCTCGCTGGACCTGGGCGAGGTCCGCCGCTCCCCGGGTCGGGAGGGTCCGGTTCAGGTCCCGGAGGGGCCGGGCCGGTGGAAGCTTCCCGAGCTGTCCGATCTGCCTTCGCTCGAGCTCACGGCGTAGCTGGCGCTCGAACTCCCTTCGCCCCTCGGGGTCGGGACCGGTTCCGTCCCCTCCCGGGGCGATCCCCAGACCGCGCCGGATCCGCTGGAGGTCGACCCCGACCACCCCCGAGCGCTCCCCGTCCCTGGCGAAGATCTCGATCGAGAGGCGGGCCAGGTCGTTCATCCGGCCTGCGTCGCCGGAGTCGATCGCCTCGGCAACGGCCTCTGCCAGCCCCTCCACCGAGAGCTCGGCCAGGTGGTCCTCGCCAATGCCGCTAGGGCCTTCGACCTCGGGTTCACGGCGGAGCGCCTCGGCCTCGGTCTCCCGGAAGAAGAACCGGTCGAAGACCAGGTCGAAGACTTCCCGATCGCCTCGGGACTTGGCGACGGTCGCTGCCACGGCCTCCCGAAACCCCTCTTCGTCTTCCCATCCGATCGATTCGAGGGCTTTCGAGGCATCCAGGACCTCCGAGGTCCCGACCGCCAGGCCCTCGGCTCGCAAGACCCCGCAGAACTCGATCAGCCGGTCGGCGATCCGGGCCGGCCCCCCGGCCGGCTCGGGGGGGCTCCCCCCGGGCGAGCCGGCCGGCCCGCCCCGACCGAGGCCGGGGGCAACCTTCTCGGCGACCAGGTCGAGGTCGGCCCGGTGCTTGACGATCGTCGAGAGCGATTCCCTGAACGTCTTCTCGTCGATGTCATCCGCACCCAGCAGGACGAGCGTGCGGGCCCAGTCGATCGACTCCGAGATCGAGGGCGGTTTCCTCAGATCGAGTTCGCGAACCATCGCCACGACCTCGACCAGCCGCTCGGCCAGCCGCTCATCGATTCCGGGCTCGTGGAGCCGGACTATCTCGGCCTCCCGTTCCGGATCGGGATAGTCGATCCAGAGGTAGAGGCAGCGGCGTTTGAGTGCCTCGGTCAGCTCCCTCGAGTCGTTCGACGTGATCACCACGATCGGGTGTGTGGCTGCCTCGATCCGGCCGAGTTCGGGAATCGTCACCTGGAAGTCCGAGAGCAGCTCGAGCAGCATCGCTTCGAACTCCTGGTCGGTCTTGTCGATCTCGTCGATCAGCAAGACCACCGGCTCCGCCGAGGAGATCGCCTCGAGCAGCGGCCGCTCCAGCAGGTACTCGGGGGCGAAGATCTCGTCCATCGCGCTCGCTTCATCCGAGCCACCGGCGGCGGCCCGGGCCTGGATGCCGAGCAGCTGCTTGCGGTAGTTCCACTCGTATAGGGCCTTCGCTTCATCGAGGCCCTCGTAGCACTGGAGCCGAATCATCTCCCGACCGGTGGCTCGCGAGAGCGCCTTGGCAAGTTCCGTCTTGCCGACCCCGGCCGGTCCCTCGACCAGCACCGGCCGGCCCAGCCTCTGGGCCAGGAAGGCGACGAGGGCTACCGATTCGTCAGCCAGGTAGGAGGCCTCTGCCAAAGCCGTTCGGACTTCGGACGGGGTTTGCGGGGAGTCTGTATCGGGGCCGGTCACCGCGCGAAGGATAGGGGAGGGGCGCCCACGCCTCCCCGGGGCTGTCGTAGGCTCCCGTGTGATGGGACGGCTCGGAGAGGTCGACCTCTCGCTCGAAATAAGCAAGAAGAAGGCCCTGAAGAAGCTCGCCAGGGCCCAGGCTCGCCTGACCGAGCTTCGGTTGACCCTGGGTGGGCAGCTGGGGGACGGATCGTTGGGGCCTCCCGTCCTGGTCCTCTTCGAGGGGTGGGATGCCTCCGGCAAGGGCGGGGCGATCAAGCGGCTGGTCTTTCCCCTCGACCCCCGGCACGTAAGGGTCTCCCAGTTCGCCGCCCCCACCGAGGACGAGAAACGCCACCACTTCCTCAACCGCTTCCAGTCTTCGCTGCCCGGCTGGGGGGGAATGGCGATCCTCGATCGGAGTTGGTACGGGCGGGTACTCGTAGAGCGGGTCGAAGGCTTCACACCGGAGCCGGTCTGGCGGAGGTCATACGGGGAGATACGCAACTTCGAGGAGGGCCTCGCCGCCGAGGGAATGGTGATCGTCAAGTTCTGGATGCAGATATCACCGGACGAGCAGCTGAGGCGGTTCAAGGCCCGTGAGGAGAATCCGATCAAGAACTGGAAGCTGACCGATGAGGATTGGCGGAACCGGGACCGCTGGCCCGAGTACGAAGAGGCGGTCGAGGAGATGATCGAGGAGACCGATCGTGAATTCGCGCCCTGGTTCGTGATCCCGGCCGAGTCGAAGCGTTACGCCCGCATCGCTGTCGTCGAGACGGCCAACGAACGAATCGAGGCCGGGATGAAGCGGTGGGGCGTGCCGGTACCGCCCAGCTGATGCGGGTCAGTCGACCGGGATATCGACTCGGTCGTCGTCGGCTCGTCCGCCGTTCCCGGTACCTCTGCCGCCCTGCGGTGGCGCCTGTTCCGCGTAGGCGGCCATGAAGGCACGGATCACGTTGAAGGCCTCACCCTGAATCGCCTCCAGCTGGCTCTTTAGATCGGGCGGGGCGGTGCCTCGGACCAGCTCGGCCGAGCGGCAGATCGGACACCAGTCGAGACACTCCGTCGATCCCTCTGGTCGATCCGCCCCGGACCCATTGCCGGACTGCCCGGGATTCGACCTTCCGGCTCGGGTGCGGGAGAACCCGCCCCAGAAACGTTCTGCTCCAGGCGTCCCGCCGTTCCCGGGCTGGCCCCCACCAGCGGCGGAGCCCGATGAATATGCATTCGAGCCGTGTCCCTGGGAGGGCCCGTTCGGCTCGACTGTCAGCTCATCAGTCCTCATAGAGGATCTCCAGGCTGCCGTCCTCCAGCGAGGCCCGGGTCGGATCGCGACCCCTGAGCCCGGATGGCACGATGATAGTCCGCCTGAGGCTCCCGAGGGTCACGGTCAGCTCGTCCCCCTGGCGGGCGAGGCCGAGGTCTTCGCCGGTCGCGAACGGAACCGGGATTCGGATGACGGTCCGGCCCTCCTCCTGGATCATCTCCCTGCCGCGGCCCCCGCCGAGGATTGCTGCCGGGTCGAGCTCCCCGAACAGCTCCTGGGCCAGCGCCTCGTGCATTGCCGCTCCCCTTACCTCCCGGTCGAAGTATCGGGCAGTCAGCACCGGCACAGGGGCGAAAGCGTCGGTCACCTCGGCAAGGTCGGACTCCTGGCGCTCGCGCCAGGCCGCGAAGTAGGTCCCTTCGACCTCCTTCGGGAATACCCGGTTGACCACCACGGCATCGGTCC
This sequence comes from Solirubrobacterales bacterium, assembly GCA_049425265.1. Classification (GTDB taxonomy): domain Bacteria; phylum Actinomycetota; class Thermoleophilia; order Solirubrobacterales; family 70-9; genus 67-14. Next base: position 6,504 of record JBMSXD010000056.1, read on the forward strand.
CGTACCCATAGAGCGAGAGCAGGGAAAAGGTCCTCCGTGATTCGTCGATCACCATCCGGTCCGGGTTCATCACGAGCCGGACCGACGTCCTCTCGCCGTCCTTGAGGATCGCGTCCATCTCGACCAGCTGCTCGACGACCTGCTCTACCTGTTCCACCATCTCTGGGTCGGGAAGGGCTATGTCGAGGGCGCGGGCGAGTGGGGCGGCAGTGCTGAGCAGATTCCTGTTCCAGGGAAACACCTTCTCCATCCACCACTCAGCGACCTCAGGGAATCCGAGCAGTTTGATCGTCTCGGCCGTAGGAGCGCAGTCGACCACCAGTACGTCGAATGAATCCTCCTTCCAGTGGCGTCCGATCTCGAGCAGGGAGAAGAGCTCATCCATCCCTGGAGGGACGGTCAGTTCCTCGGCCCGGACCCGGTCGACCCCCTTGCCCGCCAGGACATCTCCGAGCCAGGCCGAAACCCGGTCCCAGTTCCGCTCCACGCCTTCCGCGACCGAGATCTCCTGTCCCCAGAGCGAAGGGGAGACCTCCTCGGGCTCGGGTCCCAGGCCGGTCTCCAGGGCGTCGGAGAGGCTGTGGGCAGGATCGGTCGAAAGGACCACTGTCCGGTATCCACGGGAGGCGCAGTCCGCGGCCGTCGCCGCCGCGACGCTCGTCTTTCCCACCCCGCCCTTACCGGTGTAGAGGATCGTCCTTGGCGGCACGCCGGCGAGCGTATCCCAACGAGTGATCCAGCCGGTTCGGGGTCCCGCCCTACGCCGAGTTGATCAGCTTCGTTACGGCCCGCGGAGAATCGGGCTTCAATCGAGCTCGGCCAGGGCACCGAGCACGAGGTCGTCGTGCTTCTTCGGCTGGACCTTCGGAAAGACCTTTTCGACCTTTCCGTCCCCCCCGATGATGAAGGTCGCCCGCTGGACACCCATGTACTTCTTCCCGTACATCGACTTCTCGACCCAGGTCCCGTAGGCCTCGGCGACCTGATGGTCGGGGTCGGCGAGGAGGGTGAAGTCGAGGCCGTTCTTGCTCGCGAAGCCGGCTATGTCCTCCACCGGGTCGGGTGAGATACCGACCACCTTCACCCCGGCCGCGGCGTAGTCGGCCGCCCGATCGCGGATCCCACAGGCCTGGGTCGTGCAGCCGGGGGTGTCGGCTCGCGGGTAGAAGTAGAGGACGACCCGGGTCCCGGCGAAGTCGGCAAGGGAGACCGGCTCCCCGGCCTGGTCGTCGAGCGTGAAGTCGGGCGCGGTGTCCCCTTCCGCGATCACCTCGGATCGATCCCGGCGTTCAATCCTCCGTCCCACCTTCTTCGCCACCGTCATCGGGTGCGTCGTCCTCGTCCCCCTCCGGATCGCGGTCGGCCTCGGGGGCGTCGGTGCCGTCCTCGATGTCTTCCGCCTGGTCGCGAGCGGTCGCCGAGAGGGATCCGCCCCCTCCGGCATGGAACTCGGCCTGGAATTCCTCGAGCGCCTCGTCCCGGGCCTGTTCGTCGATCGGCACTTCCTCGGAGATCCGGATCCAGTCGGCGTCGCCCAGGCGAGCGGGGTCGAAGGCCTCCTGATCGACCGAGGCAGAGTCGTCGACTGCGATCACCACCTCGGTCTTCGGGTTGAAGTAGATCCCCGGCTGCTCGGCCAGCTCCTCCAGCTCATAGGTCTCGAGCTCTTCGGTCACCGCGGGATCGTAGCCAGAGGGAATCGCTCAGGTCCACTCGGCGAGCCGGCGGGCAACCTCCGCCTCGACGTCGAGCGGGCGTTCGCCCCGCCGCTTCCGTCGCTCGTTGTTGGCCACCACGAGCTGCCGTATCTCGACGGTCCAGGCGGCGACCCGCCCGTCGGGGTCCTGCTCGACCGAGGTCAATCGAATCACCTCCGCCTCGACGTCGATCCCGTCGGCCCCCTTTCGCCTCAGACGGTAGTCCCTCGCCTCGACCATCTGTCGAACCTCCTCCCGGGCTTCGAGGTCGAGCGCCGGGCCGGCCGGCTCGCTGTCGTCGGCGCCCTCCTCGCGGTCGATCGCCCACCTTCCGCCACCGAGTTCCCGCAGGGCCTTTCCCGAGCGACTGAAGAGGATTCCTGCAGCGATCAAGGCGACGACCAGGATGATCGGGACTATTCCAGTCAGGAAGGGAAAATCAGTGGGGGAGAGCGCGCCGCTCACCTGGTGGAGATTAGGCCAGACCGGCGGTCGCCGGGACATGCTCCGCCGGGTTCGCTACCCTTTCGGAAAGTTTGTTGACTGACTAGTCAATCGGTCTCCCGGAGAAGCCGTTGGACGAGAGGCTCGGCGGGAGCCAACCAGACGAAAGGAAACCGAGTTCAAGTGGTCGATTTCACCCTCACTGACGAGCAGAAGGATCTCCGCGAGATGGCTCATAACTTCGCCGAGAACGAGATCCGGCCAGTCGCCTGGGAGTACGACAAGGACGGCACCTGGCCGCAGGAAATCATCGACAAGGCCTGGGAAGTCGGCCTGATGAACACCCACATCGAGGAGGAATACGGCGGACCCGGTCTCGACTACCTGTCGGGATGCCTGATCGAGGAGGAGCTCGGTTGGGGCTGTTCCGGGATCGGCACGAGCCTTGCAGCCAACGGCCTTGCCGCAGCCCCGATCCAAGTCGGCGGCTCCGAGGAGACCAAGAAGAAGTACCTCGAGATGCTCACCGAGTCACCGAAGATGGCCGCCTTCTGCCTGACCGAGCCCGACGCCGGCTCGGATGTGGCCGGGATGAAGACGCGGGCCGAGAAGAAGGGCGACAAGTACGTCCTCAACGGATCCAAGTGCTTCATCACCAACGGTCAGTACGCCGACTTCTACACGGTCTACGCCAAGACCGATCCGGAGGCCGGAAGCCGCGGCATCACGGCCTTCGTGGTCGATCGCCAGGACGGGATCACCATCGACAAGAAGGAAGACAAGATGGGGCAGCGGGCTTCGAACACCGCGACCGTCACCTTCAACGACGTCGAAGTCCCGGCTGAGAACATGATCGGCGAGGAGAACAAGGGCTTCAAGCTCGCGATGATGACCCTCGACCGGACCCGACCCGGCGTCGCGGCGATGGCCGTCGGGATCGCCAGGGCCGCAATGGAGGCCGCTGCCGACTACTCGAAGGAGCGCCAGCAGTTCGGCGTCCCGATCGCGATGCACCAGGCGATCCAGTTCCTGATCGCCGACATGGCCGTCAAGGTGGATGCCTCGAGGCTGCTGACCTGGCAGTCGGCCGTCCAGCTCGACCAGGGAATCCGCAACACGCTCACCTCGTCCGAGGCCAAGCGCTTCGCGGCCGACTCGGCGATGGAAGTCACCACCGATGCCGTTCAGGTGTTCGGCGGGTACGGCTTCATCAAGGAATACCCGGTCGAGAAGTTCATGCGTGACGCGAAGATCATGCAGCTCTACGAGGGCACCAGCCAGATCCAGCGCATGGTCATCGCCCGCGAGATCCTCCTCCCCCGCAACGTCTGACTCCCTCCCCCAAGGGCCCGGTCCCTCTCTCCGGGGGGGGGGGGG
>JBMSXD010000057.1:0-9978 GCA_049425265.1 Solirubrobacterales bacterium
CGCCCAGACCAGGGTGATCGCCGCCCTGATCGCGATCGGCTTCATGGTCTTCATCCTCGACCTGATCCGGAGGGGGCGCCTTCAGGAGCGCTACAGCGTGATCTGGTTCCTGGCCGGGCTGGCCCTCCTGGCCGGGGCTGCCTTCCCGGGGCTGCTCGAGGTCCTTGCCTCGGCGCTCGGGGTGAGGGACACGAACGTCGCCCTCTTCACCCTGCTGATCCTCTTCCTGCTCGCCCTTGCGGTCAACTTCAGCGTAATCATCTCCGGCCAGGCCAAGCAGATCACCCGGCTCGCCCAGGAGAACGCGATCGCCAAGGCCGATCGGGAATACCCGGGAGGGCCCGGAGCGGGCGGCAGCCAGGAATCAGGCAACGACGGCGCCGCCGAGTAGGCGCTCGAGCCTGAAGCAGAGCGCCTCCAGCGCCAGTTCCTCGGAGACGTTGAGGCGGAGCCTCCGGCGGGTCTCCTCGACCAGCTCGACCGCCTCGGTTGCGACCGGGACCGGGATTTCCTCGGCCTGGGCCGAAAGCCGGTCGAGGCGGTCGAGATTGAAGGCGAGTTCGGGCGAGCCGGCAGCGACCACCGCCCAATCCCTCGCCCAGGCCGCGGCCAGGGCGAGACCGGTCTCCAGCACCTCGGTCCGGGCCCGCCTCGCCGCCCGTTTGATCGCGGGTTCCCGCTCGGACTTGGAAAGTCGAGCGCCCTGCTCGGCCTCTGCCTCGAGGGCCAGTTTGGTCTCGGCGCCCGCGAGCTCCCCTGCCTCCTCTGCGGTCTCGAGGAGTCCCAACCACGGCGAGCTACCGAGGTCCCCGGTCGCCACCCCGGCCATCATCCGCTCGACCGAGTCGCGGACCTTCGAGCCCGGTCCTCCCGCGAGGAAGACGGCCCGGGACGGATCACCCCCGGAGAGGCGGGCGAGCGCTTTCGCCGTGTCCTCCGGCACTCCCGGGCCGAGTCTCTCCCGCACCGTCGACTCAGGCAATGGATCGAGCTCGACCAGCTGGCAGCGAGAGGCGACCGTCGGCAGAACCGAGTCCCGGTCACTGGCGAGGAGGATGAGGCAGGCGTGGGCGGGCGGCTCTTCGAGCGTCTTCAGCATCGCGTTCTGGCTCTCCTCACCGAGGGCCTCGGCCCGCTCGATAACGAAGACCCTCCTCGACCCTTCGAATGGACTGAGCGGCGCGACGTGGACCAGCCTGTCGCGGATGTCGGCGACGGCGTGACCCGCTCCGCCGGGGGAGAGCCAGACCAGGTCGGGATGGGGCGACGGGTCGATCAGGGCCCGGCGCCGGGCGTCGTCGGGATCGGCCGAGTCCTCGGCCAGTAGACCGGCCGCGAAGGCCCGGGCGAGGGCTGCCTTTCCCGATCCCGCGGGGCCGACCAGGAGGTAGGCGTGGGACGGACCCTGCCTGAGCGCCCCGGTGAGCACACCGGCCGCCCGTTCCTGATGGGGCGGTGCTCCCTCGAGCGATCCGGAGCCGGATGAAGTCACGAACCGGTCCTCGCCCCGACCGCATCGACCACCTGCCGGTGGACCTCCTCTTCGGAGCCGGAGCCGTCGATCACCACCACCCGATCGAAATCGCGCCGGGCTATCTCGAGGTAGGCCTCGCCTACCTTTCGCTGGAACTCCTCCCCCTCGGCCTCGAACCGGCCACCGTCGACCGCCCGGGCGAGGGCCTGGGCTGGCTCGACCTCGAGCAGGACGGTCAGGTCGGGGGTGAGGCCACCGGTAGCCGCGTCGTTCAGATCCCTGACCCGCTGCGAGCCGAGGCTCCGGGCGTGCCCCTGGTAGGCCTCGGTCGAGTCGGAGTAGCGGTCGGAGACGACCCATGTACCGGCCTCGAGTGCCGGTCGAAGCACGGTCGCAACGAGGTCGGCTCTGGCTGCCAGGAAGAGCATGAGTTCGGCTACCGGGTCGAGCGGTACCGCCGGATCGGCCAGCAGTTCACGGACCTGCTCGGCTGCAGCGGTCCCACCGGGCTCCCTGATCTCCAGCACTTCGCGACCCTCTTTCTTCAAGGCGGCGGAGAGCAATCGCGCCTGGGTGGACTTGCCCGATCCGTCCACCCCTTCGAAGGAGATGAACACCCCGGGCCCTCAGTCTGCGGACTTGCGCCCGCCGCCCTTCGACCCGCGACCGGACCCGGCCTTCCGGACCCTGCGGGTCCCGGGGTCGGGCGGACCGGACCTTGCCCCGGCGGCCACCCCCGCCTTCTTCCGACCGCCGGCCCCATTCTTGCCTGACGACTTGCCGTTGGAGCTGGCCCCGTTGCCCGAGGCCGCTGCAACCTTCTTCTTCGACTTCGACTTCTTCTTCGGCTTGGCTCCGTTGCCCGAAGCCGCATCCTTGGCCTCCATCTCCTTCTTGGCTTTCTGGGCCGCCTCGCGCTCGGCCTTTCGCTCACGCATTTCGACCATGGTCGGGCAGTCCTCGTTGAAGCAGAGCTGCCAGGGGCGGCGGCGGCTGTTTCGGTTCTTGACGTTGACCCTCGGCGTCTTGCCGCAGATCGAGCAGCGCTCCTCCATAGGAGTGACCTCATAGAAGTTGGGCTGGGGCATCGGGAACGAGGTATCGCAGGACTTCTTCGGGTCGTCCTTGTGCTCGGCGTCGTAGCCGGTGCAGCCGACGAAGGACTTGCCCGACGCCTTCGACCGGATTATCCGGAGCATGTTGGGAGAGCCGTCCTCCTTGGTCCGCCCTGCCTCCTCGCAGGCGAGGCAGGGCCCGAGGATCCGGTCCCGGTCCATCCCGGCCCAGATCATCTTCGAGAGCTCTTCCTCGCCGTTCAGGATCTCGTCGATCGTCGCGTGGAGCAGCCCGCGGCTGTCGTCGACCACCTCGTCCTTGGTCATCTCGCCCTCGGCTATCCGGTCCATCTCGGCCTCGAGCGAGGCAGTCATCTCGGCCGTCGCCATGCCGGGTACGTACTGCTTGAAGGCCTCGTACATCGCCATTCCGGTGGCGGTCGGCTCGGGCGGGTTGTTTCGGACGTACCGCCGGCTGTAGAGCTTCTGGATGATGTCGGCCCGGGTCGCCTTGGTGCCGAGTCCGAGTTCGTCCATCATCTGGACCAGCTTCGCCTGGGAGAGCCTGGGCGGCGGCTGGGTCTCCTTCTCCTCCACCCAGGGCGCGCCGTCGAGCTCGAGCTTCTGGCCCTCTTCCAGGGCCGGGATCTCGTCGTCGTCAGAGCGGGAGTAGTGGTAGATCCCGGCGTAGCCCGGGTCGAGTACCACCTTGCCGCGCACGAAGTAGGTCTGGCCGCCGATCGAGATGTCGGCCCGGGTCGACTCGGAGATCATCGGCCCGGCGAAGGTGGCGAGGAAGCGGCGGACGATCAGCTCGTAGACCCGTCGCTTGTCGTCCGCCAGGGCGCTCGGGTAGACCGCCTGGGTCGGGTAGATCGGCGGGTGGGCCTGGTCTTCCTTCTTGCCGCGGGTCGGCTGGAGCGGACCGTCGAGCAGGTACGCGGCCTGGGAGAAGTCGTCGATCTTGACCAGGGCCTGGATCGTCTCCTTGAGGGGGAGCGACTCCGGGTAGACCGTGTTGTCGGTCCGGGGGTAGGAGATGAAACCGTCCATGTAGAGGTCCTCGGCGAGGCTCATCGCTCGCTTCGGCGTTATCCCGAGCCGGCTCGATGCATCGACCTGGAAGGAGTTGGTGTTGTACGGGGTCGGTGGCTTCGAGGTGTTCTTGCGGCTGGTCAGGGACTCGACAGTCCCGGTCCCGGTGGTTGCCTCCAATGCCGCCGTGGCCTCGGCCTCGTCCCAGAACTTGTCGGTCGCATGGTGGGCCTGGAATGTGCCGTCCGGGTGGGCGAACTTGGCGAACAGCTCCCAGAAGGGTTCGGCCACGTGGGCCCGGCGCTCCAGCTCACGCTCGACGATCAGACCAAGGGTCGGACTCTGGACCCTGCCGACCGAGAGGAAGTTGGAGCCGTAGGCCCGACTGACCAGGGAGACGGCCCGGGTCAGGGTCGCACCCCAGTAGAGGTCGATGTCCTGGCGCGCGCCACCGGCGTTGGCCAGCGGGTAGGAGAGCTCGTCGAGGTGAGAAAAAGCCCGCTCGATCTCATCCCTGGTCAGGGCCGAGTAGCGGGCCCGGCGCACGGTGGGCCCGAGCTCGGGGTTGACGTCGAGAGCCTCTTCGAGGGTCTCGAGGCCGATCAGCTCCCCCTCACGGTCGAAGTCGGTCGCGATGATCAGGCTGGTCGCCCCCTTGGCCTGCTTGCGAACGGCCCGGATCACATTGCCGTCGGTCGGCCTGAGGACGAGCGGGGCATCGACCAGGTCATGCAGGGTGTCGAGCTTCCACTGCTTGTAGATCTTCTCGTCGGGGAAGGCCCGCTCGACCGCGTGGCCCTTGAGGCCCATGGTCATGCTCTCCCCCTCGGGACCCTCCCATTTATATAGAGGGACCTTGTAGGAAGCGTCTTCGCTGTAGTCGCCGTTGGAGAGGATCTCGGCGATCTTCTTCGCGGAGTTGTTCTTCTCGGTGATGATCAGCCTCATTGCCGGGGCGAGGGTAGCAGGACACGTCGGGCGGCTTTCCCGGACCCGAAGGGTCCGAATCCGGCCTGTCCCCGATTTCGGGGAACGTCGGGTGGCCGGTTTCCGAATAGGATCGCGACCCAATGAAGGCCCTCGTAACAGGCGGGGCCGGGTTCATCGGATCGAACCTGGTCGACGCATTGATCGCCCGGGGTGACGAGGTAGAGGTGATCGACGACCTCTCGACCGGCAGGCGGGAGAACCTCGACCAGGCGATCGACGCCGGGGCCGTCCTCCACGTCGAGGACATCGCCACGAGTGAACGGATCCCGGAGATCGTGGCGGCCTTCGGGCCGGACGTCGTCTTCCACCTGGCTGCCCAGATGGACGTGCGCCGCTCGGTGGCCGACCCGGCCTTAGACGCACAGGTGAACGTGGTCGGGACGGTCCGCATGCTCTCGGCGGCCGCCGATGCGAACTGCCCCCGTTTCGTCTTCGCCTCGACCGGCGGGGCGATCTACGGGGAGGGCGCCGATAGACCACTCCCCTTCGCCGAGGACGCCGAGATCCTGCCGATCGCCCCGTACGGTCAGAGCAAGGCAGCGGCAGAGGGCTACGTGACACAGTTCACCCGGACCGGGCGACTGGAGGGCACCTCGCTCAGGTTCGGCAACGTCTACGGGCCGAGGCAGGATCCGAAGGGCGAGGCCGGGGTGATCGCGATCTTCCTCGGACGGGCGCTCGACGGCCAGGCGCTCGCCGTGTTCGGCAGCGGTGAGCAGACCCGCGACTACGTCTTCGTCGGCGACGTCGTTGACGCCTTCCTCGCCGCCTCCGGGAACCCGCCCGGGACCTTCAACATTGCGACCGGCGAGGAGACCTCGGTCAACCGCCTGGTCGAGATGATCGACGAGCTGTTCGATGACCGTGAGGTCGAGGTGATCCACGAGGAGGCCCGTGACGGGGAGGTCGAAGCGATCTACCTCGACGCCTCGCTCGCCGGCTCCGGACTCGACTGGTCGCCCGGAACCACCCTGGCCGAAGGGCTGGCCAGGACCGTGGACTCGCTCAGGCCCCCCGGCTAGACCCGCTGCTCGAGGAAGGCGAGCAGCAGGGCCTCGCAGACCTCCGGGGAGTCGATGAAGGGCCAGTGGCCGGAGTCGGGGACCAGGTGCACCTCGGCCGAGGGGAAGGCTTCGCGCTGGCGGGAGGCGAACGAGGCATTCAGGTAGTGGTCCCTCGCCCCCCAGACGACCAGCGCCGGGATGTCGGCCACAGCGAGCTGGCCGGCGACCTCCTCGGCCCGGTTCCCTAGGTCCTTTGCGCTCCGGTAGAGATCGAGCACGGCGGCACGGGTCTCGCGGTCGTAGTTGTCGAACATCTCGTCGAGGAACTCCCGCGGCAGCCCACGGGGCTCTGCCGAGGCGACCGCGCGCCTGAAGACCTGACGGCTGGAGATCATCATCGCCAGCTCACCCAGTAGCGGCGTCTGCCATACCCGGGCCATCGTGTGCCACTCGTAGCCGGTGAGGATCCCGGTGTTGAACATGGTCACGCTGGCGACCCGGTCGGGGTTCCGGGCGGCCCAGACAAGGGCGATCGGACCCCCGAAGTCGTGGAGGACCAGATGGACCCGGGCGATCCCGGCGGCGTCCAGCGCCTCCCCGACCCAGTCGGCGTACTCCTCGATCGTGTGGTCGAAACCGGGCGGGGAAGGACTCTGGCCGAACCCCGGCAGGTCGAAGGCGACTGCCCGGGCAAGCCCACCGACTTTCCCGACCAGCCCGACCCAGTCACCGGCCGAGCCGGGATTGCCGTGGAAGAAGGCGACCGCTTCGGAGGCCTGGTGCGGGCCGGCCTCGAATACCCGGACCTCGCCCGGCCCGACCGGCAGCGAACCCTCAGAGGTGTCGGTCGCGGGTCCGGGCATCGAAGGTCAGAGAGCGAACAGGGCGACGGCCGCGAAGTGGGCTCCGGCGGCACCGACCACCAGCAGGTGGAAGACCTCGTGGTAGCCGAACTTCGAGGGCACCGGGTCGGGCCTCCGGGTCGCGTAGACCACGGCCCCGACCGTGTAGAGGATTCCGCCGGTCGCGATCAACAGGCCGGCCGCGATCCCGGCGCTGCCGACGATCGCCGGAAAGGCGATCGCCCCGCTCCAGCCGCCCCCCCGGTAGCCGATCACGCTTACCCACTTGGGCGAGCCGATCCAGAGCAGCTCGATCGCGATTCCGACCACCGCCCCTGTCCAGACCGCGATCAGGATGACCGTGGCGAGGGTCCCGGAGATGGTCAGGAGGGCGAAGGGCGTGACCGTACCGGCGATCAGCAGGAAGATCATCGAGTGGTCGAGGCGGCGCATCAGCATCCGCGCCCGGCTCGTCTTCCAGTCGACCCGGTGGTAGAGGGCAGAGACGCCGAACAGCGCCGAGAGCGAGACGGCGTAGATCGCGGCGGCCAGGAGTTTCATCGGGGTGTCGGCGAGGACGATCAGTGAGACCCCGAGTCCGAGCGAGACGAAGAAGGCCCATTCGTGGCTCACCCCGCGGAACTTCGGCTTGACCTTCCGCAAGGTGTCCGATGCCGTCTCGCGAAGTGCCGAGGCGGTATCGGTGGCTGAATCGCGCAGGGCGACCGCGGTGTCGGCGGCCGCCTCGCGCACCTGCTCAGCCTTCTCGGCGGCCCCCTCGCGGGCCGCCTGGGCGAGCTCGACGGCCCGAATCCGGGCCGACTCGGAGCCCTCCTCCGGACCCCTGTCGCTATCTGCGGTGCGGTTCATCAGCTCAACGAGCGTACCGGAGCGCCGCCGCCGCTCAGGCAACCCCGAGCAGGCTGCCGGCCGCCCCGGCACCGAGCACGACGAGCGGGATGGTCAGCTTCGACTCGACCCTGAACAGGATCAGGAAGGAGACCGCCGCGATCACCGCGGTCCAGGGGCCGGTCACCGAGGTCTCGACGATCAGGACCACGACCGCGGCGATCAGCCCGACCACCCCGGCGGTAACCCCGTGGAGGAAGCTCTCGAGCCTGGGGTGCTCGGACAGCCGGACCAGCTGGGAGTGGAAGAAGGTCGGCAGCAGGAAGGCCGGTAGGAAGATCGCAAAGGTCATGACCAGAGCCCCGGCCAGGCCGTCGGTCAGGTAACCGGCGAAGGTGGTGATGATCACCAGGGGGGCCGGCAGGATCCCCCCGAGGGCGAGGCCGTCGAGGAACTCGGCCTCGGTCAGCCAGCCGTGCGTTCCTACCACCGACTCCTGGAGGAAGGGAACCACCGTGTAGGCCCCCCCGAAGGTGAGGAGGCCGGCCTTCAGTCCCTCCCAGAACACCTCGACCAGGAGGGTCGCGCCGCCGGCCGTCGCCGCGATCGCGACCAGGGCGAGCGGCGAGATGGCGACCAGGTCCCGGTCGCCTCCGCGGCTCCACCTGACCGCCTCATAAGCGAGGCCGGCGAGCAGGAGGACGAGGACGAAGGAGAGGTCCAACCCCAGGGTCAGGCCGAAGGCCGCCCCGGCGATCAGGAAGAGCGGAACGTCGTCGAGGAAGCGTCGACCCAGCCGGATCACGGCCATCGCGACCAGCCCGCCGACCGCAGCCTGCATCCCGGCGAAGAAGGATCCGAATCGCTCGCTCAGGTCGAACTCGACGTAGGCGACCGAGAGGGCCAGCATCATCAGGAAGCCCGGGAGCAGGAAGCCGAGTCCGCCGAGGACTCCGCCCAGCCGACCGGCCCTCAGCCGCCCGAAGTAGATGCAGAGCTCGGTCACCTCCGGCCCGGGAAGGACCTGGTAGACGGCGAGGGTCTTCCGGAAGGAGGATGAGCTGACCCACTCCTCCTGCTCGACGCATTCCCGGTAGAGGATCTGGGTCTGGGCGGCCGGACCGCCCCAGGCGATCAGGCCGATCTTGAGGAACCTGAGGAAGATCGAAAACGGCGAGTCGCCCGGCCCCGTCCCGGCCGGCTCGGATTCGGTTACGGGCGGGCTGGCTGGGTCGGTGCCGTCCATCGGATGGTGATTCTCCCAGCCGGGGATCGGGTCGGGAGTGGCGCTTCGGTGAAAGGGCGTCCGGAAGGACTCCGGAGGTTGCGGCGAGCCTTTCCTGCCCAAACGCTACATGTAGCGTCAGGGAAAGGTATCCGGCTCCACTCCTAGTATCTTCGCCCATGTGCGTTGCCCTGAGTGTGGAGAGGCGAGTCGCGTGCTCGAGAGCCGAGGAACCTCGGAAGGAGCCGCTGTCAGGCGCAGGCGGGAGTGCCCTGCCTGTGGCCATCGCTTCACCACTTATGAGCGGTACGAAACGGAGAATCTCTTCGTCCGCAAGAGGGACGGCCAGCGCCAGCCGTTCGACCGCGCCAAGTTGCGCGGCGGCTTGGAGCGGGCCTCGCACAAGCGTCCGGTGCGGCCAGAGGCGATCGATGCCCTGGTCGAGCGGGTCGAGGCGGCAGCACGCCGCTCCGGGGGTGAAATCCCGGCCGCGAAGGTCGGCGAGATGTGTCTCGCAGGACTCAAGCGGATCGATCAGGTCGCGTACCTGCAGTTCGCAGCTGTCTACCGGCAGCTGGACGTCGAGGACGTCCAGGCCGAGATCGATCAGCTGACCCCCACCCTGGCAAAGAACGAGTAACGGTTACCTTTAGTAAGTAATCCGGAGAGAGAGCGAGAGAGATGGCCCAGACGACGACCCAAGAGACCAAGATCAACCCGGCGGGAGTGACCGTCGAGCGGAGGCTGACCCGGGAAGGGGAGCACCCCTTCGACCAGGTCGAGTGGGAACTCCGTGACGCCGTGATCGGCGATCCGGCGAACCCTGCCTTCGAACAGCGCGGAGTCGAGTTCCCCAGGTCCTGGTCGCAGAACGCGACCAACATCGTCGCCCAGAAGTACTTCCGTGGCCAGCTCGGCAGCGACGAGCGCGAGACCTCGGTCAAGCAGATGATCTCCCGGGTCGCCGGCACGATCGCCGACTGGGGTCGCGAGGGCGGCTACTTCGCCAGTGAGGCCGACGCCGAAGCCTTCGAGGACGAGCTGACCGCGATCCTGCTCCACCAGGAGGCGGCCTTCAACTCGCCGGTCTGGTTCAACGTCGGCTTCGAGGAGAAGCCCCAGTGCTCGGCCTGCTTCATCCTCAGCGTCGACGACACGATGGAGTCGATCCTCGACTGGAACACCAAGGAGGGGATGATCTTCCGGGGCGGCTCCGGCTCGGGTATCAACCTCTCGAACATCCGGGGCTCGACCGAACAGCTGGCCAAGGGCGGTACCGCCTCCGGGCCGGTCAGCTTCATGCGGGGCGCCGACTCCTGGGCCGGGACGATCAAGTCCGGTGGCAAGACGCGCCGGGCCGCGAAGATGGTCGTGCTCGACGTCGACCACCCCGACATCGAGGACTTCGTCTGGTGCAAGGCACGAGAGGAGGAGAAGGCCGAGGCGCTCCGCGACGCCGGCTTCGACATGTCGATCGACGGTGACGGCTTCACCTCGATCCAGT
>JBMSXD010000058.1:0-9850 GCA_049425265.1 Solirubrobacterales bacterium
CCACGACCGTGGCGCCAAGATCATCGCCCGGGCACTGCGCGACGCCGGGATGGAGGTGATCTACACCGGTCTGCACCAGACCCCGGAACAGATAGCCGAGACGGTGATCCAGGAAGACGCTGACGCGATCGGGATATCGATCCTCTCTGGCGCCCACATGACCCTGGTACCGCGGATCCTCGAGCTGCTCCGGGAGCAGGGGGTCGATGACGTGCTGGTCACCGTCGGGGGAACGATCCCCAACCGTGACATCGAGGAACTGAAGGAGGCCGGCGTGGCCGAGGTGTTCACGCCGGGGTCCTCGACCGAGGAGATCGTCGGCTTCATCCGTGAAGGGGTCGAAGCGAATCGCCAGGGCTGAGGTGACCGAACCCAGCCCCCCGATCGCCGGCGCCCTGGATCGGCTCCTCGACCTCGCGGTTCTGCCGGGGTTCAGTTCGATCGGGTACGAGGTCAGGCGCAGGGCCTTTGGATGGAAGCCCCCTGCGGTCAGCGGCAGGACCGTGATGGTCACCGGAGCGAATGCCGGACTGGGCCGGGCCGCATCGACGACGCTGGCCAGGGGTGGTGCCCGGGTCATCCTGGTCTGCAGGGATCGGGAGAAGGGGGAGGAGGCGCTCAGGGCCGTCGCCTCCGTCGCGTCGCTCGAGCCGGAGCTGCTGGTGGCCGACCTCTCCTCGCTCGCTTCGGTCCGGGAGCTTGCCTCTACCTGGCTGGGGTGGGACGAGCCGCTCGACGTACTGGTCAACAACGCCGGGGTCATGCCACCGGGGAGGGTTCTCACCGAGGAGGGCTTCGAACTCACCTTTGCGACCAACGTCCTCGGTCCGTACCTGTTGTCCCGTCTGCTGATGCCCTCTCTCGAGCAAGGCTCCGACCCCAGGATCGTGATGGTTTCCTCGGGTGGCATGTACACCTCCCGCTTTTCCCTGAGCGACCCCCAGCTCGAACGGCGCGAGTACAGCCCGACCGAGTTCTATGCCCACACCAAGCGGGCCGAGGTGATGCTGGCCGATGAATTCGACCTTCGGTTCAGGCCGACCGCCTGTTCCATGCATCCGGGCTGGGCGTCGACCCCGGGGGTCGCCTCATCGTTGCCGCGGTTCAACCGGCTGATGGGTCCTGTGCTCCGGAGTCCGGAGGCCGGTGCCGACACAATTGCCTGGCTCGCCGGGGCTACTCCCGCGGAGGCGCCAGGGGGTCTGTTCTACGAAGATCGACGCCCCAGACCGAAGTACAGGCTTCCCGGCACCCGCGAGACGCCAGCAGATCGCAGGCAGCTTTTCGAACTCTGCGAGGAGCTCACCGGGACCACCGATTGACTCGTCAGTCAATCTTCCGCCCGGCCCGGTATCATCGCGAGTCTGCCGGTTCCAGAGGCCCGTCCAAAGCCAAAAGTCCCGGCCCGGAAAACCCCTAGACCAGGAGGATTTCAGTGAAGATCTGTGTTCTGGTGAAAGACGTGCCGGACGCCGCGGTGCAGAAGCGGATCGACCCGTCCACGATGTGGCTCGATCGCACTGGCGAGAGCACGCTCAACCCGTTCGACACGCACGCGGTCGAAGCGGCAGTCAGGTTCAAGGAAGGGGACGACCTCGACGTCGATGAAGTCGTCGCCGTGACGATGGGTCCCGAGGGCGCCCAACGAGCACTCCAGAAGGCCGTCGCGCTCGGTGCCGACCGTTCGGTCCACCTCTGTGACGACGCCTTGGCCGGCTCCGACGTCTGCGCCACCGGCAAGGCCCTGGCAAAGTTCCTCGAGGCCGAGAGCCCGGACCTGGTCCTGCTCGGCCAGCAGTCCGATGACGGCGAGTGCTACACGATCGGTGCGGTCGTGGCAGAACACCTGAAGATGCCATCGCTGACCCAGGTCGTCGGGATCGAGGTCGACGGGGACAAGCTGAAGTGCGAGCGCCAGGCCGAGTACGGCTACGACACCGTCGCCTTGACGATGCCGGCCGTGATCTCGGTCGGTGACGCGATCAACGAGCCCCGCTACCCGAGCCTCAAGGCGATCATGGGAGCGAAGAAGAAGCCGGTCGACACGAAGGCCACTGCGGACGTCGGCCTCGACGCTTCCGAGGTTGGCGAGGCCGGCTCCAAGACCACGGTGACTGCGCTGAACGAGCCCCCGGCGAAGGAGGCTGGCGAGATCATCGAAGACGAAGACACTGCCGAGACGGTCGACAAGATCGTCACCTGGCTCGACGAAAGGAAGTTGATCTGAATGGGCGGAATACTCGTATATGCCCTGCATGACGGTGAGGGCAACTTCAACAAGAACTCGCTGGGAGCCCTGTCGGCGGCCTCCGGCCTGGCCGGTGAACTCGGCAGTGAGGCTGCCGCGGTGGTGGTCGGTGACGTCTCCGACGAGCAGGCTCAGGCCCTCGGCAACTACGGCGTGACCAAGGTCTATCGGGCCAAGGACGTACCCGAAGGACTCGCCCAGCCGATCGTCGACGTGATGGCGAAGGTGATCCAGGACGACGGCTTCTCCTACGCGCTGTTCGGCGGTGGACTGCTCGGCTTCGAGATCGGTGCCGGCCTGACCGCACGGCTCGACGCCGGTGTGACGATGGAGGTGACCAGCGTCAAGGTGGCGGACGGCAAACTCGTCGCCGAGCGTCCGATCCTCCAGGACTCCCAGATCGCCGATGTCGGCTACGTATCGGAGCCCGGGATCATCATCGGGCGGCTGAACGCCTTCGACATCGAGGAAAAGGGCGGCACGGCCGAGGTCGTCGATGTCGACGTCGACCTGTCGGAGTGGTCGACGAAGGCCGAGATGATCCAGCGGGGCGAGCAGCGCGGCGCCGACGTGGACATCGAGGCAGCCGACATCCTGGTCGGAGGCGGCCGTGGACTCGGTTCGGCCGAAGGCTTCGAGGCCTGCGAGCAGCTGGCCGATGCCTTCGACAACGGTGCCGTGGCGGCTACCCGTGCCGTGGTCGACGCCGGCTGGTACCCCTACGCGGCCCAGATCGGCCAGACCGGAAAGACGGTCGCCCCGAAGCTCTACCTCGCGGTAGGTGTCTCGGGGGCCATCCAGCACAAGGTAGGCATGCAGAACTCGGAGACGATCATTGCGATCAACAAGGATCCGAATGCACCGATCTTCGAGTTCTCCGACCTCGGTGTGGTCGGTGACCTGAACAAGATCATGCCGAAGCTGACCGAGGCCCTGAAGGCCCGGAAGGGCTAGAAGCAAGGGAGCTCCGAGGGCGGGTCCCCACGGACCCGCCCGAGGGTTCCCCCCCGAAGACCCCCGACCAGGCAAGAGACCGAAGAACGAAAGGACCGGCCAGATGCCCCCGATCGCACCCGCCGCATACCCGCCCCCGTTCGAATCCGAGAGCGTCATCTCGAAGCCGACCGATCCCGAAGACGAGCGGATCGAGGTAGGGGTTGCGATCGTCGGCGCCGGACCGGCCGGACTCGCCTGCGCCAACAAGGTCCTCCAGCTGCTCGAGGATCGGCCGGAACTGGCCGAACGCCTCGGTGAGGTTCCGGTGGCGGTCGTCGAGAAGGGCAAGGTCGTCGGTGCCCACGAGATGTCGGGCGCGAACATGAGGCCGTCGGCCATGGAGGAGCTCTTCCCGGACCTCGACCGGTCCGAGTGGCCGGTCTACCGGGAGGTCGAGAAGGAAGGGGTCTACGTACTAACCCCCAAGCAGGCGATCCCGCTCAAGCCGATGCCGCCCAACTTCCACAACAAGGGCAACTACGTCACCTCGGTCTCGAAGCTGACCAGGTTCCTGGCGGAAAAGGCCGAGGAGAAGGGCGCCTACATCCTCACCGAGACAGCAGCCGACAAGCTTCTGGTGGAAGACCAGGTAGTCAAGGGCGTTCGTTCGGGCGACCGTGGTCGGGGCAAGAAGGGTGAGGAGCTGGCCAATTTCGAGCCCGGGTCAGATCTGGTCGCCGAGGCAACCGTCCTCTCCGAGGGGACGATCGGGCACCTGACTTACGCGGCCCTGGAGCACTTCGACATCGGCGGCCTGGACCCACAGCGCTGGGAGCTCGGCGTGAAGGAGATCTGGGAGGTCGAGGAGCCGCTGGACAAGGTCATCCACACGATGGGCTGGCCGCTCCGCCCCCAGGCCAAGTACAAGGAATTCGGTGGATCGTTCATCTACCCGATGGAGGAGAACAAGCTCTGCATCGGGTTCGTGGTCGGCCTCGACTACACCGACGCCACCCTCTCGGTCCACGACATCCTCCAGCAGTTCAAGCTGCATCCCTTCATCAAGAAGATCCTCAAGGGCGGCAAGCGGGTCGGCTGGGGCGCCAAGACGATTCCGGCCGGCGGCTACTGGTCGATGCCCAAGCGCCTCGCGGTGCCAGGGATGTGTATCGCCGGTGACTCGGCGGGCATGGTCAACGTCGCCGAGCTGAAGGGCGTCCACTACGCGATGCACGCGGGTATGTACGCGGCGGAAGCGATCGTCGATGCGCTCGAAAAGGACTCGGTCGACTTCTCGGCTTACGACGAGAAGGTCCACAACTCGATGATCGAGAAGGACCTCTACCGGGCGCGGAACGCGAGCCAGCCCTTCACCAAGGGTTTCTTCGTCGGCGGAGCCATCGCCTCGGCGATGACGATCACCCAGGGCGCCTTCCCCGGTGGCCACTGGAAGAACCACGACGACGCCTCCTACAAGATGGAGATCGGCTCAGCTGCGGACAAGTACCCCAAGCCGGACGGCGAGTACACCTTCGACAAGCTCTCGTCGGTCTTCCTAACGGGCAACGCCACTCGGGACGATGCGCCGAACCACGTCAAGGTCCAGACCGAGGTGCCCCGTGAGGTGGCTCAGACCTGGGTTTCGATGTGCCCGGCCCAGGTCTACGAGATCCCCGAGGACCAGCTCGAGAGCGACGCCGAGGTGGTCGACGTCCACGTAACGGCATCGAACTGCGTCCAGTGCGGTGCGATCACCGCCAAGGGCGGGAGGTTGACCCTTCCCGAGGGCGGCGATGGCCCCCTCTACACCGAGACCTGAGTCCTGTAAGGAACCTGCTCAGGCAGCCCGGCGGTACGGATCCGTCCGGTCCAACCCGGTCCGGCGGAAGTCGGCCTCGAAGGGCTCCGGCGCGTCGCCGTCGAAGGGGCCGAATTCGCGGCTCCGCCTGCGACGCGGAGGGGGCTCGATCCAGTCCCCACAGCCGGCGAAGGCGTCGGCGAAGCGTTGCGCCTTTGCGCTGCGAAGGCTCGCCTGATCGAATATTTCACCGGACAAGAGGTCCTCTCCTCGGACAGGGTGCATCCGCATTGTGTTCTCCTCACCGGACGGAAAAACGGTACCCCCCGTTCGGAACTCCCTGTAAATCGTGGAAAACTCGGGGAAGCGCCATTTCCGACCCTCGCGATCTCCGATCGGCCTCAACCGGTGGTCTAGACTGGAACCCAGTGAAGGCCGAGATACATCCCGAATACGTGCTGGCCAACGTCACCTGCTCCTGTGGCAACCAGTTCCTGACCAGGTCGACCAAAGCGGACCTGCACGTCGAGCTCTGCTCCGAATGCCATCCCTTCTACACCGGCAAGCAGAAGCTGGTCGACACCGGCGGTCGGGTAGAGCGCTTCCAGCGCAGGGCCGCGAAGCGGTCCAAGTCTTAACTGGGTCGGTGCTGCCGATCCGGCCCGGCTTCGTCCGGACGAGCACCAGCGAGGGGGCGAGATCTTGAGCGGCTCCGCCGACCAGTTGATCGATTCCCTGATCGATCGGATCGAGGTTCGCCACGCCGAGCTCGAGACCGAGATGTCCGATCCGGAAGTGATCGCCGACCGAACCCGTTACGCCGAGCTCGGCAGGGAGTACGGAAGGATCGACAGGGCACGGGCCCTCGCCGTGGAGTACCGAAGGGTCAGCGACGACCTCGCCGGGGCACGGGAGCTGCTGGAGGAGGGCGATGGCGACGAGGAGATCCAGAGGGTCTCGCGGGAGGCTCCGGCCGAGCTCGATCGGCTGGCAGAGGAGATTCGCCTAGCGATGGTAGAGGGGGACCCGAATGACGCCAAGAACGTGATCGTCGAGCTCCGGGCCGGGACCGGCGGTGACGAGGCGGCGATCTTTGCGGGTGACCTGCTGCGGATGCTTACCCGGTATGCGGGGTCCCGTGGCTTCGGCACGGAAGTGATCTCCCAGTCGCCTGCCGAACACGGGGGGTTTCGCGAGGTGACCTTCGAGGTCACGGGTGACGGCGCCTATTCGGTCTTCAAGTTCGAGGCCGGGACCCACCGGGTCCAGCGAGTTCCCGAGACCGAGTCGCAGGGGAGGATCCATACCTCGACCGCGACCGTCGCCGTCCTCCCCGAGGCAGAGGAGGTCGAGGTGGAGATCGATCCGGCCGACCTGGAGATAGATGTCTACCGCTCCTCCGGGCCGGGAGGGCAGTCGGTCAACACAACCGACTCTGCCGTCCGGATAACCCACCTGCCCAGCGGGATCGTCGTCTCGATGCAGGATGAGAAGTCCCAGCTGCAGAACCGTGAGAAGGCGATGAAGGTACTGAGGGCGAGGCTCTACGAGAGGGAGCTGGCCGAGCAGCAGGAGGCGATCGCCTCCGAGCGCCGCGCCCAGGTCGGGTCGGGGATGCGTTCGGAGAAGGTGCGTACTTACAACTTCCCCCAGGGTCGGGTGACGGACCACCGGATAAAGCTGACCACGCACGACCTCGATGGGGTACTCGGTGGAGATCTCGCCGAATTCACCGATGCGCTCACCGCCGAGGAACGGAGGCTCCTGCTGGAAGCCGAAGCCGGCTAGGGCTAGAAGGCGATGGCCGCAGGAGGGGTGAGCAGGTCCGATGCGCTCGAGGCAGCTACCGAGGCGTTTGGCGCCGCGGGGATCCCCGAGCCCCGCACGGACGCCGAGGTCCTGCTTGCCGGGATCATCGACATTCCCAGGGGGGAGCTGGTCGTCGGTTCGGATCGGCCGCTGGAGCCACCAGAGTCCCGCCGGTTCGGCGAGGCGGTCCGCCGCCGGCTCCACCGCGAGCCGGTCGCCTACATTCTTGGGCGCCAGGGGTTCAGGCGACTCGAGATCGCCGTCGATCCGAGGGTCCTGATTCCCCGACCCGAGACCGAGGGGCTGGTCGAGGTGGCCCTGGAGGTATCTCCTTCCAGGGTCCTTGAGGTCGGAACCGGGTCCGGGGCCGTCGCCCTGGCGATAGCCGACGAGCTGCCCGGCTGCGAAGTGGTCGCCACGGACATCTCTCCGGATGCGATCGCGCTGGCCCGCACCAACGCGACCGGGCTGGAGCTCGTCGACCGCGTCGGATTCGAGGTCGGAACCTGGCCCGAGGGCGGCGGACGATTCGACCTCGTAGTAGCGAACCTGCCTTACGTCGACCGCGAGCTCGAGGCCCCCTCGCTCCAGCCGGAAGTCGTTTCGTGGGAGCCCGACCAGGCCCTGTTCGGCGGGCAGGGTGGAACCGAAGTGATCGCGTCGGTTCTCGACGAGATGGCCCCCTCGGGGGTGGTCGCCGAGCTGATCGCCCTCGAGGTGGGGGCGGGTCAGGCCCCTCGGGTGTCGGGCCTCCTCCGGGAGGCCGGCTTCGCTGGGATCGAGGTACGTCCCGACCTCGCCGGGATCGAGAGGGTGGTGGTCGGCCGGAGGTCGACCGGGCGGGGCTGAGATCATTTCTCGATGCCGGTGAAGACCATTTCGACAGCGATTGCCGATGGCGCTGCTGCCCGCCAGGCACTGGAGGGCTGCCTGTCCCAGGGTGGGGTGGCGCTCTTTCCGGCCGACGGACTCTACGGGCTCGCCTGCGACCCGCTTAACCGGAAGGCGGTCGAACGCATCTACCGGATCAAGGGGCGTGACGACGGCAAGCCGGCGGCAATCATGTACCTCTCGCCCCTCGCGATGCGGGAGTTGGTCCGTGACCTCGGTCAGGGCGTGGCCGGGGCGGTCGGCCGCCTGCTCCCCGGACCGGTGACCCTGATCGTCCCCAATCCCCGACATCGGTACCCGCTGGCCTGTAGGGAGGACCCCGGGAGGCTCGGGATCCGGGTGATCAAGGGTCCGCTCGAGGGGGTCCGGCTTCCGCTGTTCCAGACCTCGGCCAACCTGAGTGGTGAACCGCCCCCCAGCTCCTTCGAGGGAATCGTGCCGGAGGTACGTGATCAGGTCGACCTGGCGATCGACGGGGGAGAGCTGACCGGACTTCCCTCGACCGTCGTCGACCTGACCGAATTCGACGAGAACGGCAGCTGGACCGTGCTGAGGGACGGGGGGATGAGCAGGGGGGACCTGATCGCGGCCCTCGGGCCCGAGTAACACCGGCGCTGCCCCGATTGACTACGCTCGCATCGTGAAGATCGCGATGGCATCGGATCACGCCGGGTTCGAACTGAAGGAGACCGTCAAGTCCTGGCTCGAGGCCGAGGGGCACGAAATAGAGGACGTCGGGACCTTCTCCGAGGAATCGACCGACTACCCGCCCTTTGCCGCGCAGGCTGCCCGTCTGGTCTCCGGAGGGCGGGCGGAGATGGGGGTCCTGGTCTGTGGGTCGGGCAACGGAGTGGCGATCACGGCCAACAAGGTCCCCGGAATCCGGGCGGTCAATGCCCACGACGTCAGCGAGGCCGAGATGGCCCGTCGTCACAACGATGCCAACGTGGTCACCCTTGCCGGTCGGCGGCTCGACCCAGAGGTGGCCGAGCGGATAGTCGAGACCTTCCTCTCGACCTCGTTCGAAGGTGGCAGGCACGAGCGCCGGGTCGAGGAGATCACCGAGATCGAGCAGGGCTGAGGCTCCCCGGGAACGGGGTTTTTCCAGATGGCCCGTTGCTAGGCTTGACCAATGAGTACGGGTCAGGGAACAACGGTCCAGACCGGAATCATGGAGGCCTCGCTGGCCGAGGTGGACCCGGAGGTCGCGGCGGCCCTCCAGGGCGAGCTTGACCGTCAGCGATCGACCCTGGAGATGATCGCTTCCGAGAACTTCGCGCCACCGGCGATCCTCGAAGCGGTCGGGTCGGTACTGACCAACAAGTACGCCGAGGGATACCCGGGCAGGCGCTACTACGGCGGATGTGACCAGGTAGACATCGTCGAGCGCCTGGCGATCGAGCGGGCAAAGGACGTCTACGGCGCCGAGCACGCCAACGTCCAGCCACACTCGGGTGCCCAGGCGAACAACGCGGTCTTCATGGCCCTGCTCGATCCGGGTGACACGATCCTCGGCCTCGCTCTCGATCACGGGGGCCACCTGAGCCACGGGATGAAACTCAACATCTCGGGCAAGCTCTACGACCCTGTCGCCTACCACGTCTCTGCCGAGGACAATCTGGTCGACATGGACGAGGTCGCCCGGCTCGCCGAGGAGCGCCGGCCGAAGCTGATCATCGCCGGATGGTCGGCCTACCCGCGCCATCTCGACTTCGCCGCCTTCCGCGAGATCGCCGACTCGGTCGACGCGAAGCTCCTGGTCGACATGGCCCACTTCTCCGGCCTGGTTGCCGCCGGTGAATACCCGGATCCGGTGCCTTACGCCGATGTCGTGACCAGCACCGTGCACAAGACTCTTGGTGGCCCGCGCAGCGGCATCATCCTCTCCCGCGAAGAGCTGGCTGCCGACATCGATCGGGCGGTCTTCCCCGGGCAGCAGGGTGGCCCGCTGATGCACGTGATCGCGGGCAAGGCCGTGGCCCTCGGGATCGCCGGGACGGACGAGTTCCGCGAGCGCCAGCGGCAGACGATCGGGAACGCCCGGGCGCTCGGCGAAAGCCTGATCGACGGCGGCATAGACCTGGTGACCGGGGGGACCGACGTCCATCTGGTGCTGGTCGATCTGACCTCCACCGGTCTCGACGGTCAGGCTGCAGAGGACCGGCTCG
>JBMSXD010000059.1:0-9770 GCA_049425265.1 Solirubrobacterales bacterium
GGCTGGCGGATCGGTGGCAGGTCGAGGCGCTCGGGTGATCACGTCCTGGTCAACCGCTCGCTCCAGGGTGAGTTCACCCAGGTCCTGAACGACCTCGAATGGGACGTCGCTCTGCTCCAGGAGGTGCCGCCCTCCTGGGCGGAAACAGTTGCGAGGGCAACCGGCGCCACGGGATCCTTCGTGCCGACCTCGCGCAACTGGATGAGGCCCGTGACCGAGGGCGTCTGGGAACGGAGGCCCCACCTGGTCGGAAGCTGGGAGGGCGGTGGAAACCAGATCCTGGTGCGGGACGGAATCGGACTCGAGGCGGTCGGGCGAGGCAGGAAGGGCTTGAGCCGCCTCCCCGAGCGGCGGGCGGTCCAGTCGGTCTGCCTGGGTGGCGAGGTCGACCTCTACAACCTCCACGCCTCGACCGGCCACGAGCGGGCCTCTCGTGACGTCCTCGAAGCGGCCGCCTTCGCATCGCGGAGTTCGGGGTCGCGACCGCTGCTCCTCGGGGGTGACTTCAACTGCCGCCCTTCGGCCGGCCACCCCTTTCCCGAACTCTGCAGTCGGTTCGGTCTCTCCGCTCCCGCCCCCGACCTGGCCGGCTCGATCGACCACCTCCTCGTCCGGGGCCTTGAAGTCGTCCAGCCGGGTCAGGCCCTGCCCGTCCGCAGCCGGGAGGTGAGGGATCCGGGATCCGGGGCATTGATCCGGCTTTCGGACCACTCGCCAGTGGTCGGCCTGTTCAGGACCTGAGCCCGAGGCGCACGTCCCAGGCTCTAACTGTCGCAGGGATTTCCCTCCCCTAGTGCAAGCCGTGACCGACGACCGGCGACCTTGGCCAGGTGCCCACGAAAGGGAAGAGGCAGGCGAGGGAACCGGCCGGTGACCCGAGGGGGCGGGAGTCCGGGTCGGTCTCGCTGGAGATGGTCGGTGCCCTTCCAGTGGTCGCGATCTCACTCCTCGCCTCGCTGCAGCTCGCGGTAGCCGGCTACGTGCTCTGGTCGGCCGGTACCGCCGCCCGGGCCGGGGCCCGGGCGGTGCTGACCGGTGAGGCGGCGAAGGCGGCAGCTCGGCGAGCCCTTCCCGGAGTGCTCTCCGAGGATTCCCGGGTAACCCGCGAGGATGGGGTCACGGTCTCGGTCCGACTGCCGGCCCTCGTCCCGGGATTACCCGAGACCTGGCTCGAGGGGTCGAGCGATCTCGGTCGTTAGGGGAGCGATGGGTCCCGGCCTTGAGCGTCACTCTGGCCAGGCGACGGTCGAGGCGGTCGCCGGGGTCGCCGTGCTCCTGTTCGCCGGCCTGCTCGCTTTCCAGCTGCTCCTCGTCGGTCACGCCCACCAGCTCGCCGAGGGGGCGGCTCAGGCCGGCGCGATAGCAGTCGTTCGGGGGAAGTCCGCCTCCGAAGCGGTCGAGGATGCCCTGCCGGACTGGGCGAGATCCCGATCCAGGCTGAGCCGCCTGCCCGGTTCCGTCCGGGTAAGCGTTCGGCCCCCCTCCCCGGTGGCCCGACTGTCGCGACTGCTCGAGGTCAGCTCGAGCGCCTGGGTTCGGGAGGCCCCGCGGTGAATGGATCGGTAACCGGGGCTGACCCCGAATCCGATTCCCGGACCGTGCTGGTCACCTCCCCGGGTCCGGACCCTGCGGTCGGTCGCATTGCCCGTCGGCTCCTTGCCGGGCGAGTTCGCTCTCGAGGGCCGGCCTGCCTGATCGAGGTGGGCCTGGACGGCCGGTCGAAGCCGACCTTGATCAAATCCCGCTCCGCCTCGGAGCTCGCGACACGGATCGAAGCGGTCGGACCGAGGGCAAGGGCGGTGGTGAGGGGCAGGGACTGTTGGGTATGCCTTGCCCCGGAGGCGGACCTCGCCGACCAGATCACCGAGGTACTCGGGATGGTCGAGGATCTCGGGGCCGTGGTCATCGCGGTCGCTCCGACGTGCTACCTCGACGTCCGGAGCCTTCTGGATAGGGAGTCGACCGAGGTCCTGATCAGCGGGGAGGCCGAGACGGATCCCGTCGTTAGCCTGGCGATCGATGAGGCCGAGGGGGCCGGTTATTCGGTCAGGAACGTGCTGCCCGGCCGGGGAAAGGTGGCTCGCATCGGATCGGTGTGGCGTTCGGAGTCGGGCCAGGCGACCCCGCTGGTGCTAGGGGCCGCGCTGGTCACGATCACGGTCGCGGTCGCCCTGGTTGCGATCGCAGGTGCGGTGACCGGGAAGGGGAGGGCCCAGCGTGCCGCCGACCTGGCTGCCCTCTCGGCGGCCCGCTCGATGCGCGACGATCTGCCCCGGCTGCTCGCCCCGGCGACCCTGCCCAACGGCCTGCCGAATCCGCGCCACCTGCCGAAACCGGTGTACCTGGCCCGGGCGAGGCTTGCGGCGATCACGGTCGCTGTTGCCAACGGGGGGTCACCGACGACCGTCTCGGTGAGGTTCCCCGACGCGGCCTCCTTCGCCCCCTTGGCCGGCCGGGTCAGTCTGCCCGTGGGGGGACCGCGAGGTCGGGTCGGCCGGGCGTGGGCTGAAGCCAGGGTCGGCCTGGTCGGATCGGGGGGAACCGACCTCGCCTTTGCGACCGGCGGAGGCTATTCCGGCCCACTCGCGATCCGCCAGGGACATGGGATGAGGCCGGATGTGGCTTCGGCCTTCGACCGGATGGCAGCTTCCGCGCTCCGGGACGGGGTCGGCCTCGCGATCAACTCGGGATTCCGATCGGATGCCGAGCAGGCACGGCTGTTCGCGGCGAACCCCGACCCCCGCTGGGTCGCCCCGCCCGGGCAGTCACTCCACCGGTGTGGGACGGAGCTCGACATCGGGCCGCCTTCTGCATACGGGTGGCTGGCCGCCAATGCCGGGCGGTTCGGTTTCCTCAAGAGGTATTCCTGGGAGCCGTGGCACTTCGGCTACGTTGCCGGACCGGAGCCCTGCTCGGCTGCAGCGGAGGTCGTCGGAGCCGGGGAGGGGGCGAAGGGAGGTGGGATCCTGATCCCCGACTTCGTCCCGGTCCGATTTCGTCGGGCGATCCTGGCGGCCTCGCTCGCTACCGGGGTACCGGCAGGACTCCTGGCAGCCCAGCTCAAATCGGAATCGAACTTCGACCCGAACGCGGTCTCACCGGCCGGGGCGATGGGAATCGCCCAGTTCATGCCCTCGACTGCGGCCTCCCGGGGCCTCACCGACCCGTTCGACCCATTCGCGTCGATCGCCGCCCAGGCCAGGTTGATGGCCGAGCTGATCGCCCAGTTCGGCAGTACCCGCCTCGCGCTGGCCGCATACAACGCCGGGCCGGGCGCGGTCTCGGCCTGTGGGTGCGTGCCCTCCTACCCCGAAACCCTCGCCTACGTTGCCCGGGTACTGGCCCTTGCCGGGAACGCCGTTGGATCGGTTGGGGTCCCGATGGAGGTCGAGCTGGTCAGGTGAATCCGACCCCCGTCCACGGCCCCGTTCCGGATAGTCTCGGACCGTGGACAGGATCGAGATAACGGACCCCGATTCGATCGATTCCCTGGTCGGGATGGCGGTCGGCCCGACCGAGTGGCGTGAGGTCACCCAGGAGATGATCGATTCCTTCGCCCAGTTGACCGGGGACCACCAGTGGATCCACGTGGATGTCGAGCGAGCCGAGAAGGAGAGCCCGTTCGGGACGACGATCGCCCACGGGAACCTGACCCTTTCGATGATCGATGGATTCAGAGAGGGCCTGGTCGACGTCTCCCCCGACGCCTTCGCGCTGGGCGTCAACCTCGGCTGGAACCGGGTTCGGTTCCCGGCCCCGGTGCCGGCCGGCTCCCGAATCCGGGCCTCGGCCGAGCTGGTCAGCTCCGAGCAGCGCGACGACGGCTGGATAGAGAACGTGACCCGGTTCACCGTCGAGGTGGAGGGCGGGGAGAAGCCGTGTTGCGTCGCCGACAGCGTCACCCGGCTGCTGAAGGCCGGCTGAACTCCAGGGCCCCTAGCGACCCTGGAACTCGACTTCGTCGCCCTCGAAGAATGCCGTGACGGCCCGAGCGAGGTCCTCGGTCGCCATCGCCTCGGCGATCGCGTGGCGTTCCTGCTGGAGGTGTTCGGTTAGCGTGTGATCGAGGCTGGTGCCGGCGAGTCGCTTCGACATCTTGACGTAGTAGGGCGCCTTCGCCCCGAGTTTCCGGGCCTTCTCCATGGCCCGCTCCATCAACTCGTCCGGGCCGACCACCTCGGCGACGATCTTCTCCCCGAGGGCCGCTTCGGGGGACAGGTTGGGGTCGTTGAGAAGAATCTCGACCGCCCGGGACGGACCGACCACCCGTGGAAGGAAGTAGGTCATCCCCCCGTCCGGGGAGGCGCCGATCCTCCCGTAGGCACAGGCCAGGAAGGCATCCTCCGAACAGATCCGGGTATCGCAGGCGAGGGCGAGGGAGAACCCGGCCCCGGCAGCCGGTCCGTTGATCGCGGCGATCACCGGGTAGGGGATCCTGACAAGGTCGACGATCCCTCGGTGGAGGGTTTCGGCACCGTCCCTGACTGCGGCGACGATGTCCACATCGGGGTCCTCGACCCCGCGCCGGAACCAGTTGACGTCGCCACCGGCGCAGAAGGCCGTGCCGGCGCCGGTGATGACCAGGGCGCGAAGGTCGGCCTGATCGGCCAACCAGCCGAAGATCACGGGGAGCTCAGAGATCATCGTCGGGTCCATCGCGTTGTAGGCGTCGGGCCGATCCAGGGTGAGGATCCCGATGCCATCCTCCTCCGCGAAGGTCATCGTCGTCAGCTCTGGTGGCGGGGCGGAATGGGGCATGGTAGGCGCCGGAAGACTACCCGGTCCCCGGGAGTTCCTAACCTTCCAAGGATGGAAGGGTCACCAGGAGGACCGCATGGGTGAGGCAGGCCCGGGATCGGAGTCGCGCGAGCGACGCCTGGTCGCCGAGCGCCGGGCTCTCCCGGACGAGCCGGGGGTGTACCTGTTCCGGGACCGCGACGACGAGGTGATCTACGTCGGCAAGGCCCGCTCGATTCGCAAACGGGTCGGCTCGCACTTCTCGGGAGGGAATGCCGCGATGACCTCGGAAGTCGATTCGATCGAGTTCCTCGCAACCGAGACGGAGTCGGAAGCCCTGATTGCCGAGCAGAACTTCATCAAGAGGTACCGCCCCAGGTTCAACGTTCGCCTGAGGGACGACAAGTCCTATCCCTACATCGCGGTCTCGCTCGATGAAGCCTTCCCCCGGGTCTACTTCACCAGGGAGCGCCACCGGGCCGGTCGGGTCTATTTCGGACCGTTCTCCTCGGCACGTAGGGTCCGGGAGACCCTCGATCTGCTGGGGAGGCTCTTCCAGTTCAGGACCTGTGATGGCCCGGAACCGGGGCGACGCTCGGGCAGCCCCTGCCTCGATTACTTCATCGACCGGTGCGGAGCACCCTGTGTCGGCTACGTGGACCAGGAGGCCTACCGCGAATCGATAGACGGGGTACTCGACTTCCTCTCCGGCCGCTACGGACGGATCGAGGGGGAACTGGAGCGCCAGATGGAGGAGGCCTCGGCCGCACAGGACTTCGAGAAGGCGGCCGCTTTCCGTGACCGGCTGGAGGCCGTCCGCTCCCTCTTCGAGAGGCAGAGGGTCTCGGGAACCCCGGTCGGCTCGGCCGATCTGATCGGCGTCTCCGCCGAGGGGGGCGATGCCAACGCCCAGGTCTTCCAGGTTCGCGACGGCGTCCTTCTGGAGAAGCAGGGCTTCTACCTCGAGGTACCGGAGGGTACCGGGGAGGGGGACGTCGCCGCGGGCTTCATCGAGCGCTTCTACGCGACATCACCCGCCCTGCCGAGGACGGTCCTGGTCGGGCCGGAGCTTTCGGGGCGGACCGATGAGTTGGCCGAGCGGCTCTCGGTGATGCGGGACGGCTCACCGGTCGAGCTGAGGGTCGCCGAGCGGGGCGAAATGCGTCGCCTCAGGGAGATGGCCGAACGGAACGCGAGGCTGGCGTTGGGCCAGGAGCAGCTCCGGCGGGAGTTCGGCCGCCGCCGGAAGGCGGAGGCGCTCTCCGGCCTCGCCGAGGCACTCGGAATGGATGAGGTACCTGTGCGGATAGAGGGCTTCGACATCTCGAATCTGGGCGGACAGGACACGGTCGCCTCGATGGTCGTCTTCGAGGGGGGCAGCCCGAAGAAGTCCGACTATCGGAGGTTCAAGGTCACGAGGGCAAGCGGGCCCGACGATTACGCATCGCTCGAGGAAGTCCTCGGCCGCAGGATGGCGCGGTACGAGGAGCAGGCCGACCTCTCCCCGCACGATCCCGATCGGGACCAGAGCTTCGCATCCCTGCCGGGCCTGATCCTGATCGATGGCGGCAAGGGTCAGCTTTCCTCTGGACTGAAGGCGCTGCGCGGGTTCCTCGAGCGCGGCGTGACCGTGATCGGGCTCGCCAAGCGTCATGAGGAAGTCTTCTTGCCGGGGAGCAGCCACCCGGCCCCGATCCGACCGGACTCGGAGGCATCGCTCCTCCTGCAGCGGGTCCGGGACGAGGCCCACCGGTTCGCGATCGGCCACCACCGAGGGCGACGCAGCAAACGGATGACCGAGTCCGTCCTCGATGGGATTCGGGGGGTAGGTCCCGAGCGCAAGCGCCTCCTGCTCCGCCACTTCGGATCCTCCGACCGATTGGCCGAGGCCAGTCGGGAAGAGCTCGAGGCGGTGCCCGGACTGCCCGGTAAGGTGGCCCGAGAGGTGTATGAACAGCTCCACAGGGTCTGAGTCGGTGGTACCGGAGGGGACGGGGGCCTCGCCCGGGGAGGAGGCCGAACCCAACCTCG
This sequence comes from Solirubrobacterales bacterium, assembly GCA_049425265.1. Lineage (GTDB taxonomy): Bacteria > Actinomycetota > Thermoleophilia > Solirubrobacterales > 70-9 > 67-14. The sequence goes on from JBMSXD010000059.1 coordinate 6,769, forward strand.
AGTCCGATCCCGGGGTCGACCTGGTCGTGATCACCGGCCACTCGGGGGCCGGGAAGTCGGAGGCGATCGCGGCCTTCGAGGACAGCGGCTACTTCTGCGTAGACAACCTCCCTCCACAGATGATCGAGGCCCTCGGCGAGCTGTTCGCCCTTCCCGGCAGCTCGGTCGAGCGGGCCGCCGTGGTGACGGACGTTCGGAGCGGTGAGTACTTCGATCAGCTGGTCGAGACCCTGGAACGGCTGGAGGAAGGTGGAATCGAGCCGAGACTCCTCTTCCTCGAGGCCCAGGAAGAGGTACTCATCGACCGCTACAAAGAGACTCGGAGGCGTCACCCCCTTGCGCCGGAGGGGAGGGTCCTCGAGGGGATCCGTGCGGAGCGGGAGTTGATCTCCCCACTTCGGAACCGGGCCGACCTCGTCCTCGATACGACCGAGCTGACAGCCCACCTGCTGAGGCAGCGGATCGTCGAGGAGATGATCGATCGCCGCGACGAGGGGAGACTCGCGGTCAGCCTCCTGACCTTCGGGTTCAAGAACGGCCCACCACGCGATGCCGACATCACCCTCGACGTCCGTTTCCTGCCCAATCCGTACTACGACCCCGAGCTGAGGCCGAAGACCGGACTCGACCCCGAGATCCGGGAGTACGTCGAGGCCGGTACGGAGGCGGGCGAGTTCTACGGTCGGCTGCTGCCACTGCTCGAGTTCCTGATTCCGGCCTACGTCGCCGAAGGAAAGAGCCACCTGACGATCGCGATCGGCTGCACAGGCGGACGTCACCGCTCGGTCACGGTCGCCGAGCGGATCTGGAGCGACCTCGCGATGCGTGACGACGTAGTCGTCAGCGTCAGCCACAGGGACCTGGACTGATGTCCGGCGCCGGTCCGGCGGTCCGGGCCGAGGGCGTCCGTAAGACCTTCGGCCAGACGGTCGCGCTCGACGGACTCGAACTTCGGGTCGAGTCCGGGGAGATCGTCGCCGTCCTCGGTCCGAACGGAGCCGGCAAGACTACGCTCCTGACGATCCTCGAAGGGCTCCTCCAGCGCGACGGCGGGTCGGTAGAGGTGCTCGGGGTCGATCCGGCACAAGCGGATGCGGACTGGCGGGAGCGGATCGGGATAGTCCTCCAGGAGACCGCTCTCGAGCCGCTCCTGACCGTCCGTGAGTCGCTCGAGCTCTACGCCGGTTACTACCGCGATCCGATGCCACCGGATGAGGTTGTGGGGCTGGTCGGTCTCGGGAACTCGGCCGACGTCCGGGCCGGCCGTCTTTCGGGTGGCCAGCGACGCCGACTCGACGTAGGGATCGCGATGTCGGGCAGGCCCGAACTGCTCTTCCTCGATGAACCGACCACAGGGTTCGACCCTGCTGCGAGGCGGAGTGCCTGGGGGATGATCGCGGGGCTTCGAGAGCGGGCGACCACCGTCCTTCTGACGACCCACTACATGGAGGAGGCGGCCGAGTTGGCCGACCGGGTTGTGATCGTCGATGACGGTCGGGTGGTCGCCCAGGGGACCCCGGCCGGACTCGGGGCCGAGCGGGGGCTGAGAACCGCGATCTCGTTCCGGCTGCCGGCCGATGTCGAACCGGGCGATCTGCGGCTGCCCGGGGGCGACAGCCTCAAGCGGGTGGGTTCCGGCACCTACTCGCTCGAGAGCGACCGGCCCACTGCCGACCTCGCTGCAATTACGGCCTGGGCGGGGAGCAGGGGCATCGAACTCGAGGAACTCTCGGTCCGGCCCCCGAGCCTCGAAGACGTCTACCTGGAGCTGACCGGATGAGCGGGGCAACGAGAGCGCTTGGACTGGTTTCCCACGAGTTCAGGTACTGCCAGAAGGTCTTCTGGCGCAATCCGGGTTCGGTCTTCTTCACCGTGCTCTTCCCGGTCCTGCTGCTGGTGATCTTCGCGACGATCTTCGGCGACGAACGGATCGAGACCCTCGGTGGAATCCCGACCGACCGCTACTACGTGCCGGCGATCGTCACCCTCGCCGTGATCTCGGCGACCTTCATGAACCTCGCGATGAATCTGACGATCGCCCGGGAAGGGGGACTGCTCGAGCGCGGGAGGGGCACCCCCCAACCGGCCTGGGTCTTCATCGCCGGTCGGGTCGGTAACTCGGTGGTCGTCTCCGTACTGATGGTCGTAGTGGTGACCCTGGTCGGACTCGTCCTGTTCGGTGCCCCGGTTCCCTGGGGCTCGATCGGGCCCGTCCTCCTGGCCCTGGTCGTGGGCGCCGCCTCGTTCAGCACCCTCGGGGTCGCAATGACGGCGATCATCCCCTCGCGGGAAGCCGCTCCGGCGATGGTCAACCTGATCGTTCTGCCGCTCTACTTCCTCTCCGGCATCTTCATCCCCGAGAGCGAGATTCCCACCGGGGTGCTCGACTTCGCCTCGATCTTCCCGGTCAGGGCATTCTTCGAGGTAATGCTGGCCGCCTACGTTCCGGCGGTCGACGGCCCCGGATTCCCGTGGGGGAGCATGGCGGTGCTGCTCGCCTGGGGCCTGCTCGGGCTGGTGCTCGCCTTGCGCTTCTTCCGCTGGATGCCACGTCGCTGAGCCCCGATCCGTCGAAAGTTCGGAGCCGCGGAAGGGCATGGCCCTCGGATAACATCGCGATCGTTCCTCGCCATCACGGCAAGGGGCGATCGGGGCGCCGAGACGGCACCGTGGACACGAGAGAGGAGCACCCACCCAGATGAGCGTCAAGGTTGCGATCAACGGTTTCGGCCGGATCGGCAGGAGTGTCTTCAGGGCCGCCAGGGAATCCGGTGCGGACCTCGATTTCGTCGCCATCAACGACCTGACCGACAACGAGATGCTCGCCCACCTGCTCGCCTATGACTCGGTGATGGGGCGCTTCGATGGGGAGGTCAAGGCCAGCGACGGCGCGATCGAGGTCGACGGAAAGGAGATCGCGGCGCTCTCGGAGAGGGACCCGAAGGCACTTCCCTGGGGGGAGATGGGCGTCGACGTGGTGCTGGAGTCGAGCGGCTTCGTAA
>JBMSXD010000060.1:0-9415 GCA_049425265.1 Solirubrobacterales bacterium
CGTCGCCGCTTTGCTGGACCTCCAGCCGATCAGCGACATCGCCGCCGTGGTCGAGGGCCACACGATGCCGCCCTGGAAGCCGGTCCCCGGCGTCGGACCGAAGTTCAAGAACGATCGCTCGCTGGCGCAGGAGGAGATCGACGCCCTGATCGCCTGGGCCGAGTACCGGCACTGGATCGTCGAGGGGTTCGCCGTTCCGGCGGACGAGATGGTCCCGACCCTGCTGGCGATGGTCATCGGGTCGATCTCCTTCTGGGGGTCGAACGTCGCCTTCGGAAAGCTCCAGGAGCTGATCCCGAGCCAGCCGCTGAAGGTTCCCGGTCAGCAGATCGTCAACGCCCTGCTGCTCGCTGGTCTGGTCGTCGGCTGCGTCTACCTGGGTGCTGCTGCAGACAACGGCACCCTCAACGAGACGATCTTCATCCTGATGCTGGTCGCCGCGGCCTTCCTCGGCACTCTGGTGGTCCTGCCGATAGGTGGCGCCGACATGCCGGTGGTCATCTCCCTGCTCAATGCCTTTACCGGCCTCTCGGCTGCCGCTGCCGGGATCGCCCTGAACAACACGGCACTGATCGTCGCGGGGACCCTGGTCGGGTCGTCGGGGACGATCCTCACGCTGGAGATGGCGAACGCGATGAATCGCTCGGTCGGGAACGTCCTGTTCGCCGGTTTCGGTTCACCCCCGGAGAGCGGGGGCGGGGATGGCGAGGAAAGGCCGTACCGGTCGATGAACGCCCAGGACGCGGCGATTCAGCTTGCCTACGCTGATTCGGTTGTGGTCGTGCCCGGCTATGGGCTTGCGGTTGCCCAGGCCCAGCACGCGGTGAAGGAGATGGCCGACGCCCTGGAGGCGAAGGGGGTCAACGTCAACTACGCGATCCATCCGGTCGCCGGCCGGATGCCGGGGCACATGAATGTTTTGCTGGCCGAGGCCGACGTCCCCTACGACCAGCTCAAGGAGATGGAAGAGATCAATCCCGAGCTGCCCCAGACCGACGTCTGTGTGGTCATCGGGGCCAATGACGTAACCAATCCTGCCGCCAAGACCGACGAGTCGAGCCCGATCTACGGGATGCCGATCATCGAGGTGGACGAGGCCCAGCAGGTACTCGTCCTCAAGCGTTCGATGAGCCCGGGATTCGCCGGCATCGACAACGACCTCTTCTACCACCCGAAGACCGCGATGGTCTTTGGAGACGCCAAGCAGACGGTCTCCGACATCGTCTCCGAGCTCGGCGACCTCTGAGCCGCCCCCGTCCCGCGGGTACTAGCGCCGGCGGACGGCCGGGATCACCGTGGCGGCAAGGGCGCCGATCAGCGCGGCGACCACCAGCCAGACGATCATCGGCAGGGTCAGGTCGAAGAAGATCAGCTTCAGCTTGACGTCCTGCCAGTTGAGCAGGACGATCACCACGAACAGGACGACGAGGATTCCGACGACGATGCGCTTGGGGTCGAGCCCGCCGCCGCCATCGGTGGATTTGGTCGGATCGTTCATGGGCTGGAGGGTAGAGGTCACGGTTACCTGAAACCCGGGTCATCCGGTTTTCCACAATGCGGCCCCTCGTTGAGCCTTCCCTCCCGACGATCGCCCGGTGGGATCACGAACCGCACCGGGTGCGAAGGCAGGCAGGACCGGCCCGGCGGCCGGGAGGTGTTCGGGTCAGGCCTCCCTGGAGTGGACCGGCCTGGCGGTCGTATTGGCGGCTGGACTGGGGGCGCTGTTCGTGGTCGTGGCTCCGTCGGCGCCCGGCTTCGCCCACTCGGTCTACCGGTCACTCCTCTGCGCGGCTTCCCTCTCGGGCGGCTGCCCGGAGCGGCCGAGCCTGGCCGCGACCTACGGCGAGGAGGTCAGTCGGAGGTTGGAGTCCCTCGCCCCGGAGCTTCGCCTCGAGGACGGGGTCCTGGGGATGCCGGTCGACTTCCGGACCTGCCGGAGTCCGGCCTGCGCGGAGGGGTCCGGCATCACTAGATCCGGAAGCCTGGCCGACGAGCCGGCGACCCTGTTCACCCGGGTCATCGACTGCCGGACGATCCGGGCGAACTCGGAAGGAGCGGCATGCGGGGGCGAGGCTTCCGGCAACCTCTACCTCCAGTACTGGGCCTACTTCCCGGAGAGCTCGACCTTCCGGGGCGCCCCCGTCCTCGAGCGGCGCGGTTATCACCGGCACGATTGGGAGACGACCCAGGTCCGGATCGAACCGGACGGGACCGTCTCGCAGCGGACCTCCTCCCACGCAGGCTATGTCTACGGGCGCTCGGTGCTCAACTGGCCCACGGATGCCGGGCTCAGGGGGGTGGAGCGTGGCCTTGAGTCGCTCGGGATCAGGGAGAGAGGAGGGTGGGGGCGGCGGACGGGACGGTGGTATGTCGCCGGGGGGAGCCATGCCGGGGCGGCCTCGGCGGACCCCTCCTCCCACCCGGTGACCGTCGGCCGGGACCGTATCCGGCTGGTCCCGCTGGAGACCACGATGACCGGTGCCCTGGCCCGAGCGGCCCGGTTCGACCCGATCACACCCCCCTGGAGAAAACGGGTCTGGACCGATCCCGAGAGCGACGGAACGGGATAGTGCCGGCTCAGGCCGGGGCCAACTCGGTGATCGCCTCCGACATCCGGTCCGGGGTGACGATCGGGGTGACGACCGGCAGGGTTATCCCGCCCTCGACGTAGAGATCGAGCCGTTCCCTGATCGACTCCCAGGGACCGACCATGAAGGTCTGCTCGATCAGCTCCCACGGTGCCTCGGTCGCTGCCTTCTGCCGGTCGCCTTCCTCCCATGCAGCCACCATCGGGGCGATCTCGTCGCCGTACCCCAGCCACCGGAAGAACTCGGCGTAGACCGGAACGGTTACGTAGGAGGAGAACATGAACCTGGCCAGGGGCTCGACCTCCTCGCGTGTCCCGGGAAGGCAGAAGAAGCGACAGAGGAGTTCGAAGTCGGGGCCGGCCCCGGCGACCGATTCGGCCACTTTCGGCAGCCCTCCGAGCGGCAGGAAGTTGGTGAACGCCCCGTCGGCCTTCTCGACCGCGAGCGAGAGCATCCTGCCCCTCAGGGCGGCGAGGACGATCGGGGTCGGGTGGGCCGGGGCGGTCTCCAGCTTGAAGCCGGTCCGTGTTCGCTCGCCGGAGAGCGCCACCCGAAGGAAGTCGAGCGTGCTGTCGACCCTGGTCAGGGGCTTCTCGTAGGGGATCTCGTTCCAGCCGGCAACCATCCTGTCGGAGGAGGCGCCGATCCCGAGGACGAAGCGGCCATTCGATGCGTCGGTCAGGGCGGCGGCCTGCTGGGCGAGCAGGGCCGGTCCCCTCTGGAAGACCCCGACGATCCCGGTTCCGAGCCGGATCCGGTCGGTCCATGCCGCACTCAGGGCGAGCGGGGTGAAGCCGTCCGGGCCCCCGGTCTCACCGGACCAGAGGTCGGTGTAGCCCTCTGCCTCGGCCTGTTCGACGAACTCCCTCATCCCCGAGAGGGGAACCCCGGGAAGCGGCAGTGTCAGTCCCCACCTCGGCTCGGTCACCGGGCCAGCGTACAGCGCTCGCCCACCAGCCCTCTCCCCGGCACCATCGCGAGTTCCGCGGTATAGCCTCAAGGGCGAGATGTCAGTCATCTCCCAAGACGTGAGGTCCGGGAACAAGCCGGATCGGAACCTGGCCCTCGAACTGGTCAGGGTCACCGAGTCGGCGGCCCTCGCGGCCTCGCGGTGGATCGGTCGTGGCGACAAGGAAGCAGCCGACGGGGCTGCGGTCGACGCGATGCGCCTGCTGCTCGACACGGTGCCGATGGACGGCACGGTGGTGATCGGCGAAGGCGAGAAGGACGAAGCCCCGATGCTCTACAACGGCGAGGCGATCGGTGACGGCAGCCCACCGGTGGTCGACATCGCGGTCGATCCACTGGAGGGGACCACTCTGACCGCCCGTGGCTTCGGTGGAGCCCTGGCGGTGATCGCCCTCTCAGAACGGGGAACGATGTTCGATCCTGGCCCCTGCGTCTACATGGAGAAGATGGCGGCCCCACCCGAGTTCGCCGACCTGATCAGCCTGGAGCGTCCGCTCGGCGAAGTGATCGCTTCGATCGCCGAGCGAAAGGGGGGTACCGCAGAGGAAGTGACCCTGATGATCCTCGACCGGCCCCGCCACGAGGAGACGGTCGAAGAGGTCCGGGCGGCCGGGGCCTCCGTCCGGTTCATCACCGACGGAGACGTCCAGGCGGCGCTCCTCGCGGTCAGCGAGAACACCGGTGTCGACCTGCTCTGGGGCATAGGCGGAACGCCCGAGGGTGTACTCGCGGCATCGGCGATCAAGTGCCTCGGCGGTGAGTTGATCGGACGCCTCTGGCCCCGCGACGAGGAGGAGCGTTCGGCCGCCCTCGAGGCGGGCTACGACCTCGACCGGATCCTCACCACCGACGATCTGGTCGGGGGCGACGACGTCTTCTTCGCCGCGACCGGGGTAACCGATGGCGACATGCTCGACGGGGTTAGGCGCCTCGACGGGGGCGACCTCACGACCGAGTCCCTGGTGATGCGCTCGAGGTCAGGAACGGTCAGGAAGATCGAGGCCCGCCACGACCGGGCGAAGCTCAGGGAGGTGACCGGTGGAAGGTTCGGCTGACCGGGTACTGGTTGCCGGGGCCACCGGCTACATCGGGCGGAAGCTCGCCCTTGCCCTGCTCGAGGCCGGGTACGAGGTTCGGTGCATGGTCCGCAGGCCGGAGGCTGCCCGCGACCTCGAGGAGGCCGGTTGCGAGGTGGTCCGGGGGGACGTCCTCGATCCGGAATCGCTCGAGGGGACCCTCGACGGGGTCTCGACTGCCTACTACCTCGTTCACTCGATGGGCCGGGGCAATGAGGGGGACTTCGCTGCGGCCGATCGCGAGGGCGCCCGCAACTTCGCCGAGGAGGCAGGCCGGGCCGGACTGGCCCAAATCGTCTACCTCGGTGGCCTCGGCACCGGTGAGTCGCGACACCTCCAGTCGCGACACGAGACCGCCGAGATCCTTGCTTCGGGACCGGTCCCGGTCACCTATTTCCGGGCAGCGGTCGTCCTCGGAGGGGGCAGCGAGTCCTTCCAGACCATCTACTACCTGGTCCGTCGCCTGCCGGCGATGGTCACCCCGAAGTGGACCACGACCCTGACCCAGCCGATCGCAATCGATGACGTGGTCGCCTACCTGGTGGCAGCCGCCAGGACCGGTCCCTGGACCGGGCGGGAGATCGAGATCGGAGGCCCGGACCTGACCAGTTATGGCGGGATGATGGAGGAGATGGCCGACGCGATGGGGAGGCGACGCCCGGTGATGATCAGGGTCCCGGTGCTCTCGCCCAGGCTCTCGTCCCTCTGGATCGGCCTGGTCACCCCGGTCGACACCGGCGTGGCCCGGCCCTTGGTCGAGGGACTGACCACCGAAACCGTGGTCCAGGACCGCTCCGGTATGGAGCTCTTCGAGATCGAGCCGGCTCCGATGCACGATGCGATGGCTTCGGCCGTGGCCGAACTCGAGCGGGACTACCTCTAGGCGTCGTCAGGCTCCGAGGCCGGGTCCTCGCCTCGGCGCAGGACTTCGGCAGGCAGGTCGGAGAGCGACTTGAGGAAGCCCCGCGTGATCCAGACATGGATCCGGAACTGGGTCTGGGAATAGAGCCAGGCCCCGAGGCGGGCGAACCAGCCCGTTCCCCTGATCCAGGGGTAGAAGTTGGCCACCTCGGAAGTCACCGTGAAACTCTCGGTGCCCTCCCCGTGCGCGTCCTCGCCGTGGCTGACCCGCATCTTCAGGTAGCCCTGCTCCCGGCCCTCGGAGGCGACCAGGAGGCCACGAGCGATCGGCCACTCGACCTCGCCGAAGTCGTCTCCGGTGGTGAACCGGGGAGCATGGAAACGGAGCAGGGTTATCCGCCTGCTGACCAGATGGACCTCCCGCGAATCGGGGCCGTAGGAGACCTTGATCGCGCCGAGCGAACGACGACGGAGGAAACGCCAGTAGGACCGGGCCAGGAGCTCGAGGGTCGAAGGTGCCCAGATCCGTTCGAAGAGCGCGTCGTCGACGGTGACCACCGCCGTCTGGGCGCACTCGACCGGTCCGTGGCTCGCCACTCCGCTTCGGACCGGGTCCGGTTCGAGTTCGACCTCGACGGTCACCGTTCGGGTTCGGATCGGGCCGCTTCGACCCCGACGCCTTCCCCCTCATGGGTCTCAGACGGGGCTTCGCTGCCATTGCCATTGGTGCCGTTCGAGCCGTTGCCGCCGAGGACCAGGGAGCGGTACGGCTCGGCGGTCGGCAAGGCAACCAGTCCATCGGGCTCCGCGGGGGCAAAGGGGATCGATCCCGTGTCCCCGTACTCGTGGCGGATCGAGTTGATCACCGCTCCGGCAAGCAGGGTGAGCGAGACGATGTAGAACCAGACCAGGGCGATCAGCACGAAGGCGGCGGTGCTGCCGAACAGGTTCAGGGTCGAGATGTTGTCGAGGTAGAGCGGGAAGATCCAGTTCGCCAATCCCGACACTGCGGTCGTGAAGAGGGCACCCGGCCAGACGGCCCGCCAGGGCATGTGCCCCTTCGGCACGAGCCAGAAGATCAGCGAACAGACGGCGAAGTTGAGCAGGAGGGTCAATCCCAGGAGGGCCGCATCATCGAGGGCCTGGACTTCATCGAGGCCGAAGGGGAGGCTCTCGGCGGAGCCGAGGATCGCCCCTTCCACCGCCGGCAGGACGACCGAGGCGAGGATGAAGGCGATGACGACCAGGAGCATGCTCAGCGAGAAGCGCTTCTGCTCCCACCAGCCGCGGCACTTGACGTGGTAGATGCGACAGAAGGCAGTGTCCATCGCCCCCCAGAAGGAGGCCCCGATCCAGATCGAGGCGGCGAGGGCCAGAACCCCGATCGCTGCGGAGTTCGACCTCAGGGTGGCGAGGATGTCCCGAAGCGTGTCCTCACTGGCCTCGGGAAAGAGGAGCCTCAGGTCCTGGTAGACGCTGTTCTCGATCCCGTCGACCCGAAGCACCTGGCTGAAGATGAACAGCACCAGTAGCGAGAAGGGGAAGACGGCCAGCAGGAGGTTGTAGGCGACCATCGCCGAGAGACCGGTGACGTTTTCGTGGTACGCCCTGAACCAGAAGGCCCTCACCCAGGTCCGGGGTCCGGTCCCGGTGGGGAGTTCCTCTTTGGTGTCTCGTTCTGGGCAGGCCAATGGGCTAGCCGAGGGGTTGGGCGACGGCCGGCATCATTTTGACTTTACTAAGTGAAGCGGTTATCCTTGTCAGGCAGTCAATCCCCTCGTTACATGCCCAGTGGTGCGGGTTTTCATGCGTCGAAAGGAAGAGACCGGCGCGAGGTGAAGACGGACGTCCCGGCAGGGGTCCGGACCTGACCGGGGACCGCAAAGGGGCATTCGCAGGGGTGCGGTGCAAGAAATCGGATCGACCAACGACTTTGATTAGGACGGAATGCTGGTAGCAGAGCTTCAGGAACTTGAGGAAGTAAAGACCCTGGTCAACCGGGGCCAGCAGCTCGGCGTGCTCACCTTCGGCGACGTGTCGACCGCGGTCTCCGAGGTCGAGCTCGACGAGTCGGATATCGAGGACCTCTACGGCCACCTGGAGAAGCAGGGAATCGAGCTGGTCGAGGACGCGGAGCCCGGAGTCGGGTCGGCAGCCGATGCCGAGCGCTCGGATGGCCGAAAGGGCCGTCGCCGCAAGAAGGAGGCGCTGGACCTCAAGCCGGACATGACCACCGACTCGCTCCAGCTCTTCCTCAAGGACATCGGCAAGGTTCGCCTGCTGACCGCCCAGGAAGAAGTCGACCTCGCCAAGCGGATCGAGAAGGGTGACCTCGACGCCAAGCAGAAGATGGTCGAGTCGAACCTCCGCCTCGTGGTCTCGATCGCCAAGAACTACCGAAACCAGGGCCTCCCATTCCTAGACCTGATCCAGGAGGGGACCCTCGGACTGGTCCGCGCAGCCGAGAAGTTCGACTACCGCAAGGGCTTCAAGTTCTCGACCTACGCGACCTGGTGGATCCGCCAGGCGATCGCCCGCGCCCTCGCCGACAAGGCGAGGACGATCCGGATCCCGGTCCACGTCGTCGAGAAGCTGAACAAGATCGGCAGGGCGGAACGGAAGCTGGTTACCGAGCTCGGTCGGGAGCCGACCCCCGACGAGATCGCCGAGGTCACCGGGATCGACCCGGAGGAGGTCGAGTCGATCAAGCGCTCGGCCCAGTCCCCGGTCTCCCTGGAGAAGCCTGTCGGCGACGAGGAGGAATCGGAGTTCGGCCAGTTCATTGCCGACGAGAAGGCCGAATCGCCGTTCGATCGGGCCGTCGACCTGCTGACCAAGGAGGCGCTCAAGGAATCCCTAGAGAGCCTCTCCTATCGCGAGCGCCGGGTGCTCGAGCTCCGCTACGGGCTGGGTGGAGAGCACCCCCGGACCCTCGACGAGGTAGGCAGGACCTTCAACGTGACCCGCGAGCGGATCAGGCAGATCGAGAACCAGTCGCTGAAGAAGCTCCAGAGCCTGAACGAGGCCCAGAAGCTTCGCGAAGCAACCTGAGCCTGGCCCAGTCTCCTTCCTTTCCGTTTCGTCTCCCGATCGGGAGTTCCGTCATCCCCTCGTGACCAGATCGGGACCAGGCTCCGGTCGTGGTCCCATTCGAGGCGATCGTCGTCTGCCTGGCCCTGGTGGTTGGGTCGATCACCGATCTGAGGAATCGGCTGATCCCCGACCTCGTGACCTTCCCGGCGGCCGGTGCCATCGGCCTTGCTGAACTCCTTCCGGGAAATCCGGAGGGGGGATTGCTTCCGGGGCTGTTGACGGTTGCGCTGGTCTGCCTGCCACTCGGGGCCCTCTCGATCCTCCGGCCCGGCTCGTTCGGAATGGGCGACGTCAAGCTGATCGCCGTAATGGCACTCGCTGCCGGGCCGGCGGTCTGGGTGCCCCTGATCCCCGGCCTCGGACTCGCCACGGGCTTCGGCCTTTTCAGCGCTGCACGCGGGCGAGTGGGACTGACCGGGAAGACGCTTCCCCTGGCCCCCTTCCTTGCCGTGCCGGGAATTGCCTACTTCACCTGGACGGCGCTATCGGGTCAGTTGCTTCAGTAAGTGAAGCCACGCTGCTGCACTTTGTAAAGTGTCACTGCGATGAGTATCGATACGGAGATCGCACCGGCTACCTCACTCGATCAATGCCCCGTTTGCCGCACGGCAGACGTGGTCAGCGGCAAGTGGACCCTCCTGGTGATTCGTGACCTGGCCGAGGACAACAGGCGCTTTTGTGAACTCGAGCGCTCCCTGACCGGGATCAGCCCCCGCACCCTCTCGCTCAGGCTTCGGACCCTCGAGGGAGAGGGCATCGTCGAGCGGCCCACCTTCCCCGACGTGCCCCCGCGGGTCACCTACTCGTTGACCGACAAGGGCCGGGACC